>PNKD01000008.1 GCA_013822265.1 Leptothrix sp. (in: b-proteobacteria)
AGTCACGGGGCGCTCAACCGCGTGCTGACCCTTGCATACTTCGACCGGTTGGGATTAACCCGGCTGTCATGACCTCAACCTCTCGAACCGCCCGGTGCGGACCCGCATGCCGGGTGGTGTGGCAGGGGCGCCTCCGATAATGGGGGCCCCCTATGCCGATTGGTGCTTCAGCATGAGGCTTCCACGCATGCACTGGCAGACCGCCCGCTTCCGCATCGACCTTGGCCGCCCACGGGTGATGGGCATCGTCAATGTCACGCCCGACTCGTTTTCCGACGGCGGCCGCCACGCGACGGCCGACAGCGCACTGGCGCACTGCCGTCGCCTGGTGGACGAAGGCGCCGACCTGCTGGACATCGGTGGCGAGTCGACGCGGCCCGGCGCTGCGGCGCCCAGCGCCACCGAAGAGATGGCGCGCGTGCTGCCGGTCGTCGAAGGGGCGCTGGGCCTGGGCGTGCCGATCTCCGTCGACACCAGCGAACCCGCCGTGATGCGTGCCGCGCTGGCGCTCGGTGCCGACATCGTCAACGACGTGCGCGCGCTGCGGCGCGCCGGCGCGTTGGAGGCCGTGGCCGCGCATCCTGCTGCCGGCGTGTGCCTGATGCACATGCGCGGCGAGCCCGCCACGATGCAGGGTGAAGCCGAATACGCCGACGTCGTGGCCGAGGTGGCGACGTTCCTGGCGCAGCGCGCCGAGCAGGTCATGGCAGCCGGCGTGGCGGCCGAACGCATCATGCTCGACCCCGGCATCGGCTTCGCGAAGCGGCCCGAGCACAACCTGGCGCTGCTGCGCCGGCAGCGCGAGCTGGTGGGGCGGCTCAGCCGGCCGCTGCTGGTGGGCTGGTCGCGCAAGGGCACGTTGGGCGTGCTGACCGGGCGCGCGATTGCCGACCGCCAGGCCGCCAGCGTGGCCGCCGCGCTGGCCGCCGTTCACCACGGCGCGGCGGTCGTGCGTGTTCATGATGTTGCGGCCACCGTCGACGCGCTGAAGGTCTGGCTCGCGGCCGGCGGCGACTGAGTCACGACTTCTTTCGACTGGCTGGGCCGCGGGGGCGCTGCCAAGCGGCGCGCTGGGCCGAAAATGACGGCCAAGGAGCGAACAAAAGTGAGCAGAACGTTTTTCGGCACCGACGGCATCCGTGGCACGGTCGGCACGCCACCCATCACCCCCGACTTCATGCTGCGGCTGGGCCATGCGGTCGGCCAGGTGCTGCGCCGTGACGGCGAGCGCCCGACCGTGCTGATCGGCAAGGACACGCGCATCTCGGGCTACATGCTCGAGTCATCGCTCGAGGCCGGCTTTGCGTCGGCCGGCGTCGATGTGCTGCTCAGCGGCCCGCTGCCCACGCCCGGCGTGGCCTACCTGACGCGCGCGCTGCGGCTGGACCTGGGTGTCGTCATCAGCGCCTCGCACAATGCCTTTGCCGACAACGGCGTCAAGTTCTTCTCCGCGCGCGGCGAGAAGCTGCCCGATGAGTGGGAGACGGATGTCGAGAGCGAACTCGGGCGAGCGCCGCGCTGGGTCGACTCGGCACGCCTGGGCAAGGCCCGCCGCCTCGAGGACGCGCGCGGCCGCTACATCGAGTTCTGCAAGAGCACGGTGCCGCACAGCCTGTCGCTGCGCGGCATGAAGATCGTCGTCGACGCCGCCCACGGCGCGGCCTATCACGTCGCCCCCGATGTCTTTCACGAGCTCGGCGCGGCGGTAGAGACCATAGGCTGTGCGCCCGATGGCATCAACATCAACGACGGCGTCGGCGCCACCTCGCCGCAGGCACTGGTCAGGGCCGTGGCCGAGCATCGCGCCGACTACGGCATCGCGCTCGACGGCGATGCCGACCGCCTGCAGCTCGTCGACGCGCAGGGCCGCCTCTACAACGGTGACGAACTGCTCTACGTGCTGGCCATGGACCGCAGTGCGCAGAAGCGGCCGGTGCAGGGCGTGGTGGGCACGCTGATGACCAACATCGCCATCGAGCAGGCGCTGGCGCAGCGCGGCGTGCGCATGGTGCGCGCCAAGGTCGGCGACCGCTACGTGCTGGAAGAGCTCACCGCAAGGGGCTGGCAGCTGGGCGGCGAGAGCTCGGGCCACCTGCTGGCGCTGGACCGCCACACCACCGGCGACGGCATCGTCAGCGCGCTGCAGGTGCTGCATGCCGTGCGCAGCGCCGGCACGACCTTGGCGGCCCTGCTCGACGGCGTCAGCCTGTACCCGCAGACCATGATCAACGTGCGCCTGCGCGTGGGCAGCGACTGGCAGCAGAACACGGCGCTCAGCCAGGCGCGCCATAACGCCGAGAAGGAACTGGGGGACGGCGGCCGTGTGCTGATTCGTGCCTCGGGTACCGAGCCCGTGCTGCGCGTGATGGTGGAAGCACGTGACGCCGCAGTGGGCCGCCGCTGTGCCGAGAGCATGGCCGCTGCGGCTGCAGCCGGCTGAGCAGGCAGGGCGGGATTCAGGGCACGCTGCGCCTGAAGACCTGCGTCACCTCGTCACGGTCGGTCGGCCGCCTGGCTTCGCCGACGAGTTGCCAACCCGGCGGTGCCGCCGGCAGTGGGCGCGTCTTGCTGACCCGCAGCTGCCAGCCGCAGGCGCCGTCGGCGGCCGTCGCGCGGGCGTCCACGCGCCAGCGGCCGAAGTATTCCAGCGCCGCCACCGCAGGCGGCGCGAGCGTGGCCCCAGCGATGCAGGCATCGGCAGGCACCATGGTCGCTACCCGTTGGACCCAGGGCCGCGGGCTGCGCGCGTAGTCCAACAGCGGCAGCCACAGCGTCATCAACAACAACCAGCACAGCGCCACGCCGCTGGCCGGCAGCACCAGGCTCTTCCACAGCGCCTCGCGATGGCGACCGGTGCGCCAGCGAACCAGCCACACCCAGGCCAGGGTGCCGGCCAGTGCCAGCATCAGTTCGAGCGCCGAGAATCCGGTGACGAAGCCAGGCGCCAGCTTGGTCACGTTGGCAGCCGGCTTGGCCGGCACGCCCGTCTGCAACGATGTGTAGACGACCCAGATGGTGATGGCACAGGCCGTGAAGAAGCACATCGAGAACCAGTCGATGGCGGCAGCGGCGCTGCGCTTGAGCGTCGGCAGCGCAAACGCCGCCAGCACGGCCATGCCGGGCAAGCCCAGCATGAGGGCGCGATCAGAGCCCCCCATCGTGATGTTGGATGACAGTGCCACCGTCGCGGCGACCAGGGGCACCGACAGGTGCCGGTGCGAAAGCTGCTGGCGCCAGCGCCACAGGGTCCACAGCGCCAGCGGCCATACGGGCCACAGGAACCACAGCCACTGGCGGGCGATGGGTGCGAGATCGTCGCCCGCCAGGCCCGTGGCGCGCCAACGCCACGCGCCCAACGCCATCGCCAGCACGGCCGCTGCCGACATCGCCAGCGCCACCCACAGCGTGAACGCGCGCACCTGGGCGTAGCGCGAGAACGCACAGACGATCAACCCGCCCAGGCCGGCGGCCAGGGCCATGCTGGGCGCACCGCTGCCGGCCAGCAGGGGCAGGGCGGCCAGCACGGCCGCGCGCGACAACGCCACCCGGTAAGGTGCCGCCGCCAACGCGTAGGTGTAAAGGGCCATCGCGCACAGCTGGCCGAGCTCGGGTGTCGTCTCGTGGCCGAGCTGCAGCAAGCCCAGCGTGGCCATCAGTGCCAGCACGGCGCCGTCGGCTACGGCTCGCGCATAGTCGATCGGGCCGGCCTCGCCGCCGAACGCAAACGGCACGGGCTGTGCCGCGTCGGTGCGCGCCAGGTGGAAGGTCGTGTACCAGGTCAGCGCCAGCGTCAGGCCCAGCAACAGGGCAAAAGGCAGGCGCGCCGCCAGCGCGGGGTCGAGCCCGCCTTGGCCCATGGCGATGAAAGCCGCGCCCAGCCAGTGGGGCAGCAGGGCGGTGTCGGCCGTGATGCCGCCCAGCACCGGCGCCCACCAAGGGGTGCGGCCTTCGGCGATGGCCACCATCTTCCCGAAGGCCGTGACGTCGGCGTTGCGCCAGGGGTCACGGCCGACCAGCCCGGGCAGCACGTAGGTCGCACACAGCAGCAGCAGCGCCACGCGTGGCAGGCGGCGGGCGCCACGCACGGTGACGAGGGCGGGTTTGGGGCGGTTCATGGCGGCGCGGTGATGCTATCGAATGCCGGCACACCTGCAGCGTCGTTGCGTGCAACACGATGGCAGACGAGGCCGCGGGCCGCAGGCCGCCCACAGGCCAAATGAAAAGAGGCAGCCCAAGCTGCCTCCTCGTCACCCGCCGGGGTGGATCAGACGATCAGTCTGCGGCGCCGTCGGCGGCGGCGGGCGCCGACGACTTCTTCAGGCCGACGCGCGCAAACTTGTTGCGGAACTTCTCGACGCGGCCGCCGAGGTTGTCGATGCTCTTCTGCGTGCCGGTATAGAAGGGGTGCGTCTCGCTGGTGGTTTCCAGCTTGATCAGCGGCAGTTCACGGCCGTCTTCCAACTTGATCATTTCCTTGGTCGGCGCGCACGAACGCGTGACGAACTTGAAGCCGTTGGACAGGTCCTGGAAGCAGACCTCGCGGTAGTTGGGGTGAATGCCGTCTTTCATGGGGAGCCTCTGTGTGTTCTGGCAGCCGCGCTGCTGTGGCCGGGATGGCCACGGGCGGCAACGTACTTTCCGTGGGGGCGAAAAACCAAAGATTATAGGTCAGCCGCCGCGGCGCATCATGTCGAAGAAGTCGAGGTTGTTCTTGCTCGCCTTCATCTTTTCGAGGATGAACTCCATCGCCTCGATCTCGTCCATCGGGTAGAGCAGTTTGCGCAGGATCCAGCTCTTTTGCAGGATTTCTGGCTTGAGCAGCAGTTCCTCGCGCCGCGTGCCGCTCTTGTTGATGAGGATGGACGGGTAGACGCGCTTTTCGGCCATGCGCCGGTCGAGGTGGATCTCGCAGTTGCCGGTGCCCTTGAATTCCTCGTAGATGACCTCGTCCATCTTCGAGCCGGTGTCGACCAGCGCGGTGCCGATGATGGTCAGCGTGCCGCCTTCCTCGGTGTTGCGCGCGGCGCCGAAGAAACGCTTGGGGCGCTGCAGCGCGTTGGCGTCGACGCCGCCCGACAGCACCTTGCCGCTGGACGGCAGCACGTTGTTGTAGGCACGCGCCAGGCGGGTGATGCTGTCGAGCAGGATGACCACGTCCTTCTTCAGCTCGACCAGGCGCTTGGCGCGTTCGATCACCATCTCGGCCACCTGGACGTGGCGCGCCGCGGGTTCGTCGAAGGTGCTGCTGATGACCTCGCCGCGCACGGTGCGCAGCATTTCGGTCACTTCCTCGGGCCGCTCGTCGACGAGCAGCACGATGAGGTGGATCTCGGGGTGGTTGGCCACCAGTGCATGCGCGATGTGCTGCATCATGACCGTCTTGCCGGTCTTGGGCTGCGCCACCAGCAGCGCGCGCTGGCCTTTGCCGATGGGCGCGATGAGGTCGATGATGCGGCTGGTGATGTTCTCTTCGGCCTTGACGTCGCGTTCGAGCTTGAACTGCTCCTTCGGGAACAGCGCCGTCAGGTTCTCGAACATGATCTTGTGCTTGCTCTCCTCGGGCGTGAGGCCGTTCACGCGGTCGACCTTGACCAGCGCGAAGTAGCGTTCACCGTCCTTGGGCACGCGCACCTCGCCCTCGACCATGTCGCCGGTGTGCAGGTTGAAGCGGCGGATCTGGCTCGGCGACAGGTAGATGTCGTCGGTGCTGGCCATGTAGCTGGCCTCGATGCTGCGCAGGAAGCCGAAGCCGTCGGGCAGCACTTCCAGCACGCCGTCGCCGAAGACCTGCTCGCCACCTTTGGCGCGCTTCTTCATGATGGCGAACATCAGCTCCTGCTTTCGCAGGCGGGCGACGTTCTCGATCTCCAGCGCTTCACCCATGGTGATGAGCGCTGAGACGTGCATGGCTTTCAGTTCGGACAAGTGCATGGAGAGCACCCTCGCAGGGCAGGTGCGCTGCGGCTCGCGTGCCTTGAAGTCGGCACGGGCGGCATGACGCGGGTGATGGTCGCCGGAGCCACGCGGGGGGCCTGAGTCGCGCCGGCATAGGGCCGGCGGGGCGTGCGTGGTGGCGCGTCAGCCTGCCGGCACATACGGTGCCGGCTGGTCGATCGAATTATAGATGACCGTCGAGGAAGGCTGTCAGCTGGGCCTTGGACAGCGCGCCGACCTTGGTGGCGGCGAGCTCGCCGCCCTTGAACAGCATCAGCGTCGGGATGCCGCGGATGCCGTACTTCTGCGGCACCTCGCGGTTCTCGTCGACGTTCATCTTGGCGATCTGCAGGCGGCCGTCGTAGTCCTTGGAGACATCGTCGAGGATGGGCGCGATCATCTTGCAGGGTCCGCACCATTCGGCCCAGTAGTCGACGAGCACGGGCTTGTCGGACTGCAGGACGTCGGCGCCAAAAGAGTCGTCGGTGATGTGTTTGATCAGTTCGCTGCTCATGGAAGGGTCTCCGGAGCCCTGGTTCATGGCGACGCCACGCACGCATCAGGCCGGCGGAATTTTGACATATCGGCCCGCGTGCTTCGTGCGGGCCGGTCGCGGCATCGCTGCGGTGGCGACGGGGCAGGCCGGCGGCGTCGCCCCCTACCCGGGCGCCGGGCGGCAGGGCAAACGCGTCCGCTCACCCGCAGGCCGTGCACGTCGGCCCCAAACTGGGGCCCGAAGTCGGCTCTGTTCAAGTCATTGCGCAGGGCCAGAGGGCGGTGCAATCAGGGTGCTATGTCCAGCCCCCCTCACGACCCCACTGCAGCGGCGCGCGCGCCGGCGGTGCGCTGGTTCGGCCGCATGCAACTGCTGCGCCTGCTCGGCAAGAGCGAACGCACCATGGCCTGGCGCGTGGCCGACCCCCGGGTCGGGCAGGAACTGGTGCTCGTGCTGCCGCGCGTGCAACCGGCCGACGCGGCCGCCATGGAGCGCTGGCAGCAGTCGGTGCGACAGGCGTCGAGACTCGACCACCCCTTGCTCGCCGCTGTCGTCGAGACCGGCGTGCAGGACGGCTGGCCGTTCGTGGCCTACGACCCTCGGGAAGCCGCGACCCTGGCCGAACGCCTGCCCGCGCGCGGCGTGCCCGCGCTCGAGGCCGTGGAGTGGACGACCCAGTTGCTGCAGGCCCTGGCCTATGCGCACGAAGCGGGCCTGGCCCACCACGACCTGCAGCCCTACATGCTGCTGCTGAGCGACGGCGGGCAGCTGCGCCTGGCCGGCCTGTCGGTCGCCATCGAGATGGCCCACGTTGCCGGCGACCCGCCGAGCAGCCTGCGAACCCAGCGTGCGGCCGCCGAACGCGACGTGCTGGCCTGCGGCGCGCTGCTTCACCTGCTGCTCACCGGCCAGCCTGCGCTCGAAGAGCCCGACATCGGCCGCGTCATCGTGCGCCTGCCCCCGGTCGGCCGCGAGATCGTGCGCCTGCCCTGGAGCACCGCGCAGCCGGTGCCCGAGCCGCTGCGCGCCATCGCCAACCGCGCCACCGATCGCCAGGAGCGCCAGCGTTACCGCGGCGCACGCACGCTGCTGCGTGCGCTCGAAGGCTGGCAGCAAAGCGAGAGCAGCGCCGGCGGCGGTCCGCTGACCTTGCTGGCCGACCGGCTGCGCAATGCGGGCGTCCTGCCAGCCTCTCCCGGCGGCGCCGATCGCGCCGCGCGACTGGCGATGATGGAACGCGGTCGCACCGCTGACCTCGCCGAAGTGGTTCTCGACGACCTCGCGCTGTCCTTCGAGCTGCTGCGTCTGGTCAACTCCGCGCAGGTGCGAGGTGCCCAGATATCGGGCAGCGGCCCGGTGCTCACGGTACGGCGGGCCATCGCGATGATGGGCCTGGACGGCGTGCGTCGGGCCGCACTGTCACTGCGTCCGTGGCCAGGGCCGCTCAACGAGACCGGCGCGACCGACCTCGAACGTCTCTTCGATCGCTGCAAGCGGGCCGGTCGCGTGGCCGTGGCGCTGCGCCCGGCGGGTTACGACCCCGAGGTGATCTACCTGATCACGCTGATGCAGAACCTCGGCCGGCTGGTCGTGCACTACCACTTCCCCGACGAGGCGTCACAGATCCGCCGCCTGATGCAGCCAGCCCCGGCGGCGAAGCCCGAAGAGCCCGAGGAACCCGGCATGACCGAGGAGGGTGCGTCGTTCGCCGTGCTCGGCGTCGACATCGAGGTGCTGGGTGCGGCGGTGGCCCACTACTGGGGGCTGGACGACAACGTGCTGGTCATGGTCCGGCGCCAGCCGCTGGCCACCAACCCGCGCAGCGCCGACGGCGACGACGACCTGCTGCGTGCCGCAGCCAGCTGCGCCAACGAGGCCGTCGACGCGCTGTCGCAGCCTGCGCCGCGGGTCGCGGCGGCTTTGACACGCGTCGTCACGCGCTACGGCCGACTGCTCGACTTCGGCTTGCGTGAACTGCAGGAAGCGCTGCAGTCCAAGACCACGTCGCCCTTGGCGATGACGTCGACCGGGATGATGCCGCTGGAGACCGAGCCGGCGCAGCCAGTCTCCCGGCTGCGGTCATGAGAGTGCATGACTTCGCTCTCGGGTCGTGCGGCCCGACGGATGACAGCGCATGGATCATGGCCCGACCGACGGACAGCTGGGCAGTCCGTCCATGGTGACGGCCAACGGGCAGCTGGCCCGTTTCGAACTGCAGCGCGAACTGGGGCGCGGTGCCCAGGCGCGTGTCTGGCTGGCCCACGACCCGCGCCTGGAGCGCGAGGTGGCGCTCAAGCTGCTGGACCCCGATGCCGGCGCCGACGCCGTCAGCGTCTGGCTGCACGAGGCCCGTGCCGTCAGCCGGCTCGGCCACCCCAACATCGTGCCGGTGTTCGAGGCCGACGAGCACGAAGGCCAGCCCTACCTCGTCTTCGAGTACGTCGAGGGGCCGACGCTGGCGCAGGCGCGCCGCGGCAAGCCCCCGATGCCGGCCCGCGAGGCCGTGGCGCTGATGGTCGACGTGCTCGACGCATTGGCCGCCGCGCACGAGATGGGCATCGTGCATCGCGACCTCAAGCCGTCGAACATCCTTCTCGGCCGCGACGGCCGGGCCCGCGTGATGGACTTCGGCATTGCCGCGCGCGTGGCGGTGCCCGAGCCTCTTCGTCGCGGCGCCCCCGCCGAGGCCGGCGACGGCCGCATCATGGGCACGCCGGGCTACATCTCGCCCGAGGCCGCCCGAGGCGAGGCGCCGGTGCCCGCGATGGACGTCTTCGCTGCCGGCGCACTGCTGGGCGAACTGCTGGCCGGCGCGCCGCTGCTGCGCGAGACCGACCCCTGCCGAGCCGTCGAGCGTGTGAAGCGCGAGGATCTGCGCCTGCCCGCCACGGCCAAGGTGGACGACACGCTGCGCGGCATCGTGCAGCGCGCCCTGACGCGCGACATTGCCTCGCGCTACGACAGCGCGCGCGCCATGCAGACGGCCCTGCGCGCCTGGCTGAACCCCGACGATGCCGCCGACCCCGACGCCGGCAGCAGCCACGCCACGCTCGAGTTCCTGTTGCGGCGCATGCGCCACAAGACCGATTTCCCGGCACTGTCGTCCAGCGTCGTGCGCATTCAGCGGGTGGCAGCGTCGGAGACCGACAGCCTGCGCAAGCTGTCCGACGAGATCCTCAAGGACGTCTCGCTCACCAACAAGCTGCTGCGCATGGTCAACACGGCGCACTTCACGTCGGTGGCCGGAGAAGGCATAGGCACCGTCTCGCGCGCCGTGGCGCTGGTGGGCTTTGCGGGCATACGCAACATGGCCTTGTCGGTGGTGCTGCTGGAGCACATGACCGACAAGGCCCACGCCGGCGTGCTGAAGGAGGAGTTTCTGCGTGCCCTGATGGCCGGCGCCCTGGCCGAAGAGCTCACTAGCACGGCCCGCAAAGGCGAAGAGGCCTTTCTCGGGGCCATGTTCCAGAACCTGGGCCGGCTGCTCACCGAGTGCTACCTGCCGGACGAAGCGGTGCAGATCAGGCAGGCGCTGGGCGCCGACCTCACTTCGCCCGCCTCGGCGGTGCGCCGTGAGGCGGTCGCCAGACGGGTGCTCGGGCTCAGCCTGGACGACCTGGGCGCCGGCGTGGCCGAGGCCTGGGGCCTGCCCGCCAGCCTGCGTAACGTGCTGCGCCTGCCCAGAGGCGACGCGCCGTCGCGGCCCGCCGAGCGCGGCATCGAGCGCCAGCGCTGGCTGGCACGCAGTGCCAACGCCATTGCCGACGCCATGCTCGGCAGCGACGGCGACGCACAGGTCGCAGCGCTGCACCTCACGGCCGAGACCTACGCGCCTGCCCTCGGGCTGCAGGCACGCGACCTGGTTTCGGCCAGCTATGCCACACGGAACCACTTGAAGAGTCTGGCGCAAGCCCTGGGGGTGCATGTGGCTGCCGGGGCGCCGGCCCGGCGCCTGCTGGAAGCCACCCACCTGCCGGGGCCCAGCCTGACCGGCGACGGCAGCGTGGTCGGCCCGGTCGACATCGCGACCATGCCGATGCCGCTGGAGCCCAGCGCTGCCCATGCCGCGATGACGAAGGCACTGGACGAGGTGCGCATGGCCGTCGCCAGCCCGTCGATGCGGCTCGGCGACGTGCTGCCCAAGGTGCTGAACACGATGTACAGCGCGCTGGACTTCCGCCGGGTCGTGTTGTGCCTGCGCGAGGCCGGACACAAGCGGCTCAGCGGCCGCATCGGCCTCGGCCAGGGCGGCGCCGAAATCAGCGCGGCCTTCCGCATCCAACCCGACCTGAACGCCGTCGGCGACCTGTTCGCCTGGCTCACCGCCAAGGGGGCCGACCTGATGGTTCGTGACGCCGCTACCGTGGCGGCCCGCTTGCCGGCCTGGTACCGCCAACGCGTCAACGCACCCACTTTCCTGCTCCTGCCGCTGATGCTGAAGGGCCAGCCTATCGGCCTGATCTACGGTGACAAGTCGGCTGCCGGCGCCATCGTGCTGGACGAGGACGAACTGGCGCTGCTGCGCGCCCTGCGCGACCAGGCGGCGCTGGCTTTCGCCAAGGGCCAAGCCTGAGCACAGAAAGGCCGCGAGGGGTGCCGAGCCTGACCCCGGCACTGGTTGCAACGCTAAGGGCTGCTTGGTTCCCCACCTGACCCGGTTGGGCGCGCTTCCATGCGGGGAGGCCCGGCAGGGTGGATTCTAAGCGAGCGCCGGCGCCCGCCGCGGGCCTCAGCGCAGCTGCAGCGAGTCGCCGCTGAACTGCACGCCCAGCGGCTCGATGTGCAGCGCCTTGGGCCCGGCTTCGACACGGCCGGCGTGCCACGCGGCGATGCCGCACGTGCGCGCCACGTCCACCGTGCGCGCGGCGTTCTCGGCGGCGACGAAGAGTGCGAAACCGGCACCCATGTTCAGCGTGCCGTAGGCCTCGGCGGCGTCGTGGCCGGCCTGTTGCTGGATGAAGCGCAGCACCGGCGGCACGGGCGGCACGGTGTGCACGCGGTAGGTCAACGCCTTGGGATGGCGCAGCAGCTTGCGCCAGCCGTGGCCGGTGATGTTGGCGGCGTAATGCACCGGGATGCCGGCGGCCCACAGTGCCTCGGTCACCGGCGAGTACAGCGTGGTCGGCGCCAGCAGGGCCTGGCCATAACCCAGGCCGGGCTCGATCTCGGTCAGGTAGCCCTGCGGCAGCCGTTCTGCCAGCTTGCGCGCCAGGCTCAGGCCGTTGGCGTGGATGCCGCTGCTGGCCAGCAGCACGATGGCGTCTCCAGGCGCCAGCGCGTCGCCCAGGCTCAGCCGTGGCTTGGGGTTGACCAGGCCGGTGCAGGACGCGGCCAGGTCGATGCGCCCGTTCTCGACGATGCCGGCCAGTGCCGGCGTCTCGCCGCCGCCCCAGGCCACCTTGCAGGTGTCGCAGGCGGCCTTCCAGCCCTCGACCAGGGCGTGCGCGCGCTGCGCGTCGGTGAACCACTCGCTGCCACCGGCAGCCCAGTAGGCCTGCACCACCAACGGCGTGGCGCCGACGGTGATCAGGTCGTTGACGGCCATCGCTATGGTGTCCTGCGCAATGCCGGCAAACCAGCTCTTGCCGGTCAGGCGCTGCATGTCGTCGGCGACCAGGGTCTTGGTGCCCAGGCACTCGACGATGCTGGCGACGTAGAAGGGCCCGACATCGACGACGTAGGCCGACTCGCCGCGCGACGCGGCCACTTCGCTGAAACCGTGGCCCGCCAGATGCGGCGCGGTGGCCGCGGCGGCGTGCTGCGCGGCCACCTTCAGGGGGTCGATGAGGTCGTACTGGACGCCCGCCTGCTCGTAGCTCAGCGGGGTGGGGGCGGATGGGGTCATGGGCGGATTATCCCCGGGGGCCCGCCGCCTAGAATCCGCGTCCATGTCCTACGTCGTTCTCGCACGCAAGTACCGCCCCCGCAGCTTCGCGCAGATGGTGGGGCAGGGGCACGTCGTGCAGGCCCTGAGCAACGCGCTGACGCAGGGCCGGCTGCACCACGCCTATCTCTTCACCGGCACGCGCGGCATCGGCAAGACGACGGTCAGCCGCATCCTGGCCAAGAGCCTGAACTGCACCGGCCCCGACGGCAGCGGCGGCATCACCGCCGAGCCCTGCGGCGTGTGCCAGGCCTGCACCGAGATCGACGCCGACCGCTACCTCGACTACATCGAAATGGACGCCGCCAGCAACGGCGGCAAGGACGAGATCAAGGACCTCATCGAGCGCGCCGCCTACAAGCCCGGCATGGGCCGCTTCAAGGTCTTCATGATCGACGAGGCCCACCAGCTCAGCAAGGACGCCTTCAACGCGCTGTTGAAGACGCTGGAAGAACCCCCCGACTACCTGAAGTTCGTGCTGGCCACCACCGACCCCGAGAAGGTGCTGCCCACGGTGCTGAGCCGCTGCCTGCAGTTCAACCTGCGCCCGATGGCGCCGCAGACGGTGCGCGAGCACCTGCAGCGCGTGCTCGAGGCCGAAGGCGTGCCCGCCGACGCCGGTGCGCTGCGCCTGTTGGGCCGTGCGGCACGCGGCAGCATGCGCGACGGCCTGTCGCTCACCGACCAGGCCATCGCCTATGGCGGCGGGCGCCTGCAGGAAGACGTGGTGCGCACCATGCTCGGCAGTGTCGATCGCGGCCATGCGCGCAGGCTGGTGCAGGCCCTGGCCGCGCAGGACGGTGCTGCCGTGCTGGCCGCCGTCGACGCGCTGCGCGGCCTCGGCCTCAGCGCCGCCGGCACGCTGGAGGAGATGTCCACGCTGCTGCAGCAGATGGCAGTGCAGCAGGCCGTGCCCGGCGCGCTGGACGCGCAGGACCCCGACACCGAAGACGCCCGCGCGCTGGCCGACGTGATGGCCGCCGACGAGACGCAACTGCTCTACAGCATGGTGCTGCACGGCCGCGAAGAGCTCGGTCTGATGAGCGACGAGTACGGCGCACTGACCATGGTGCTGCTGCGCTTCCTGGCCTTTCCGGCGCAGGGCGGCGAAGGCCGGCCGCGTGCGGCGGCGCCGCGCGAGCCGGCCCGCGCGGCGCCGTTGCGCGCACCGCCGCCGCCGGCCATGACACTGCCCGTGGTGCCGCTGCCGGTGACGCGTGCCGCGCCGGCACGCGCTGCTCCAGCCTCGGCTGCGGCGCCGTTCGTGGCGGCCCCGCCCGCCCCGCCCTGGGCGCTCGAGACGGCCGCACCCGCACCCGCACCCGCACCCGCACCCGCACCGGAACCGGAACCGGAACCCGCTCGGCCAGCCGAAGCCGCCGTGTCCGTGCCGGCGCCGTCTGCGCCCGCCGATGCAGCGCTGGGCGACCGCTGGTACGCGCTGGTCAAGCCCCTGTGCGAGGACGGTACGCTCGGTGCGTTGACCCGCGAGCTGGCCCTGCAAGGCGGCCTCGTGGGCATCGACGGCACGGCCGTGCCGCCCGTCTGGAGGCTGCGCGTCGAGCGCGACACCCTGCGCACGCCTGCGCTGCGCGACAAGCTCGCCGTCGTGCTGGCCGATGCCCTGGGCCATGCCGTGCAGCTGGAACTTGAGCCCGGGGTGCCCGAGGACACCCCCGCCCGTCGCGACGCCGCCGAGCGCCAGCGCCGCCAGGCGGCCGCCGAGGCCGCCATCCAGTCCGACCCGCTGGTGCGCGAGATGCTGGCGCAGTTCAAGACTGCCCGCATCGTGCCCGGCTCGATCAAACCGCTCTAGCAACTGAGGAACAGACCATGATGAAGGGCCAACTCGCCGGCTTGATGAAGCAGGCCCAGGCGATGCAGGACAACATGAAGAAGGCGCAGGACGAACTGGCGCTGATCGAGGTCGAGGGCCAGTCGGGCGCCGGCCTCGTGAAGGTCGTGATGACCTGCAAGCACGACGTCAAGCGCGTCACCATCGACCCCAGCCTGCTCGCCGAAGACAAGGACATGCTGGAAGACCTGGTGGCCGCCGCCTTCAACGCCGCCGTGCGCCGCGCCGAAGAGGTGAGCAGCGAGAAGATGGGCAAGCTGACGGCCGGCATGCCATTGCCTCCCGGGATGAAGTTCCCCTTCTGAGGCTGTCACGGCATTGGCTGAACCCGCCCTCGACGGCCTGGTCGATGCGCTGCGCCGCCTGCCCGGCGTGGGCGTGAAGTCGGCGCAGCGCATGGCCTTCCACCTGCTGCAGCACGACCGCGACGGTGCGCGCCGGCTGGCCACGGCGCTGGCCGATGCCGTGAAGCGCATGCGCCACTGCCAGCGCTGCCACACCTTTACCGAAGCCGAGGTCTGCAGCACCTGCAGGGACTCGCGGCGTGACGCGCGCCTGCTGTGCGTGGTGGAGACCCCGGCCGACCAGGCGGCGCTGGAGCGCAGCGGCAGCTACAAGGGCCTGTACTTCGTGCTCATGGGCCGCATCAGCCCGCTCGACGGCGTCGGCGCCGGCGACATCGGCGCCGAGCGGCTGCTCGAACGCGCCGCCGAGGCCGGCGTCGAAGAGGTCATCCTGGCCACCGGCTTCACCGCCGAGGGCGAGGTCACGGCGCATGCGCTGGCCGCGGCGTTGAAGGCGCGCGGGCTCAAGGTCACGCGGCTGGCGCGCGGCGTGCCGGCGGGCAGCGAGCTCGAGTACGTCGACCTCGGCACCATCGCCCACGCCATGGGCGACCGGCGCTGAGCACCTTGGCCGCGTGGCGCGCGCTGGCCCTGCTGGGGGCCTTGCTCGCCGCACCGTGGCTGGCCCATGCACAAGGCGCCTGGTTCGACGGCCCCCGTCCGGCCCCTGTGGCGCTGGAGGCCGTGGCCCTGCTGGCCGACGCCGCCAGCCACGGCCTGGACCCGGCCGACTACGGCGCCGGCCCCCTGCAGCGTGCCGTGCAAGCCGCCCGCCAGGGCCCGCCGCCCACGCCGGTACAGGTCGAACGCCTTGGCCTTGCGCTGGACGCGGCCGTGCAACGCTACCTGCAGCACCTGCACGGCGGGCGCGTCGACCCGCGCCAGGTGCACCAGCGTTTCAAACCCCCCGGGCGCAGCGCCTTCGATGCCGCCGGCGCGCTGCGTGCGGCGCTGGCCGCCGGCCGGCTGGCCGGCGCGGTGGCCAGCGCGGTGCCGCAGTTGCCGATCTACGACGCGCTGCGGCAGGCACTGGCGCGCTACCAGGAACTGTCGGACCACCCGGCCTGGCGGCAGGGCCTGCCGCCGCTGCCGCCGCCAGCTCGGCGTGGCGCCATGGCCGCGCTCGACCCCGGGCAGGCCTGGCCGGGACTGGCAGCTCTGGCGGCGCGACTGCACCTGCTGGGCGACCTGCCACCTGCGGCCGTGGCGCCGTCATCCGCGTCCGTGCTCTACGACGGCGCGCTCGTCGAAGCCGTCAAGGCCTTCCAGCGCCGTCACGGCCTGGCCGTTGACGGCGTCATCGGCCGGGCCACCTGGGCCGCGCTGCAGGTCGGCCCGGCAAAGCGGGCGCGCCAGATCGAGCTGACACTGGAGCGCCTGCGCTGGACGCCGCTGCTGCAGGGGCCGCGCATGGTGGTCATCAACGTGCCCGAGTTCGTGCTGCGCGCCTACGAGGTGCACGACGGGCAGGTGAGGGTGCGGCAGACGATGAAGGTCATCGTCGGCCGCGCCTACCGCCATCGCACGCCGCTGTTCATCGAGCCGCTGCGGCGCATCGAATTCAGGCCCTTCTGGAACGTGCCGGCCGCCATCGCCCGCCAGGAACTCGTGCCGCAGCTGCGCCGCAGCCCGGGCCACTTCGAGGCCGCCGGCTACGAGGTCGTCGGCCCCGGCGGCACGGTGAGCAGCGCGCTGCGCCCCGGCTTGCTGGACGAGGTGCTGGCCGGCACGGCGCGCATCCGCCAGCGGCCGGGGCCGCACAACGCGCTGGGCGACGTCAAGTTCGTGTTTCCCAACGACGACGCGATCTACCTGCACCACACACCCGCCGTGGGCCTGTTCCAGCGCGACCGGCGCGACTTCAGCCACGGCTGCATCCGCGTCGAGCAGCCGGTGGCGCTGGCCGCGTTCGTGCTGGCGCGGCAGCCGGGCTGGGACGAAGCGCGCATCCGCGCCGCGATGGCGGCCGAGAATCCGTCGACGGTGACCCTGGACGAACCCGTGCCGGTATTGATCGCCTATGGCACGGCGCTGGTCGCGCAGGGGCAGGAGCGCTTCTTCGACGATGTCTATGGCTATGATGATGTGCTCGACCGCGCCTTGCGCGCCAGACGCCTGCCGCCCCTGCCGGCCCCCTTCTGAGCATGAAGCCCCACACCGTCCACCGCCGCCACCTGCTGCGCAGCTGCGCCCGCGCGGCCGCACTGGCGCTGCCCGGCTGGCCCGCCGCGGGCTGGGCCGCTAACCCGGTGCCCCCCGTGGCTGCCCAGGCCGCCGAGCGCTCGCTGACGTTCAAGCACCTGCATACCCGCGAGCGCCTGACCCTGGTCTACGCCGAGGCCGACGCCTATCGCACGCCGGCGCTGCAGGCGCTGAACCACCTGCTGCGCGACCACTACACGGGCGATGCCGGCACCATGGACCCGGCGCTCTTCGACCTGCTGCACCGCGTACAGGCCAGCCTGGGCGGGCGGACGGCGGGGCAGGCCTGCTACGAGGTGATCTCGGGCTACCGCTGCCCGGCCACCAACCAGCACCTGCGGCAGGCCCGCGGTGGCGGCGTGGCCAGCCGCAGCCTGCACATGGACGGCCGCGCCATCGACGTGCGGCTGGCCGGTGTGCCGCTGGCCGAACTGCGCGACGCCGCGCTGGCGCAGAAGTCCGGCGGCGTGGGCTACTACCCGCGCGACGGTTTCGTGCACCTGGACACCGGCCGCACGCGCCACTGGTAAGGCGCCTCTGACCAGACCCTTGCGCAGATCCGGCTCTGCCGGGCTGCAGCAAGAGCCCCCTCGGGGGGTGGCGAGCGAAGTGAGCCTGGGGGCGCCACTCAGTCGGCTACCGCGGCGCGGTACGCGTGCCAGGACGCGTGCCCCAGCACCGGCCCCACCACCAGCAGCCCGGCAAAACCCGGCAGCATGGCCAGGAACACCAGCACCGCGATGCACACGCCCCAGAGCAGCATCACCGGCGTCTGTGTCAGCACCAGGCGCATGCTGGTCAGCCCGGCGCTGATGGCATCGGTGCGGCGGTGCAGGATCATCGGCATCGAGACCACGCTGACGGCGTAGATCAGCGTCGCGAAGACGGCGCCCAGCGCCATCCAGACCACCAGGAACACGAGGTTCTCGCCCGACAGCAGCGCCGCAAGCGAGCCCTGGAAGTCGGGCATGCCGTCGAAGCTGACGGCGAACACCACCAGCGTGGCACGCGCCCACACCATCTCCAGCACCAGCAGCACGACGCCGAAGATCGCCAGCTGACCGGTGCGCGCCTGCCAGGCGAGCACCGAGTCGGCGAAATCGGGCTGCTCGCCGAGTTCGAGCCGCTGGCTGACACGGTACATGCCCAGGCACATGAAGGGGCCGACGAGCAGGAAGCCGCCCGACAGCGCCAGCACGTAGGCCGGCGAGCTGCGGAAGACGAGCAGCAGCGCCCATCCCATCAGCGTGAAGCCGGCGCCGTAGAAGAGGCCGATGGCCGGCGCGCGCCAGAGGTCGCGCCAGCCCGCCTGCAGCCAGCGCAGCGGGTCGGACCAGCGCACGGTGTTGAGGACGACAGGCGGCGCGGTGGCCTTGTCGGTTTGCAGGTCGGGCGCGGTCGCCGGGGCGTCGTTCTCGGTCGGGCTCATGCGCGGTGGGCTATGGGGTACGGGGTATGGAAAAGGGCCCCGCGAGGTTAGGGGCCGACGTGCCCGAAGTCCACCCGGGCTGGCCCTGAAAGGCGGCTGGCGGGCAGTCCCTTCCAGGCGCGGGCCTGGGCGATCAGTCGTCTTGCGGGTCGTCGCGGTGCTGGGCGCTGCGGCGGATCGCGCGCAGCAGCCAGATGCCGCCCACCACAGCGCCCAGATAGCCCAGCAGGCCGAAGGCCGGCAGCCCCAGCAGTTGCGGGCCGCCACCCACCGTCATGACGATGGACGAGCCGATGATCAGCGCCGCGATGACCAGGGCGATGGACACCCGGCTGGCGGCGCGGTCGATCTGGTCGCCGGTGCGCTTGAGGTGCGCGATGTCTATGCCCACCTGCACCCGCCCCTGGCGCGCGCGGCGCATCAGCTGTGCCAGGTCGGCCGGCAGCTGGCCCAGCGTGCCCACCGTGTTGGTCAGGGCCTGCCAGCCGCGCAGGCCCATTGCCTTGGGCGTGTAGCGCGCGCGCAGCACCTGGCGCAGCAGCGGCAGCGCCTCGGCGGCCATGTGAAAACTGGGGTCGAGGCCGCGGCCCATGCCGTCGAGCGAGATGAAGGCCTTGATCAGCAGCGCCAGGTCGGCCGGCAGCGCCAGCTTGTGTTCACGCAACACGTTGGTCACCTCGACCAGCATCTGCGCCAGGTTGAGCTGCGCCAGCGGCGTGCCGTGGTGCTGGTCGACGAAAGCCTCGATCTCGTCTTCCAGGGTCGACACCTGCACGCCATGGCCATCGGCCTGCCCGGTCCACTCGATCAGCACGTCGGCGACCTCGGCCGGCCGCTTCTCGACCAGCCCCAGCAGCAGCCGCAGCAGTTCGTCGCGCCGCCGCGGCGAGAGCCGGCCGACCATGCCGAAGTCGATGAAGGCCAGCCGGTTGCCGGGCAGGTAGAAGACGTTGCCGGGGTGCGGGTCGGCGTGGAAGAAGCCGTCCTGCACGATCATCTTCATCACCGCGCGGCCGCCGCGATGCGCCAGCAGCTGGAGGTCCAGGCCCTCGCGCCGCGCGCGGTCGAGGTCTTCGCCGGGCACGCCCTCGATGCGGTCCTGCACGTTCACGCGCGGGCCGGTGTAGACCCAGTGCACGCGCGGGATCACCACCTCGGGCAGCGCCTTCATGTTGGCGGCGATGCGCTCGGCGTTGCGGCACTCGTGCGCCAGGTCCATCTCGAGCTTGAGGCTGCGGCCGAACTCGCGCACCAGCTGGCGCGGCCGGTAGGGGCGCAGCGCCGGCCAGTCGGTCTCGGCAATGGCGGCCAGGCGCTCGAGCAGGCGCAGGTCGGCCTCGACGGTCTCGCCTATGCCGGGGCGGCGAATCTTCACCACCACCTCGGTGCCGTCGGCGAGCGCGGCGGTGTGCACCTGGGCGATGGACGCGGCGGCCAGCGGCTCGGGGTCGAAACGCGCGAACACGGTCTCGGGCTCGGCGCCGAGGTCGATGCACAACTGGGCGCGCAGGGCCTCGAGCGGCACGCCCGGCACGCGGCTGTGCAGGCGGCCGAACTCGGCGATCCAGTCGGGGCCGAAGAGGTCGGCACGGCCGGCCAGGATCTGCCCGAGCTTGACGAACGTGGGGCCCAGTTCCTCCAGCGCACGGCGCACCTGCACCGGCGGCGGCAGCCGGGCCAGATCGGCGGCGTGCTCGCGGTGCAGGGCGTGGCCGGCCTTGGCCAGGGCGTCGGCCAAGCCCAGGCGGCGCACCGCGTCGCCCATGCCGTGACGCATCAGCACGCTGGCGATTTCTTGCAGGCGCCCGATGTCGCGCGCCGCGCTCAGGGTTTCGAGCAGCATGAGGTGCACAGTATGGCCGCACCGCACGCTGCCCTCGACGCTTCGCGCAATGCGGCGCGATCAAGCTTCCCGCCACGGAACCGGCTCTGCCGGGCCGTAGGCGGACGGCCCCATGGCCACGAAGAGGCCCTTGACAGGGCCCTGGGGGTAGCGAGCGCCAGCGAGCTTGGGGGCTCGTCTACCTGCCGCGGCGCACGCGCAGCATCTCGTCGAGCACGAGGCAGATCGCTCCCAGCGTGATGGCGCTGTCGGCGAGGTTGAAGGCCGGGAAGTAGCCGCCGCTGAACACCGGCGACAGGATCGCGAAGCGGAACTGCAGGAAGTCGACGACGTAGCCGTGCAACAGGCGGTCGATGACGTTGCCCAGTGCGCCGCCCATGATCATCGTCACCGCAAAGCAGAACAGCTTCTGCGTCGGGTGGCTGCGGATCATCCAGACGATGAAGCCCGACACCACCAGCCCCAGGCCGGTGAAGAACCAGCGCTGCCAGCCCGCCGCGTCGGCCAGGAAGGAAAAGGCCGCGCCCTTGTTGTGGGCGCGCACGAGGTTGAACCACTCGGTGACGGGGCGGGCGTCGCCGAGCTGGAAGCTGCCGATGATCAGCGTCTTGGTCACCTGGTCGGCCAGGATGACGATGGCCGCCAGCCCCAGCCACAGCCAGAGCCCGCCGCCTTCCGAAGCGCCCGAACGCGAGGCCATGGCGCTCAGGCCACGGTGCGGGCTTCGCCCGCGCCGAACAGGTTGCTGGTGCAGCGGCCGCACAGCGTGGGGTGGTCGGCATCGTGTCCGACGTCGGCGCGCCAGTGCCAGCAGCGTTCGCACTTCCGGTGCGCGCTGGCCGCCACCTGCACCGCCAGCGGCGCGCCGTCGGGCGCGCCCGCCAGCGTCACCGCCGAGGTGATGAAGACGAACTTCAGGTCGTCGCCCAGTGTCGTCAGCAGCGCGTGATCTTCGGCGGTGACGGTGAGCGCCACCTCGGCCTGCAGCGACGAACCCAGCCCGCCGGCGGCGCGCAGGGTCTCGATCTGCTTGTTCACCGCGTCGCGCAGTTCGCGCAGCCGCGCCCAGCGGGCCAGCAGCGCGGCGTCGGGCGTGGCCAGCGGCCAGTAGGTCTGGGTGAAGATCGAGTCGCCGCCACGACCTTCCGCGCTGAACACCTTCCATGCCTCTTCGGCCGTGAAGCTGAGGAAAGGCGCCATCCAGCGCAGCATGGCGTTCGTGACGTGCCACAGCGCCGTCTGCGCGCTGCGCCGCGCCAGGCTGCCGGGCGCCGTCGTGTAGAGGCGGTCCTTCAGCACGTCGAGGTAGAAGGCGCCGAGGTCTTCGCTGCAGAAGACCTGCAGCTTGCCCACCACGGGATGGAACTCGTTGACCTCGAAGTGCGCCAGGATCTCGGCCTGCAGCTGCGCCGTGCGCGCCAGCGCCCAGCGGTCGATCTCGAGCAGTTGGTCCAGCGGCACGACATCGACCCTGGCGTCGAAGTCCGAGGTGTTGGCGAGCAGGAAGCGCAGCGTATTGCGGATGCGGCGGTAGCTGTCCACCACACGCGCCAGGATGGTGTCGTCGATCGACAGGTCTGCCGAGTAGTCGGTGGCCGCAGCCCAGAGGCGGATGATCTCGGCCCCCAGGGTGCCCGTGATCTTGCGCATCTCGATGAAGTTGCCCAGGCTCTTGCTCATCTTGCGGCCCTGGCCGTCGACTGTGAAGCCGTGGGTGAGCAGGCCGCGGTAGGGCGCGCGGCCCTCCAGCGCGCAGCTGATCAGCAGCGAGCTGTGGAACCAGCCGCGGTGCTGATCGTGGCCCTCGAGGTAGAGGTCGGCCTCGGGGCCGCTGGTGTGGTGGCCGGGGTTTTCGGCGGTGCCGCGGTGGCTGCCGCGCAGCACGTGGTTGAAGGTGCTGCCGCTGTCGAACCAGACGTCGAGGATGTCGTGGCTCTTGGCGTAGGTCTCCGCATCGGCGCCCAGCCACTCGGCCGGGTCGAGCTGGCTCCAGGCCTCGATGCCGCCGGCTTCCACCAGCGCCGCGGCGCGGTCCATCAGCGCCAGCGTGTCGGGGTGCAGTTCACCCGTCACCTTGTGCAGGAAGAAGGGCAGCGGCACGCCCCAGCTGCGTTGGCGGCTGATGCACCAGTCGGGCCGGCTGGCGATCATGTCGCGCAGCCGGGCGCGGCCGTTCTCCGGGTAGAAGTGCGTGGCCGCGATGGCACGCAGCGCGGTTTCGCGCAGGGTTCCCGGCGCCTTGTCGACGGTGCAGACACCTGCTCCCTCGTCCATGCGCACGAACCACTGCGCCGCGGCGCGGTAGACCACCGGCGTCTTGTGGCGCCAGCAGTGCGGGTAGCTGTGTTGCATCTCGCTGGTGGCAAGCAGCCGGCCAGCGTCTTGCAACGCCTGCACGATCATCGGGTTGGCCTTCCAGATGTGCTGGCCGCCGAAGAGCGGCAGCACGGCCTCGTAGGTGCCCGAGCCCATCACCGGGTTCAGGATGTCGTCGGCCTTCATGCCGTGGGCCAGGCAGCTGTTGAAGTCTTCGACGCCGTAGGCCGGCGAGCTGTGCACGAGGCCGGTGCCGTCGTCGGCGGTGGCGTAGTCGGCCAGGTACACCGGCGACAGACGGTCGTAGCCCGCGTCGACATGGGCCAGCGGGTGGCGGAAGTTCAGCCCGGCCAGCTTTTCGCCCACCGTGGTGGCGAGCACGGTGCCCGTCAGGCCGTAACGCACCAGGCAGTTCTCGACCAGTGCCTGCGCCAGCAGCAGCAGGCCGCGCTCGGTGTCGACCAGCGCATAGACCAGCGCCGGGTTGAGGTTGAGCGCCTGGTTGGCCGGCAGTGTCCAGGGGGTCGTCGTCCAGATGACGGCGAAAGCGTCCTTGGCCAGTGCGCTCAATCCGAAGGCCGCGGCCAGCTTGTCGGGTTCGGCAGCCAGGAAGGCGACGTCCACCGTCGGGCTCTTCTTGTCGGCGTACTCGATCTCGAATTCGGCGAGCGACGAGCCGCAGTCGAAACACCAGTACACCGGCTTGCTGCCGCGGTAGACGTAGCCTCGCTCCATCAAGCGTTTGAGCACACGGACTTCGCCGGCCTCATTGGCCGGGTCCATGGTGCGGTAGGGCCGGGCCCACTCGCCCAGCACGCCCAGGCGCTGGAAGTCGGCGCGCTGCTGCTCGATCTGCTCGCTGGCGTAGGCGCGGCTCAGCGCCTGCACCTTGTCGCGCGGCAGGCCGCGGCCGTGGGTCTTCTCGATCTGGTTCTCGATCGGCAGGCCGTGGCAATCCCAGCCCGGCACGTAATGCGCGTCGAAGCCGGCAAGCTGGCGACTCTTGACCACCATGTCCTTGAGGATCTTGCCGAAGCCGTGGCCGATGTGCAGGGTGCCGTTGGCATAGGGCGGGCCGTCGTGCAGCACGAACAGCGGCGCACCGCGGCGGGCCAGGCGCAGGCGCTGGTACAGGCCGCCATCCTTGCCGGTGTCGTTCCACTCCTTGACCCAGGCCGGTTCGCGCTTGGGCAGGTCGCCGCGCATCGGGAAGGGTGTGTCGGGCAGGTTCAGCGTCTTGCGGTAGTCGGGGGCGTTCATGGCAGGTCCTGGGGGCCGCGCGGGGCGGCTGGCAGTGCAGGCTGGAAGCCGCCGGGCGGCAGCCGGAGTGGCGCGGCCGGCTGGGCGCCCGCAGCGTCAGCGCAGGGGCCGGGCAATTCGGTCGCGCGTGCCCTGCCGGTGCGTAGGGGCGCGCCAGCGATGGTGCAGGGCGGAAGGCGTCGACATGCGGTGGATTCTAAGCGGCGCTAAGCCGTGGTCCGCGCCGCCGCGCCGCCGGCGGCCACGTGCCAGGCCGCAGCGTCGGCGGCATCGCGGGCGATGCCTTCGCGCAGCATGTCCAGCGACGGGTACTTCACCTCGTCGTGCAGCTTGTGCAGCAGTTCCACGCGCAGCAGGCGGCCGTAGCCGCCGTCGGCGCCCAGCGCAGCCGGCCACTCGAGGCAGTGCACCTCGAGCAGCACGCGGCCGGCGTCTTCGACCGTCGGGCGCACGCCCAGGCTGGCCACGGCGGCCAGCGTGGCCAGGCCCAGGCCGTGCACGCGCACCGCGAAGATGCCGCGCGCGGCCGGGTGGGGGTGACCAAAGCGCAGGTTCAACGTGCGAAAACCCAGGTCGCGGCCCAGCTTGCGGCCGTGCTGCACGTGGCCGCTGATGCTGTAGGGCCGGCCCAGCAGCGCCTCGGCGGCGGCCATGTCGCCTCGTGCCAGCGCGTCGCGCACGGCCGAGCTGGACACGCGCAGCCCGTGCACTTCGTAGCTGAGCATGCGGGCCACGTCGAAGCCGGCACTGGCGCCCGCGGCGTCGAGCATGTCGTAGTTGCCGGCGCGCCGGGCGCCGAAGCGGAAGTCGTCGCCGACGAGTACGTACTTCGCGCGCAGGCCGTCGCGCAGGACGTCGTCGATGAAGGCCTGCGGTTGCATGGCAGCGAAGCGGTCGTTGAAGGGCAGCACCACCACCTCGTCGATGCCGCAGCGCTGCAGCTCGCAGAGCTTGTCGCGCAGCGTGCCGATGCGCGCCGGCGCCAGCTCGGGCTTGCCGGCGCGGCGTGCGAAGTGGTCGCGCGGGTGCGGCTCGAAGGTCATCACGCAGCTCGGCACGCCGCGGTGGCGGGCCTCGTTGATCAGCAGCGCCAGCATGGCCTGGTGGCCACGGTGCACGCCGTCGAAGTTGCCTATCGTCACCGCGCAGCCGCGGGCGCTGTCCGTGGCGACAGAGGGATGGCGGTGGAAGCCGCGTTGGATGCGCATGGGCGCGGATTATCCCGGCGGCAGACCCAGCAGGCGGCGGTAGAGGGCGAGGTACTCGTCGGCCTTGCACTCCCAGTCGTAGAGGGCGGCGTGAGCGCGTATGGCGTCGTGGCGGCCGGGCTCGCGCGCACGCGCCAGGCCGCTTTCGACCACCGTCTTCATTGCCGCAGGCGTGAAGTCGTCGAAGTACTCGGCCACGTTTCCCCCGATCTCGGGCAGGCTGGTCAGCCGCGACAGGAAGACCGGCGTGCCGAACTGCATGGCCTCCACCGGCGGCAGCCCGAAGCCCTCGGTGAACGATGGGAAGAGGAAACCCGCGCAGTGCGCGTAGGCCCAGGCCTTCTGCGCATCGCTGATGCCGAGGTGGAACTCCACGTTCGGCAAGTGCGTGGCTGCACGCAGCGCCTGCGCATCGTCGCTGGGCGGACCGCTGAAGACGAAGCGCATCTCGGGCCAGGCTTGCGCCAGGCCGACGATGGCCTGCGGGTTCTTGCTCGGTGACATACGGCTGAGGTGAAAGAGGAAGGGCCGGCGGTCGTCGGCGGCCCACCCAGGCAGGGGTTCCTGCGGGCCGGCCGAGAGCGGACGCGCACCGCGCAGGATGACCTCCATCGGCCCCGTCCAGCCGAGGTGGCGGGAGACGTCGGCGGCGCTGTACCGGCTGATGGCCACCACCAGGTCCGTGCGGCGCATCAGCGCGAGCGTGCGGCGGTGGTGGCGCCACTTCGAGAAGGCGTTGCGGCCGTAGAGGTAGTTCAGGTCGTGCACGGTCACGATGCGCGTGCCGGTATCGCTGGGCGGCAGGTTCTTGTTCAACTGGTGCAGCGAGTGCCAGATGTCGTAGTGCACCGGCCGCACGTGGCGCAGGCGCTGCCAGCGGGTCACCGTGAGGTAGCCCACCTCGGGTCCGAACAGGCCCACGTGCTGCTCGCGCAGGTGGAAGTCGAAGTGCACGCCCAGCGCGCGCCAGGCTGCGGCGTGACGCGCCACGTGCTGGCCGGTCTGCAGCGCAAATTCGCCCAGCCCGTCCTGCAGCGAACCGATGTTGCCCAGGCTGATGCCGATGCGGTGGCGGATGGGCACGGAAGTGTCGGGATTCATGGGGCGCGCAGTGTAGTCAGAGGCGTTCGATGTGCGCCCGGGCGTCGTCGAGGCTGGCCACGACGACGGTGCCCGCCGGCGGTGCTGCAGGATCCTCGGGGTCGGCCGCGGCGCGCAACAACAGGTTCAGGCCGACACCGGCGGCGCGGCCGGCCAGGATGTCGCTCGTCTTGTCGCCCAGCAGCACGGAGCCCGGCAGGTCCAGGCCGAGTTCGTCGCGCGCCCGCAGCAGCATGCCGGGCGCGGGCTTGCGGTCGGCGGACTCGGCGTGGTAGCGGCCGATGCCGGCCGTCGGGTGGTAGGGGCAGAAATAGACACGCTCGAGCGGCGCGCCCTCCTCGGCAAAGCGCTGCCGCATCCAGTCCGTCAGGGTGTGGAAGGTGGCCTCGTCGTAGTAGCCGCGGGCGATGCCGGCCTGGTTGGTGACGACCACCGGCAACAGGCCGCGCTGGCGCGCGCTGCGCACGAGGTCGAAGATGCCGGGCAGGAATTCGAAGTCCTCGCGGCGGTGCACGTAGCCGTGGTTGACGTTGATGACACCGTCGCGGTCGAGGAAGAGCGCGCGCTTCACGCGGTGCCGGCTCCGTCCACCGTGGCCGCGAGATCGGCCAGGTAGGTCTGCGCCAGCGCGTAGTCCTCGGGCACGCCGATATCGATGAAACGACCGGTCACCTCCAGTACCTCGATCGGGCGCCGCTGCAGCTGCGGCAGCAGGAAGTCGGTCTCGAAGGAAAAGGCGGTGGGCAGCGGGCTGCCTGCAAAGAGGTCGCGCGGCAGCAGGTAATGGCCGCTGTTGATCAGACCGGGGCCGCTGCAGCCCTTCTCCTCGAAGCCGGCCAGGCGGCCGCCTTCCACGCGCAGCCGACCGTAGCGTGCAGTGTCGTCGACGCGGCAGCCCAGCAGCAACGGGTGCCCGCTGTCGCGCCAGCGCTTCACCGCCGGTGCCAGCGTGAAGTCGAGGAAGGTGTCGCCGTTGAGCACCAGGGCGGCGTCGCCCTCGCAGCGTGCCAGTGCGGCGCGTATCGCGCCACCGGTGCCCAGGGGTTGCGCCTCGACCTCGTGCACGATCTCCATGCCGGCGTGGCGCAGGCCGAGGGTCTGCATGAAGGCCTCGGCGCGGTAGCCCAGCGACAGCACGACGCGCTGCACGCCCTGTCGTGCCAGCGCGGCCAGCACCAGCGTCAGGAAGGGCCGCCCGGCCACCGGCGCCAGCGGCTTGGGCCACTCGGGCACCACGGCGCGCAGCCGCGTGCCGAAGCCGCCGGCCAGGATCACGGCCTCATGGACGGCCTGCACGGGCTGCACCCCGGCTCAGCCCGGCTGCGGGAACATCGCCCGCTCGACCAAGCCGCACAGCACGTGGCCGAGTACGAGGTGGCCCTCCTGGATGCGCGGCGTCTCGGCCGAGGGCACGGCCAGCAGGATGTCGCAGAGCGCACCCATCGGGCCGCCGCGGTTGCCCGTGAAGCCCACCGTCACCACGCCCGCGCCGCGCGCCGCTTCCAGCGCGCGCAGGATGTTCGGGCTGCTGCCCGAGGTCGAATAGGCCACCAGCACGTCGCCGCGCCTTCCCAGCGCCTGCACCTGGCGTTCGAACAGCTTGTCGTAGCCGTAATCGTTGCCGATGGCGGTGAGGATCGAGGTGTCGGTGGTTAGCGCCACGGCGGCCAGACCAGGCCGGTCGTACATGAAGCGGCTGACGAATTCGCCGGCCATGTGCTGGGCGTCGGCGGCGCTGCCGCCGTTGCCGGCGAACAGCACCTTGCCGCCGGCGCGCAGGCTGGCCACGCAGGCCTGTGCGGCGCGCAGCGCGGCGGCGCGCAGCGCGGCGTCGTCGTGCACGGCGGCGATCACACGCCGGCTCTCGGCCAGCATGGTGGCCACGTAGTCGTTGTCTTGCTGCATGGTGGGATCCGGTTCGGCGCGCTTGGGGTTCGCCGGCGCCGCCTCAGGGCCGCCAGGCCTGGGCGCCGTGTTTGGTGAAGTGACAGTGGCTGGCCTGGCCGTCGAAGGCCGCGAGGGCGCGCAGCACGTCCATGCGCTGCTCGGGGCGCACGAAGAACATCATGAAGCCGCCGCCGCCGGCGCCCGAGACCTTGCCGGCGCGCGCGCCGGCGGCCATCGCCGCGTCGTAGACGGCATCGACCTGCGGTGTCGAGACGGTGCGCGCGGTGCGCTTCTTGTTCATCCAGCCCTGCTGCATCGACGCCACGATGCCGTCGAGGTCGCCGCGCAGCAGGCACTCCTTCATCGTCAGCGCCTCGTGCTTGAGGCCGTGCATGGCCGCCACGGCCTGTTCGTTGCGCGCGGCGATGCCGCTGCTCTGGTCGGCGATGATGCGCGCCGACTCGCGCGACACGCCGGTGTAGAAGAGCACCAGCGAGGCCTCCAGCTCGCTGAGGATCCACGACTTGATGCGCAGCGGGTTGATGACGGCGCGCTCGTTGGCGTAGAACTCCATGAAGTTGAAGCCGCCGAAGGTGGCCGAGTACTGGTCCTGCCGGCCTCCGGCCAGCGCGCAGTCCACGCGCTCGATTTGGAAGGCCAGGTGGGCGATGGCGTAGTCGTCCAGCGGCAGGTTCAGCAGCTCGGCGAAGGCGCGCACCATGGCCACCACCAGCGTCGACGACGAGCCCAGGCCCGAGCCGGACGGCGCATCGCAGAAAGTGACGATCTCCAGCGGCAGGCGCCTGCCGAGCGCGGGCTCCACCAGCCGGCGGTAGACCGCCAGGTGCAGGCCGACGTCGGCAGGGCCGTCCAGCGGCGCGTCCAGCGGCAGTTCCAGCGTGCACTGGCGGTCGGCGGCGACGAA
The DNA here is from genome assembly GCA_013822265.1 of Leptothrix sp. (in: b-proteobacteria). GTDB lineage: Bacteria > Pseudomonadota > Gammaproteobacteria > Burkholderiales > Burkholderiaceae_C > Rubrivivax. The sequence goes on from PNKD01000008.1 coordinate 28,685, forward strand.
GCGCAGCACGGGTTCGTCCAGCAGGCGCAGCGTGGCGTAGGCGTAGCGGTCGATGGTGGCGTTGAGCACGTGGCCGCCGTACTCGTCGCAATAGGGCGAGACATCGGTGCCGCCGCCGGCCAGGCCGAGCCGCAGTGGCGCACGCGCGCGGACGAGCCGGGGTAGGGTGGGGGTCTGCATCGGAGGGGGGCGTTCGGCGGCTGCAGGGCCGCCGGCTGGCAGAATCGTCCGGAATGGGTACAGAGCGCTTGGCCGAAGTCACATTATGTGCCGCGGATGCACGCACGCCGGGCTTGGCCTGGGCCTCGCTGCAGCGATCGATGGCGGCGCTGCCCTTTGGCCGCGCCGTGCTCTTCACGCACGCGTGGCAGCCCGAGACGGCCGTCGCCGGCCTGGAGGTCGTGGATGTCGGCCCCATCGATTCGGCCGCGGCCTACTCGCAGTTCGTGATGCGCGGGCTGCAGGCGCACATCGCCACGCCCTTCGTGCTGGTCACGCAATGGGACGGCTTCGTCATCGACGCCGGGGCCTGGCGCGACGAGTTCCTGCAGTACGACTACATCGGCGCGCCCTGGGCCGACCAGCCCGCGGCGCTGAGCGTGGGCAACGGCGGCTTCTCCCTGCGCTCGCAGCGCTTCCTGCGCGCCGGCCAGGACCGTCGCATCGTCGACGTGCACCCCGAGGACGAGGTGCTCTGCCGCACCTGGCGCACGCTGCTGACGGGTGAATACGGGCTGCGCTTTGCCCCCCCCGCGGTGGCGGCGCGCTTCGCCTTCGAGAACACCCGGCCCTCTGGGCCCACGCTGGGCTTCCACGGGCCCTACCACCTGCCGCGCTTCCTGGACGCGCCGACCCTGGGTGCCTGGCTCGCGGCCCTACCCGATGGTTTCTTCCGCAGCCGCGACGCCCGCCGCCTGGCGCGCGCACTGTTGCGCGCCCGGATGCCCGGCGTGGCGCAGCAACTCATCCAGCGCCGCCTGGCCGCCGGCCGGCGCGACCCCAAGACCCGGGTGCTGGGCTGGCTGGCCGGCGGCATGGCGCGTTTCGGCGCGCGGCGTTGACGCAATCTGCCAGACCCTCTATCCGCCGGCACGACCCATGACCCGCTTCCGCATCCTCTGCCCGCGCAAGACCTTGACAGGGGGGCCCGAGGCTCTGCACCAGTTGGGCGCCGCGCTGCGGGCAGCCGGCCTGGACGTGGCCATGGTCTACATCCCGCAGCGGCGCGACAACGACACGCCAGACAAGTTCCGCCACTACGGCGTGCCTGTGGAGATGAAACTGTCCGACGCCGAAGACGTGGTGGTGATCGTCGGCGAGACCGCCACCGACTGGGTCTGGCGCGTCAATCGCGCGCAGGTGCTGATCTGGTGGCTGAGCGTCGACTTCCACTTCAAGCGCCCCGAGAAGTGGACCAAGCGAGCCAAGCTCTGGCTGCGCGAGCGCCTGCCGCGCAACCGGCCCTACGCCTTCCAGCCGCATCCGCGAGTGCGCCACGCCTGGCAGAGCGAGTACGCGCGCCAGTTCCTGCTTCGCCAGGGCGTGACCGATCCCTTGCCGCTGACCGACTACATCGCGCCCGCGCTCACCGTGCCCGAAAACGAACTGCCCGCAGTGCCGCGGCGCAACGTCTGCCTGTACAACCCGCGCAAGGGCTGGGCCTTCACGCAGCAACTCATTGCGGCCTGCGAGGGCAGCGGCATCGAGTTCGTGCCGCTGCAGGGCTACAGCGAGGCGCAGCTGCGCGAGCTGTTCGGCAGCAGCAAGCTCTACATCGACTTCGGCGAACACCCCGGGCGTGACCGCATCCCGCGCGAGGCTGCGGCCAGCGGCTGCATCGTGATCACCGGGCGCCGCGGCAGCGCGGCCAATGCCGTGGACGTGCCCTTGCCCGAGGCCTGCAAGGTCGACGAGACCGCGCCAGGCGTGCTGGGCCTGCTTCGCGAGCGTCTGACGGCGATCTGCGCCGACGACGCGGCGCACCGCGCGGCGCAGGCGGACTATCGGGCCTGGATACGGCCACAGCGCGAGACCTTCTTCGCCGAGGCCGCGGCGCTCGGGTCGGCCCTCAGCCGATCTCGCTGACTTTCCATCATAGGGTTCAAGCCACCGGCTTCCAGCCGGTCAGCTTTAGCTCCAACATGTGCCGCAGGAGGTGCGACACATGGACTACAGGTACGGCAGTCACACGGTGTTCCAGGAAGAGATGATCAAGAAGTACCTGGAGCACCACTTCGAGCCGGGGACGAACGACGAGTTCAAGATGGAGGCGCCATGACGCGTCGTTCAGGCGACGCGTATCCGGACTTTCAGTCCGTATCACACCAACCCACCGGCTTCAGCCGGTGGTCGTTGAGTTCGACCCAGCGCCACCGGCCCGGCGCCAGATCGCCCAGGCTCAGCCCGCCGAAGCGGCTGCGGTGCAGCGTCTCCACCCGGTTGCCCACCGCCGCCAGCATGCGCTTGACCTGGTGGTACTTGCCTTCGGTGAGCGTCAGCGCCAGCGAGTTCTCGCCGGTGCGTTCCGCCGCGGCGGCGCGAACCGGTGCAGGGTCATCGTCGAGCACCACACCGGCAAGCAGGCGCGCCAGCTGGGCGTCGTCGACGGGGTGCTTGCAGCCCACCTCGTAGACCTTGGGCACGTGGTGTTTCGGCGAGGTCAGCCGGTGGATGAGCGCACCGTCGTCGGTCAGCAGCAGCAGCCCGGTGGTGTCTTCGTCGAGCCGGCCCACGGGCTGTACGCCGCGCGTGCGCAGGGGCGGCGGCAGCAGGCTCAGCACGCTGGGATGGTGGCGTGGCTTCTGGCTGCATTCACAGCCCGCGGGCTTGTGCAGCATCAGCAGCGCACGGGCCTGGTAGAGCCAGGGCTGGCCGTCGACCTCGAAGGCCAGGCCCTCGGGCTCGAAGTCTTCATGCGGGTCGCCGACCACACGGCCGCCCACGCGCACCAGGCCGAGCTGCAAGAGGCCGACGCAGACGCGGCGGTTGCCGAAGCCCTGGCTGAAGAGGATCTGGGCGATGCGCATTCGAGGGGCTTTCAGCCGGCGGCATGCAGGTCGCCGGCGGCCGGCAGATGCGGCACGCCGTCGCCGGCCGGTACGGCCCGAGCCGCCAGCACGGCGTTGCGAATGGCGCGCGCCACCACCTCGGCGGCCAGCACGCCCAGCGCGTTGAGGTCGCCCGGCGCGCCCGCCGTGCCGGTGGCCAGCGCAAAGAGGGTGTCGCCATCGTGCGGGGTCACCGGGCTGACGGCGCGTGACAGGCCGTGGTGGGCCAGCCCGGCGAGTTGCGTCGCCTGGGACTTGGTGAGTACGGCATCGGTGGCCACCACGCCTATCGTGGTGGCCGTGCCCGCCATCATCGCGGCCGGGCCGGCGCCGGCCAGCACGGCGGTGGTGCTGCCGAGCAACGCACGGCCGTCCTCGCTGCGTGCACCGGCGAGCACGCGGCCGTGCGCGTCGACGACGTCGCCCAGCGCGTTGACGGCGACCAGCGCACCTACGGTGCAGCGGCCCAGCCGCAGCGAGGCCGTGCCGACGCCGCCCTTCATGGCGCGCTCGATGCCGAAGAGCTTGCCCACCGTGGCGCCCAGGCCGGCGCCGACGCTGCCCTGAGGCGGCGGCGATGCCGAGGCGGCAACGCAGGCCGCGTAACCGGTGTCCGCGCCGGGGCGGATGCGGGCGTCGCCCAGCCAGAGGTCGAAGAGCACCGCCGCCGGCACGATGGGCACGCGCACGACGCGGCCAGCGGCTGCGGAGCCCACCACGTAGCCGTGGCCGTTTTGATCCAGCCAGCGCATCACGCCGCCGGCGGCGTCGAGGCCGAAGGCGCTGCCGCCGGTCAGCAGCACGGCATGCACGTGCTGCACGCTGTTCTCGGGACGCAGCAGGTCGGTCTCGCGTGTGCCCGGCGCGCCGCCGCGCTGCGCCACGCCGGCCACCGCGCCTTGCGGGCACAGCACGACGCTGCAGCCGGTGGGCCGGCCCGTCACCGCGGCATGGCCGACAGTGATGCCTGCGACGTCGGCAATGGACCCGGGTGCTGGCGCCATGTCCTCAGCCGAGCTGGCCACCAGGACTCAGCTTCCCGACGCGGAGCCGGCTTTGCCGGGCCGCTGGCGGACGGCCCCCTCGGGGGGCAGCGAGCGTCAGCGCGCTTGGGGGCGCCATTTCTAGGCGAACACGCCCGCGGTGTCCTGCATGCGCGCCGAGACCTCGCCCAGGTGGTGCAGCGTGTCGCCCAGGCTCATCTCGAGCATGGTCAGGCGCTTGAAGTAGTGGCTGGCGGCCACCTCGTCGGTGCAGCCTATGCCGCCGTGCAGCTGTATGCACTGCTGGCCGACGTAACGCATGCTGTGGCCCAGCTGCACGCGCGCCTGGGCGATGGCGCGGCGGCGCTGTGCGGCCGGCTCGCCGAGCTTGAGGCTGGCGTAGTAGCTCATCGAGCGGCCCAGCTCCAGCTGCATCTTGACGTCGGCCATGCGGTGGCGCAGCGCCTGGAAGCTGGCCAGCGTGGCGCCGAACTGCTTGCGTGTGTTCATGTACTCGACGGTCAGGGCCACCAGCCTGTCCATCAGGCCCACGGCCTCGGCGCATTGCGCGGCGAGCCCGGCGTCCAGCGCCTGCTCCAGCAGCGGCAGGCCGTCGGCGGTGACGAGCAGCGCGGCGGCGTTGTCCAGCAGCAGGTCGCCGGCGCGTGCGCCGTCCTGCGTGGGGTAGGGCAGCACCTTCGCCGCGGCGGTTTCGACGAGGAAGAGGCCGATGCCGTTGGCATCGCCTTCGGCCCCCGCGGTGCGCGCCGGCACGATGAAGGCGTCGGCCTCGTCGGCGGCGGGCACCACGAGCTTCTGGCCAGTGAGGCGCCAGCCGTCACCGTCCGCCGTCGCCCGCGTGGTGACATGGTTCAGCCGGTAGCGCGCGCCGCGCTCCTGCAGCGCCGGCACCACCAGGGCTTCGCCGGCGGCGATGCGCGGCAGCCAGCCGGCCTGCAAGGCCGCGGGCGCGGCCGAGAGCAGCGTCGGGCTCATCAGCGCCGCCTCGGTGTAGGGTGCGTTGACGAGGCCGCGGCCGAGTTCCTCGCACACCACCATCGCGTCCACCGGCCCCTGGCCCAGGCCGCCGTGGGCCTCGGGCACCACCAGGCCGGCCAGGCCGAGTTCGGCGAGTTCGCCATAGACGGCGCGCGTGGCGCCGCCGGCCTTGGCCAGTGCGTGGCGGCGCTCGAACGAGAAGCCCTTGTCGACCCAGCGCCGCACGGCGTCGCGCAGGGCGTCCTGGTCGTCTGTGAAGTCGAAGTCCATGTTCAGCTCCCCAGCACGGTCTGCGCGACGATGTTTCTCTGCACCTCGTTGCTGCCGCCGTAGATCGTCGTCTTGCGGTAGTTGAAGTAGGTGCCGGCCAGCGGCAGGATCTCCGCCGGCACGACCAGGTCGCCCTGCCAGCCGGCATCCATGGCCTCGAAGACATGGGCGCGGCTCAGCGGGCCGGCGGCCAGCATCATCAGCTCGGTGTAGCGCTGCTGGATCTCGCTGCCGCGGATCTTCAGCAGGCCGGCGATGTCCAGGCTCTGCTTGCCGCTCTTCTCGGCACTCAGCACGCGCAGCACCAGCATCTCCAGCGCCACCACGTCCACTTCCAGCAGCGCGATCTGGTCGCGCAAGCGTGCGTCGTCCCACACGCCCTCGGCCTTGGCCACGCGCTTGAGGCGTTCGAGCTCGCGCTTGGCGCGGTTGACGTCGGCGATGTTGGTGCGTTCGTGCGCCAGCAGGTGCTTGGCGTAGGTCCAGCCCTTGTTCTCTTCGCCGATCAGGTTCTCGGCCGGCACCACCACGTCGTCGAACCAGACCTCGTTGACCTCGGGCTCGCCGTCCATCAGCACGATGGGCCGCACGGTGATGCCGGGGCTCTTCATGTCGATGAGCAGGAAGCTGATGCCGCTCTGCGGCTTGCCTTCGCTGCTGGTGCGCACGAGGCAGAAGATCCACTCGCCGTACTGGCCTAGCGTGGTCCAGGTCTTCTGGCCGTTGACGACGTAGTGGTCACCGCGGCCGTCCTTCACCCGTTCGGCCTTGCACTTCAGCGAAGCCAGGTCGGAGCCGGAGCCGGGCTCGCTGTAGCCCTGGCTCCACCAGACCTCTCCGCTGGCGATGCCGGGCAGGAAACGCCGCTGCTGCTCGGCATTGCCGAAGGCCATGATCACCGGGGCCACCATCACCGGGCCGAAGGGGATGACGCGCGGCGCGCAGGCCAGCGCCAGCTCTTCCTCGAACAGGTGCTTCTGGATCGCGTTCCAGCCCGGGCCGCCGAACTGCGCCGGCCAGCCCCAGCCCAGCCAGCCCTGCTTGCCCAGGATCTTGGCCCAGCGCTGGTGGTCGTCGCGCGTCAGGCGCAGCGCGTGGCCTACCTTGTGGGCGATGTCGGCCGGCAGGTTCTCGGCCACCCAGGCGCGGATCTGCTGCCTGAAGGCGAGTTCCTCGGGGGTGAAGTTCAGGTCCATGGCGGGGCGGTCCTCGGTGCGGCGATGCGCCCGGGCGGGCGTGCGCGTGCCGGTTTTAGCACGACCGTTCGATCAAGCCCTGTCTCGGCAGAGACGGGCGCTGCCGTCCATCAGCGCAGTTCGAGCCGCATCACGTCGTTGTCACGCTTCATCTGCAGGCGTGACAGGAAGCTGTTGCCCAGAAGCACCATGGGCATGGGCTGCGGCACGACCGCGGCGCCAACGTTGGCCAGTTCGACCTCGCCCACGCGCACCGTGGTCAGCGTGACCAGCCACACCGGCACCGGGCCGTTGGCCGTCTGCGTGGTGCCGCGTCGGGCGTCGGTGAGGTCTATGCCCAGGCGGTCGGCGTCGTCCTTGCCCAGGCTGACCAGCGTGGCACCGGTGTCGACCATGAAACGCACCTGCTTGCCGTTGATGGTGCCGCCAGCCGTGAAGTGGCCGCCCGAGCCCGCGGTGAGCACGATCTCGCGCCCGGCCGTGCGCGGCGGCGCCACCCCCAGTTGCACCGGGGTCTCTCCCACGCGCATCGGGTACACGCGCCCGCTGCGCTCGACCTCGGCGGTGTCGCCGTTCCAGCGCAGCAGCTTCACGCCGCCCACGGTCTGGCCGACGCTCATCGTGTACGGCTGGCCGTCGACCACCAGCAGCGCGCGCTCGCCCATGCGGCCCGACAGCACCACCACCTGGGTCTGGGCCGCGCCGGCGGCCAGCGCCATCAGCAGCCCGACCAACATCACATGACGGGGTTTCACGGGCAGGGTGCTCAATCGCGAAAATTGTTGAAGCTCAATGGCCATTCGGTGAGTTCCTTGCGCAGCAGCGCGATGGCCTCCTGCAGCACGTCGCGCTTGGCGCCGGTGACGCGCAGTGCGTCGCCCTGAAAGGCGCCTTGCACCTTCAGCTTGCTGGCCTTGAGCGCGGCCTGCATCTTCTTGGCCGTCTCGGCGTCGACCCCGCTCTTGACGGGCACGGCGAGCCTGAGCTTGTCGTGGCTCATCTTCTGCGGCGTGGCCGAGAAATCGAGCAGCCGCACGTCGACACCGCGCTTGCTCAGGCGGCCTACGAGCACGTCCTTGACCTGCTCGAGCTGGAAGTCGCTGTCGGCCCACAGCGTGAGTTCCCGCGTCTTCGGCGTGGGCGAGGCCAGGTCGATCTGGGCGCTGGAGCCCTTGAAGTCGAAGCGCGTGCCGATCTCCTTGGTGGCCTGATCGACGGCGTTTCGCAACTCCACGAGGTCGGGCTCGATGACGACGTCGAAACTGGGCATGGTCGTGGGGCGTGCAAGCGGAGAGGACGCAGGGAATATGCACCAAAATTGCGGCATGACGAACCCTGCCGCGACACTGGATGTGACGAGCCGTGCCAGCCTGCGCGAACACAACACGTTTGGCCTGCCGGCCGTGGCGCGCACGCTCGTGCGGCTGAAGAACGAGGCCGATGTACGGCGCGTCGTCGACCACCCCGAGTACGGCGTGGCGCCCAAGTTCGTGCTCGGTGGCGGCAGCAACGTGGTGCTGACGCGTGACGTCGACTGTGTGGTGCTCAAGGTCGAGATCGGCGGTCGTCGCCTGGTCAGTGATGATGCAGATGCCTGGGTCGTCGAGGCCGGGGCGGGTGAGAACTGGCACGACTTCGTGGCCTGGACGCTGGCCAACGGCTGGCCGGGCCTCGAAAACCTGGCGCTGATCCCGGGCTCGGTGGGGGCAGCGCCCGTCCAGAACATCGGCGCGTATGGCGTCGAACTGAAGGACCGTTTCGATTCGCTCGACGCCGTCGACCTCGTCACCGGGCGCCGTGTCACCTTGGAGGCCGCGGCCTGCCGCTTCGGCTACCGCGACAGCGTCTTCAAGCACACGGGATTCGGCGGCCTGGCGGGCAAGAGCGTCATCACGCAGGTGCGCTTTCGCCTGCCCAAGCCGTGGCAGCCGGTGCTGGGCTACCTCGACCTCGAGCGCCGCATGGCCGAGACCGGCAACAGCCACCCCGACGCGCAGACGGTCTTCGACTGGATCTGCGCCATCCGCCGCGCCAAGCTGCCCGACCCGGCCGTCGTCGGCAACGCCGGCAGCTTCTTCAAGAACCCGGTGGTCACCGAAGAGCAGTGCCGCGACATCATCGGCCGCGACCCCGAGATCGTGCACTACCCGTTGCCCGACGGCAGCGTGAAGCTGGCCGCCGGCTGGCTGATAGACGCCTGCGGCTGGAAAGGCAAGACCGTCGGCCGCGCCGGCGTCTACGACAAGCAGGCGCTGGTGCTGGTGAACCGCGGCGGCGCCAGCGGCGCCGAGGTGGTGACGCTGGCGCGGGCGATCCAGGAGAGCGTCTACGGGCGCTTCGGCATCCGGCTGGAGCCCGAGCCCATCATCGTCTGAGGCCGGCCCGGCGCACTGCACGGGCACGGTCCCTCGCCCTCAACCCGCCTGCAGCATGTCGCCGAGGTCCAGCCCGGTCAGCGTCTTGGCGCCGCGGGCCAGCCAGAACATCAGCGCCATCATCATCAGCATGCTCGGCACGGCGATGACGGGGTAGCTCAGCAGCGTCAGCTCGCCCAGTTGCTCGTTGAAGGCCTCGGTGCCGGCCGGGGCGTCGACGATGATGCGCGCCAGCACGTAGTTGGCCACCGCCGAGAAGAAGAACGTGCCGGCGAGCAGGACGGTGCCGGTGCGCAGCCGCAGCTCGAAGGGCACGGTGTTGCGCCGCGCCTCCAGTGCCCGGTGCACCTTGTCGACGTCGAAGAGCTGGGCGTTGAAGACGAGCACGCGGATCAGCGGCGAGCGGGTCCAGGTCGATGCCAGCACGGCGATGCCGATCAGCCCCGGTACGGCGGCTTCCTTGACTGCCAGCCATTGCGCGTCCAGCGCCAGCAGGCCGATGCCGCCGGTGAGCAGCGTGCTCACCACGCCCAGCACGCTGAGCCAGTTGAGCCTGCGGCGCCGGATGCCGTCCCACACGCCCCAGGCCAGGGGAAAGGACAGCGCCAGCATCAGCGCACCCAGGGTGCCCAGGCGCTCGGGGCTGCTGAGCTTCATCAGGATGAAGGCCGGCAGCAGCACGGTGATGCCGATCTCGAGCAGCGGGTTGGGTTTGCCTTCTTTCTTCATCGGGTCTGCGGGACGGGACAGGTACAGGAGCAAAGCATGGCGTGGCGTGGCGTGACGGTGCCTGGGGCCGTGGCCGCACGGCATGCCGAGCCCCGCATTGTGCCGGGGGTGCGGGCGCGCCGCTCAGGCGGGCCCGCCCTGCGGGCCAGGTGTCACGCGCCCAGCGACCGCCAGGTGCGGCGGCGTCGCTCAGTTCGCGCCGATACCGCGCAGGGCCGCGAGCTTGGCGCTGTAGCGCGACTGCAGCTGCGGGTTGCCGCTGTGCTCCATGGCCCGGCGCAGGTGCTGTTCGGCTCGGGGCACGTCGCCCGTCGCGGCGTCGACCACCGCGGCCCAGAAATGCGCCTCGTGCTGGTAGGGCTGGCGCCGCAGTTCGCGAGCGATCAGCGTGCGCGCCTCGTCGACCCGGCCTTCGCTCAGGGCCTGGCGGCCGAGGTCGAGGAAGTGGAACGGCGGATAAGGTTGCACCCGGGCGAGTTCGCCCGCCACGCGTTCGGCCTCGGCGTAGCGGCCGCTCTTGTGCAGCGTCGCCACCAGGTTGGTGAGCGCGGCCTCGTCTTCAGGTGCCTGGGCGAGCACGTGGCGCAAGGTCTTCTCTGCCGCGGCCAGGTGGCCGGCGCGAAGGTAGACCACGGCCAGCGTGTTGATGCCCGGCAGGTAGTCCGGATCCTGGCGCAGCGCCTCGCGTGCAAACGCGTAGGCGTTGTGATGCTCCCCGGCGGTCAGCGTCTCGGCCGCGCGGTTGTTCATGTACATCGCCAATACCGTGCGTTCGGGCAGGGTACGCACGCTGACGCCGCGCAGGTCGGTGGGCGGCACGAAGTCGACCGTCATCTCGTCGTCGATGCCCTGATCCCTGAACGACGCACGATAGCGCGGCGACAACACCACGTTGACGTGGCCGCTGACCATCGTCAGGTCGTTGCCGCGGCTGTACAGGGGCCGCACGAGCACGCTCTGGAAGCGCACCGGCAGCTCGAGATGCTTGGCGAACGCCGCCGTCATCAGCACCAAAGACAGGCAGTTGCCGGCACGCTTGTCGAAGGCCTCGGACGCATTGCGCGTGCGGCCGTCGTCGTAGTCCAGCCGCAGCTGACCGCGCACGGTCAGCGCGTCCAGCAATGCACGCCGCTGGTCGAACTGGCCGCGATGGCTGGTGCGCGTGGCCTCGGCAAAGCGCTGCATCGGCTCGCTGAGCGCAAACACGGCCTGCGCATCGATCACTTCGGCGGGCGGCCGGAACAGACCGTCGTCGAGCAGGCTGGCGGCCGGCGCCAACGTGCTGGGTGCGGTGGCGCAGCCGGCCAGCGCCAGGCCGGCCGCCGCCACCATCAGCAGGCGCGACACGGTGCGCGGGCACGCTCGCCGGACGGCAACGCCGCTGCGACGGACGAGGTTGGACTCGAGCATGGCGGACCTCCGGGAAACGCCAGTACGCACTGCATCCTACGTCGCGCCGGCCGCGCGTACCAGCGATGCGACGAACGAGCCTTTCCGGGCGACGCCCGGCACTAGAGATGCAGGCAGCGCTGCAGGCGCGTCGCGGCCGCGCGCGGCGACGCGCTGGGCAATGCCGCGGCGCGCGCCAGCATGCGCCGGGCATACTCCGGGTCGGTCTGCAGGCGCTCGACGTGAAGGTCGATGCCGTGACCACGCAACAGCCACTTCAGCTCGATGATTTCGACGAGGCAGCCCGAAGCGAGGTCGCGCGTGGTGTTGAGTTGGGTCGCTTGCATGGGCTGTGCTCACCTTAACGTCAACGACCTGCCGTTGGCTGACGCCGGATTGGAGTGCCTTCTCCAATTCGCGATGCCGCCCGGCAAGACGCAAGAACCCGAACATGTCTCCTCCTCCCCCGTTGACGGCGCTGCCCGACCTGCCGGCCCAACTGGCCGGTGCCGGCTGGGCCGTGGTCGACGCCCCCAGCCTGTGCACGCTGTGCCAGGTCGACGCCCAGGCGTTGCACGCCTGGCGGCCGCTCTGGCACGACTTGCCCGCCGACCCCCACCTGCGCGACGGCGGCCGTTACCGCCGCCGGCGCCATGGCTGCTTTCGGATCGCCGGCGAAAGTGTCGTCGCGGTGCCGCACCGCGCCCACTGGCAGCCGGTGGAGTACAACGCCCTGCACGGTGGCCTGCAGCGCTGGTTCGCGCCGCTGCCCGCGGCGCTGCCGGCCGACCCGGCCTGGGCTGGGATGCTTCGCGGCCTGGCTGGCGCGGCCGAGATGCTGCACGGGCCGGCCCAGTGGTTCGTCGAGGCCCACCTCTTCCGCATCGACACCACCGACGGCATCGGCCGCCCGACGCCCGAGGGGGCGCACCGCGACGGTGTCGACCTGGTGGCCGTGCTGCTGATAGGGCGCGAGAACGTCAAGGGCGGCGAGACGCGTGTCTTCGATGCGCGCGGCCCGCAGGGCATGCGTTTCACGCTGCTCGAACCCTTCGGCGCGCTGCTGCTCGACGACGCGCGCGTGGTCCACGAATCCACGCCCATCCAACCCGTAGACGCCGAGCGGCCGGCCTGGCGCGACACGCTGGTGCTGACCTACCGCCGCGGCGGCTTCCAGGGCCCCGAAGAGGGCAGGCCGGCATGACGGCACCGGCCGGCCTCCAAACGCTTGCGCTGGTGCGCACGACGATGAAAGCAGCCCCATGAACCGCCTCGCCATCCAGGCCGATGACATCACGGCCGCTGCCGCACGGCTGGCCGGCGTCGCCCACCGCACGCCGGTGATGACCTCGCGCACCGCCGACGCGACCACCGGCGCGCAGCTCTTCTTCAAATGCGAGAACTTCCAGCGCATGGGCGCGTTCAAGTTCCGCGGCGCCTACAACGCGCTGGCGCAGTTCACGCCGGCGCAGCGCCAGGCCGGCGTCATCGCCTTCAGCTCGGGCAACCATGCCCAGGCGACGGCGTTGTCGGCGCGCCTGCTGGGCATGCCGTCGGTGATCGTGATGCCCCTGGACTCGCCGGCGGCCAAGCTGGCGGCCACACGTGAATACCAGGCTGGCCAGCCGGGCAGCGAGGTCGTGCTCTACGACCGCTACACCGAGGACCGCGAGGCCCTGGGCGCGCGCCTGGCGGCCGAGCGCGGCATGACGTTGATCCCGCCCTACGACCACCCGCATGTGATGGCCGGGCAGGGCACGGCAGCGGCCGAGCTGTTGCAGGAAACCGGCGCGCTCGACCTGCTGCTGGTGTGCGTGGGCGGCGGTGGCCTGATCAGCGGCTGCGCCGTCGCGGCGCACCACCTCAGCCCGGGCATCGAGGTCATCGGCGTCGAACCCGAGGCCGGCAACGACACGCAGCAAAGCCTGGCGGCGGGGCACATCGTGCACATCGCGACGCCCAAGACCATCGCCGACGGCGCGCAGACGCAGCACAGCGGGCAGCTCACCTTCCCGGTGATCCAGCAACTGGTCTCGCGCATCGTCACCGTCGACGACACGCAACTCGTGCAGGCCATGCGCTTCTTCGCCGAGCGCATGAAGATCGTCGTCGAGCCCACAGGCTGCCTGGGCGCGGCGGCGGCGCTGCAGGGCGTGGTGCCGGTGCGCGGGCGGCGCGTGGGCGTGATCGTCAGCGGCGGCAACGTCGACCTGGCGCGCTACGCCGCGCTGCTGGCCGGCAACCTGACCGACTGAGCTCAGCCAGCTGCGCTAACGTTGCACCTCACCACAACGGACCTTCACCCCATGGCCGACACCGCCCCCAGCAAACCCGCCCCCGACGCCGACGCCGCCAAGCGCCTCAAGGAGCAGGTCGACAGGCTCATCGCCCGCCCCGCTGCCGAGAGCACGGCTTCGGTGGTGCTGGGCGGGCGCGCACTCGACTACCGCGTGCACTGCGCCTTCATGCCGGTGATGCCCGCCGGCCTGGCCGGCGGCGCGGCCGAGCCCGATGCCGCGGTGATGACCACCGCCTACCTGCTGCAGGGCGCCGATGCCGCCAGCCGGCCGGTGTGCTTCGCCTTCAACGGCGGGCCGGGTTCGGCATCGATCTGGCTGCAGTTCGGCGCGCTGGGCCCCAAACGCGTGGTCGTCGGCGACGACGGCCGCATGCCGGTGCCGCCCTATGCCGTCGAGGACAACCCGCACAGCTGGTTCGAGCACTTCGACCTCGTGTTCATCGACCCGCCGCACACCGGCTGGTCGGTCTCGGCCAGTGAAGACGCGCGCAAGAAGCTGCTCTCGGTGGACGGCGACATCGACGCGCTGGTCGAGGTCATGCGCGCCTGGCTGACGCGCCACCAGCGCTGGGGCTCGCCGCTGTACATCGCCGGCGAGAGCTACGGCACGACACGCGCCGCCGGCATGGCCGACAAGATGCAGAGCCTGGGTGCGGTGCTCAGCGGCGTCATCCTGGTGTCGTGCGCGATGGACCTGCAGAGCCTGGTCTTCGCGCCCGCCAACGACCTGCCGTACGGCCTGTTCCTGCCGGCCTTCGCCAACGTCTCGCAGTACCACGGCCTGCTGGCCGGTGCGCCCGGCGCGTCGCCCGAGGCGGCGCGCGCCGCCGCCGAGGCCTTCGTGCACGACGACTACGTCGCGGCGCTGCAGGCCGGCGCCCGCCTGGGCGACAAGCGCCGCAGCGCCATCGCGCGGCGCATCGCCGAGCTCACCGGCCTGCCGCGCACGCTGGTCGAAGAGCAGAACCTGCGCATCAGCGACCACACCTACTTCACCGAGGCGCTGCGCGCGCGCGGCCAGGTGGTGGGCCGGCTCGACGCGCGCTCGCGCGGCCCGGCGGCGGCCGCCCGCGCCACGCAGATGGAGTTCGACCCCGGCATCGAGGCCATCGCCGGCCCCTACACCATGGCGGCGCTGGCCTTCTACCGCAGCACGCTGGGCATGGACATCGAGCACCGCTACGAGGTGCTCAACCGCGACGCGCACAAGGCCTGGAAATGGCAACGCGGCACCGACAACGAGATGGGCTTCTGCAGTACCAGCCCCGACCTGGCGCTGGCGCTGCGCCGCAACCCGCATCTCGAGGTGCTGGCCGCCAGCGGCCGCTACGACCTGGGCACGCCCTACAGTGCCAGCGACTGGTCGCTGGCCCAGCTCAACGCGCCGGCCGACGTGCTGGCCCGCGTCACGCACCGCTACTACGACGCCGGCCACATGATGTACACGCGGCAGGCCGACCTGCAGCAGCTCAAGGCCGACGTCGCAGGGTGGCTGTCATGACGACCCCAAGCTCACTTCGTTCGCTGCCCCCTGGGGGCGCGTCAGTCCCTTCGGGCGGCCGGGCGGTACTGACATCGACCCCAAGCTCACTTCATTCGCTGCCCCCTGGGGGCGCGTCAGTCCCTTCGGGCGGCCGGGCGGTACTGACATGAGTGCCCCCAAGCATGTCGGCATCCTCACTGGCGGCGGCGACTGTCCGGGCCTGAACGCCGTCATCCGCGCCGTCACGCTGGCGCTGCACAACGAGTGCGGCGCGCGCGTCACCGGCATCGAGCGCGGCTTCTTCGGCCTCGTCGAGCGCAAGGCGCGGGCCTTGAGCACGCTGGACGTCGCGGGCATCCTGGCCGAGGGCGGCACCATCCTGGGCACGCACAACAGCTGCAACCCGTTCAAGTACCCCGACGGCTCGGACCGCTCGGCCGAGGCCATCGCCTTCGCGCGCGCGCTCGGGCTGGACGCACTGGTGGCCATAGGCGGCGACGGCACCATGACCATCGCCCACCGCTTCGAGAAGCTGGGCCTGCCCGTGGTGGGCGTGCCCAAGACCATCGACAACGACCTCGCGCTGACCGACCGCACCTTCGGCTTCGACAGCGCGGTGGCGGTGGTGGCCGAGGCGCTGGACCGGCTGGCCACCACCGCGCGCAGCCACGGCCGCGTGATGATCGCCGAGACCATGGGCCGCTATGCCGGCTGGATCGCACTGGAAGGCGGCATGGCCGGCGGCGCCAACGTCATCCTCATCCCCGAGGTGCCGTTCAGCGTCGAGGCCGTGGCGCGCCTGTGCCAGGACCGCGAGGCCCGCGGGCAGGCCACACTGATCTGCATCGCCGAGGGCGCGCATGCCGCGGGCCAGGACATGACGGTGCGCGAGACACTGGCCTACAGCCCCGACCCGCTGCGCCTGGGCGGCGTGGGCCACTGGCTGCAGCAGGAGCTGCAGCCGCGCCTGCAGGCCGAGGTGCGCACCACGCTGCTGGGCCATACCCAGCGCGGCGGCCACCCGACGGCCTTCGACCGCGTGCTGGCAACGCGCTTCGGCTACCACGCCGCGCAGTTGATCAAGGGCGGCCAGTACGGCCGCATGGTGGCGCTGCAGGGCGACAGCTGCGGCAGTGCGTCGCTGGACGACGTGGCCGGGCGCACGCGCAACGTGCCGCTCGACCACCCCTTGCTGTGCGCGGTGCGCGGTATCGGGGTGTCGCTGGGAGATGCCTGAGCCCCGGCGCGGCGCCGTCTAGAGCAGGCGCTGCAGGGCCGCACCGCGGGCCTGCAGGGCACAGCGCAGCGGCTCGTCGTCGCGGCCGAAGCTGAAGTCGGCGAAGTCGAAGCCCGGGCCGACGGTGGCGCCGACGTAGGCGAAGTCGCCCAGCGGCTCGGCAGCCTGCCACCAGCCGGCCGGCACGACATGACGCGGCCGGCGCCCCGCGCCCACCGGGCCCAGGTCGACCTGGGCGAAGCCCGACAGGTCGGGCGGCGCCAGCCACAGGCGCAGGCTCTCGCCTTCCAGCAGGTGCCAGACCTCGTCCGCAGCGACGCGGTGCCAGGCCGAGAACTCGCCGGCAGCGAGCAGGAAGTCGATGGTCGTCAGCGCCACGCGGCCGGCACGGCCATCGCCGGTCTGCACCGGCTGCACCGAGCGAAAGACCTCGCCGTAGTGGCCACCCTCGGGGTGCGGCCGCAGGCCGAGCTCGTGGATCAGCGCCGCAGCACGGCCGGTGCCCGCACGAGGGATCGCACCGCTCATGCCATCTCGCGCACGTCGGTCACCGGCACGGTGCCGAAATCGTCGCGTGCCAGCACCTTCAGCACCTTGGCGGCGGCCTGTGCCGGGCTGTCGAGCGCGCCGCTGACCTTCAGGCCCTGGAAACGCTCGCGCTCCGGGAAGAGCGAGGCATCCGCACCGCGCAGCAGCACCTGCATGTCGGTGTCGATGACGCCCGGCGCCAGCGAAACCACGCGCGCGCCGTGCGGCTTGGCGGCCTCCTCCAGCGCCAGCGCGCGCGCCATGTGGTCCATGCCGGCCTTGGCGGCGCAGTAGCTCACGCTGCCGGCCATCGCGCGGCGGCCCAGTCCCGACGAGATCAGCAGCAGCTTGCGCGGCACGGCCCAGGTCTGCGTGCGGCGCAGGAAGGCCGCGCTCAGCAGCAGTGGCGCCTCGAGGCCGACACGCAGCGCGTTCGACAGTTCGCCGAGGTCGCCTGCCGACAGCGGCGCCGGCGTCGACACCACGCCGGCGTTGTGGATGAGATCGGCCGAGGCCAGCGTGGCGGGGTCGAGCGCGGCCAGCCAGTGCGACAGCCGCTCGGCGACGGGCGCCGGGTCGGCGAGATCGACGCACCAGGACTCGAGCCGGGCGCCCGCCGGCACCGGCAGTTCGGTCGGCCGCCGTGCCAGGGCCAGCACGTGATGGCCGCGTGCCAGCAGTTGTTCGACGAGGGCGCGGCCCAGGCCGCGCGAGCTGCCGGTGACGATGCTCAGGGGAGTGTTCATGGTGGGGTGACGTTGAAGGTGACGGGCGTTCGCAGACGGCTGCGCCGGGCTGGATGGACTCTAGCCGCCGTCGTGCGCAGGGCGGCAACGATCAGAACGGCGGTTCGCTGCGAAGGTGCATCGCGCGGCCGTCCAGCGGGTGCGCGAAGCCGATCTCGGCGGCATGCAGCATCAGCCGCGCGGCGCGCAGCGGGTGTGGCGCGTAGAGCTCGTCGCCACGGATCGGGTGGCCCAGGTGCTGCAGGTGCACGCGAAGCTGGTGCGAGCGGCCCGTCACCGGCGACAGCGCCACGCGCGTGCAGCCGTCGCCGCGCGCCAGCACGCGCCAGTGCGTGAGCGAGGGGCGGCCGTTGACCACGTCGACGACCTGCCGCGGCCGGTTGGGCCAGTCGGCGGCCAGCGGGGCGTGGATCTGCCCGGCCTCGGCCGCCATGCAGCCCTCGGCCAGTGCGACATAGAGCTTGCTGACGGCGCGCTGCTCGAAGGCCGCGTTCAGGCGCCGCTGCATCTCGATGCCGCGCGCGAAGATCAGCAGCCCCGAGGTCGACATGTCGAGCCGGTGCACCACCAGGGCGTCGGCAAACATCGCCTGCACGCGCGAGGTGAGGTTGTCGCGCCCGGCCTCGCCTCGGCCGGGCACCGACAGCAGGCCCTCGGGCTTGTCGGCGACGACCAGGCTCTCGTCGGCATGGACCACGTTCACGGCGTGCATGGCCGTCAGGATATCGGGGCGCTGTCGCCCCACGACCACACCCCCACATCGACGCTCGAGAGAGCCGGCACGTGCATCCCTGATAAGCTCGATCAACCATGTCCGACCACCACACCCGACTGCAAAGCGACCACCCCAGCGCCTTGCCCCCGAGCACGCGGCTGGGTGAATTCGAGGTGCTGGGCCTGCTGGGCGTCGGCGGTTTCGGAATTGTGTACCTGGCCTTCGACCACGCGCTCGAGCGCGAGGTGGCGGTGAAGGAATACATGCCCGCCTCGCTGGCCGGGCGCACCGAGACGCTGCATGTCTCGGTGCGATCGCAGTCCGACGCCGACACCTTTGCGCTGGGGCTGCGCTCCTTCGTCAACGAGGCGCGGCTGCTGGCGCGCTTCGACCACCCGTCGCTGCTCAAGGTGCACCGCTTCTGGGAAGCCAACGGCACCGCCTACATGGCGATGCCCGTGTTGCGTGGCCGCACCGTCAAGGAGGTGCGCGCAGAGATGCCGCAGCCGCCCGACGAGGCCTGGCTGCGTGCCTTGCTGGGGCCGCTGCTGGGGGCCATCGAGCGGCTGCACGCCGAGGGCGTCTACCACCGCGACATCGCACCCGACAACATCCAGATCGAGCCCGATGGCCACCCCGTGCTGCTCGACTTCGGCGCCGCGCGCCACGTCATCAGCGGCAAGACGCAGACGCTGACCGCCATCCTCAAGCCGGCCTACGCGCCCATCGAGCAGTACGCCGAGGTCGGCGCGGTCAAGCAGGGCCCCTGGACCGACCTTTATGCGCTGGGCGCGACGCTGCACTACCTGCTGCTGAACCGCCCGCCGCCGCCGGCCACGGCCCGCGCGGTGCACGACGACGCTTCGGCGCTGGTGCCCGGGGCCTGCCCCGGCAACAGCGAGAACTTTCTGCGCACCATCGACTGGATGCTGGCGCCGCGCCCCGCCGACCGACCGCAGAGCGTGGCGGCGCTGCGCGAGGTGCTGGACGGCACCCGGCAAGCGCCGCGGCGGCGCATCGAAACGGAGCCGGCGCCTTCGCAGTGGGATCGCACGGTGGTGCTGGACGCCGCGCCTCGCGTCACGACGACGCCACCGCCTGCCGCGCCGGCGTCGTCGATGGTCGACCTCGACTTCGACGAGGACCGCACCCGGGTGCTGCCGCCGGCAGCATCGGTAGCACCGACAGCACCGACAGCGCCGGCTGCGGCGCCCGAACGCGCCGACACGGCGCCCTTGCCGGCGCCAACGGCTGTACGCCAGCCCGCGCCGCCCCCCAAGCCCGCCGCCAGCGCGGCGCCGGAGTACAGGGACTTTGCCGCGCCGCCGGTGTCGGCCATGCTGCCGCCGCCCTCGCCGGTGGGTACACGAGGGCGGTGGTGGCCGATGGCGGCCGTTGCAGCCGTGCTCGCGCTGGCCGCCGGCGCCGTGGCGATGTGGCCGCGCGCGCCGGCCACGGGTGACGCACCACCGCTGGCGGCCTCGGCCGCGGCCGAGAGTCTGGCGGCGCAGGCCTCGGCACCCGAATCCCTGCCGTTGCCGGGGGCGGGCGCGGGAGCAGCCAGCGCGGCCCCCGAGTCCAGGATCGCCACCGTCGTCGTGCCCACCCTGCCGGCACCGCGGCCTCCCAAGGAGGCCACGCCGCCACCGCAGGCGCAGCCCGTGGCCCGGCCCGTTGTCGAACGGGTGCCGGCACGCACAGCGGTGGCGCCGCCCTCGGTGACCGCTGCGCCCCAGGCGGCAGCGACGCCTGCGGCCGAGACAGGCCGGGCCACGGCCCTGACTGCGCCGCCGATGGCCAGTGCCCCTGCCGAGCTGCCCAAGCCGGCCGTCGTCGCGGGCCCTGAGGCCAAGTGCGGCGAGCGCAACCCCGTGCGCTACTTCTTCTGCATGGAGCGCGAATGCCTGCGCTCCGAACTCGCCAGCCACCCCGACTGCCGCAAGTGGCGGGCCGAAGCGCGCCGCGAACAGACCAACTAGGAGCGTGGCCCCGAGGCCGCCGTGGGCCGTGACGCGGCGGGATTGCGGGTAAAGCGCGATGCCGGCCGGGGGCCGCAGGCGCTACACCGTGGGCTGTGACTCAACGGAGTGCCGCCTTGTCGTCTGTCGATCCGCGCCCCCATGCTGCCGCCTGGCCGCGGCGCCTACCCACCAGCGTCGTGCTGCCCGAGACCACGCTGTGGTTCAACCTCGAGGTCAGCGCGCGGCGCTACCCCGACAAGCGGGTCTGCCTGTTCTTCGGCGCGGCGCTGACCTACCGCGAGCTTCACCGCCAGGCCGAGGCCCTGGCCGGCTGGCTGCAGGCGCAAGGCGTGCAGCGTGGCGACCGCGTGCTCGTCTACCTGCAGAACTGCCCGCAGTACCTGGTGGCCTTCTACGCCGTGCTGCGCGCCGACGCGGTGGTGGTGCCGGTGAACCCGATGAACCGGGCCGACGAGTTCAGCCACTACATCGCCGACGCGGGCGCCTGCGTGGCCATCACCAGTGCCGACCTGGCGCCCACGGTGACGGCCGCCGATGCCAGCCTGCCGTCGGACAGGCGGCTGCGGCAGATGCTGGTGACGCAGCTGGCCGAGGCACTGCCCACCACGCTGGACCCCGAAGAGGCGCCGCCGCCGGCGACGCTGGCGTGGTTGCGCACACGACACCCGCTGCCGCCCGGCGCCACGGCCTGGGCCGACGCGCTGGCGGCCGGCCACGCGCCCGGCCCGATGCGGTCGGGCCCCGACGACCTGGCGCTGCTGCCCTACACCTCGGGCACCACCGGCCTGCCCAAGGGCTGCATGCACAGCCACCGCACGCTGATGGCCAACGTCGTCGGCGGCGGCCTCTGGAGTCAGGCCAGCGCCGACACCGTCAGCCTGGCCGTGGTGCCGATGTTCCACATCACCGGCCTGATGTACGGCGTGCTGGCCAGCGTCTACCTGGGCAGCACGGTGGTGGTGATGCCGCGCTGGGACCGTGAACTCGCCGGACGCCTGATCTCGCGCCACCGCGTCACGCACTGGACCTGCATCCCGACGATGATCATCGACCTCTTCGGCAGCCCGAGCTGCAAGCAGTTCGACCTCTCCAGCCTGCGCTACCTGTCGGGCGGGGGCGCGGCGATGCCGCAGGCCGTGGCCGAGCGGCTGCAACGCGAGTTCGGCATCACCTTCGCCGAGGGCTACGGCCTGACCGAAACCGCCGCGCCCAGCCACGGCAACCCGCCCGAGCGGGCCAAGCTGCAATGCCTGGGCATCCCGATCTTCGGTGTCGACAGCCGCGTCATCGACCTCGACACGCTGCGCGAGGTTGCCGACGGCGCGGTCGGCGAGATCGTCACCCACGGCCCCATGGTCTTCAAGGGTTATTGGGGCCAGCCGGCCGCGACGGAGGCGGCGTTCATGGTGATCGACGGCAAGCGCTTCTTGCGCACCGGCGACCTGGGCCGGCGCGACAGCGAGGGCTACTTCTTCATCACCGACCGCCTCAAGCGCATGATCAACGCCAGCGGCTACAAGGTCTGGCCCAGCGAGGTCGAGTTGCTGCTCTACAAGTGCCCCTGGGTGCAGGAGGCCTGCGTCATCGCCACCCACGATGCCTACCGCGGCGAGAGCGTCAAGGCCGTGGTCGTGCTGCGCGACGACGCACGCGGCCAGGTCACCGAGCAGCAGGTGGTCGACTGGGCACGCGCCCACATGGCCGTCTACAAGGCGCCGCGCGTGGTGGCCTTCGCCGACCGGTTGCCGCGCAGCGGCGCGGGCAAGGTGATGTGGCGGCAGTTGCAGGAGCAGGAAGGGGCCGGCGGCTGACGCGCCGGCGCCGGGCCGTGGTGGTTCGGCGTCAGTGCGCGGCCACCAGTGCCAGTGCGCGCTGCAGTGCGCGCGCGTCGTTGCTGGCGCGGTGGCGCTTCAAGGCGAGCTCGCTCAGGGCCGTGCGCCGCGCGTCGTCGAGCCGCGCCAAGTGGCTCTCGTCGAACAGCGCCGCCACCGACTCCAGCTTGAAGGCCGGGCTCAGGCCGGCCTCCTCGAACAGCGCCGCCAGCCAGGTGTAGTCGTGGGCCCAGCCGTCGCAGTAGACGGTGAGACCCGCCAGGTCGCGGTTCAGCGCCAGCGCCACCTCGCGCGCATCGCGGCCGTGCGCGGCCAGCACGCTGCGCGTGATGCCATGCACACGCTCGGCCTCGGCATCCCAGTGTGTCCATTGCGTCGCCGGCCGCACCAGCATGCACGCGGCGCGGCCGTCGGGCAGCACGTAGCCGACCTCGATGGGATAGCTGGCACGGCCAAAGCCCGAAGCCTCGATGTCGAGAACGCAGGGCAGGGATGTTGGGGCAGACATGGGCTTACATCGGCTGACGTTCGATTGTCAGGGGGTCGGCGCAGGCGCGCCGTGCGGCCGGCGCGACTTCTTGCCGGCAGGGCAAGAGCGCCGCGGTGGGCACGGCCACAATGCCTCGATGTCCGAAGACAGCCAGATCGTCGTGCCGCCCTCGTTCGTGGCCCTGTTCGTGCCGCCGGGGCGCCTCAGGCCCACCGCGGGCCGCGACCGGATCACCGCGCGCTACGAGCTGTGCGAAGACCTGGCCCAGCTGCTCACCGAGCAGGCGACGACGAAGAAGTGGGAGCTGGGCGTCACCGAAGCCGACGTGCTGCAGCGCATCCAGCGTGGCCTGCTCGCCGATGCCGGCGTGGTGAGTGCGCCCGAGGCGCGCTGGGTCGTGCGGCGGTTGGCCGAATTGCTGGGTTGGCCCGATCCCGGCCCGCATGCCGACGAGGGCGCCACGCCCGATTGAGAGCCCGCGCGCACCGGCGTCGTGCTACAGGTGCAGCGGCCCGGCGCGGAAGATGCGTGCGTCCATGAGCCGCAGGTCGTCGGCCACCACCACCGGCGCGCCGCAGGCGGCCAGCACGTCGCGCTGCAGGTCCAGCCCGGGCGCGATCTCGATCAGCGTCAGCCGCGCCACGCCCGCGGCGTCGTTTCGCAGCTCGAACACCGCGCGCTCGGTGATGTAGCGCACGACCTGGCCGCGCCGCGCCATGTAGGCCGCGTTGTAGCTGAGGTGCGACACCGCCGGCACCAGCTTCCTCACGCGCCCTTCCTGCACGATGCGCAGCCGGCCGTCGCCGGCCTGCACCTGCAGGCCGGCGGCCGTCAGCGTGCCCACGAACACCAGCGCCCGCGCACCCTGGGTGATGTTGATGAAGCCGCCGACGCCCGCGATGGACGCCGCCTCGCCGCTGCCGAAGCGGCTGACGTTGACGTTGCCTGCGACGTCGAGCTCGGCCATGCCCAGCACCGCCAGGTCGATGCCGCCGCCGTCGTAGAAGTCGAACTGCGCCGGCTGGTCGACCACCGCCTCGGGCTAGGCCGAGGCGCCGAAGCTCAGTGCGTCGGCCGGCGTGCCGCCCGTCGGCCCGGCTTCGACGGTGAGCGTGAAGCCGCCCACGCCCGCGGTGCGCGCCATCGCGCCGATGGCCGCCGGCATGCCCACGCCCAGGTTGACGACGCGGTGCCGGCGCGCCGCCAGCTCGAGCACGGCACGCCGCTGCACCAGCGTGCGCGCGTCGAGCGTGGTCGCGCCGGCAGCCGCCGCCCCGGCGCGCTCGGCGGCCAGCGCCGCGGCGTCGGCGGCTTCGCCGCGCCAGGGCTGCAGGTAGCTGGGGTTGTCCTGCTCGCCGAAGGTGATGCGGTGCAGCTCGGGGTCGTGATTGACCACCACCACGTCGACCAGGACGCCCGGCACGCGTATCGGCGCCAGTGCCTCGTGGTGGTCGACGAGTTGCTGCACCTGCGCGATGACCAGGCCGCCGCTGTTGCGCGCCGCCTGGGCCACGGCCAGCAGCTCGTGATGAAAGGCCTCGCCGTGCGTGCTGAGGTTGCCGCGGCGGTCGGCGGTGGTGGCGCGCAGCAGCGCGCAGTGCACCGGGAAGGCCGGGTAGAAGAGCATCTCCTGGCCGCGGAAGTCCAGCGCCTCGACCCAGGGCCGCCCGCCGGCGCCGCGCGCCTGCAGCGCGCGCTGGTTGACGGCGCCGCCCTGGTAGCGGGCGTCGAGCGTGGTGCGCGGGTCGACGAAGGTGTGCAGGCCCACGCGCGAGAGCAGCCCCGGCTGGCCCGCGGCGATGGCGCGGTAGAGGTGGGTGATGACGCCCTGCGGCAGGTTCCAGCCCTCGCATTCTTCGGCCAGCGCCAGCGCCGACAGCCGTGTCGCCGAGCGCCAGTGGCCGCCGCAGACCACGCGTGTCATGCCGGGGTGGCCGAAGTGGTTCACGCCGCGCCGGCCGCGGTCGCCCTGGCCGGCCGAGTACACCAGCGTCAGGTCGCGCGGCGCGCCGGTTTCGAGGAAGCGCCGTTCCAGCGCCGCCGTCACGGCCTCGGCGTGGCCGGCACCGACGAAGCCGGCGCTGGCCACCGTCCAGCCGCTGCGCACCATCGCGGCGGCTTCGTCGGCGGTCTTCAGCTGCATGCGCGTGTCACCCAAGCGCGAAGTCGCGCCGACGGGGCGCAGGCAGGCCGCTGCGCCGGCATCTCACCGCGTCATCCACCGTCGCGCACCGCAGCTCAGTGCATCCACCGCCGCCACCAGCAGCAGCATGGCGCCCAGCACCGTGGCCGTCTTGCCCATGTGGAACAGCCCCATGTGGAAGTACAGCAGCTGCCCCAGCCCGCCGGCGCCCACGACGCCCAGCACGGCAGCGGCGCGGATGTTGTTCTCCCAGCGGTAGAGGGTGTAGCTGAGCAGTTGCGGCAGCACCTGCGGCAACGTGGCGTAGCAGAACACCGGCAGCGTGCCCACGCCCTGCGCGCGCAGCGCCGCCCCGGGGCCGGGCGGGGCATTCTCCAGCGCCTCGGCGAAGAGCCGGCCAAGCACGCCGGTGGTGTGCACGGCCAGCGCCAGCGTGCCGGCAAAGGGCCCCAGGCCGGCGGCGATCAGCAGCAGCCCGGCCCACACCAGCTCGGGCACGGCGCGCAGCGCGTTGAGCAGCAGCCGCGTCGGCGTGCGCCCGCGCGCGGCGTCGCCCGCGTGCAGCCGGCTGGCCGGCAGCGCCAGCGCCAGCCCGGCCGCGGCGGCCAGCAGGGTGCCCAGCGCCGACATCGCCAGCGTCTCCCAGGTGGCCAGTGCCACCTTGCGCAGGAACTCGGCTGAGGTGTCGGGCGGCACGAACTCGCCGATGAAACGCGCCATGCTGTTCAATGCCGAGAGCGAGAGGAACTGCCCCCACTGCAGGTCCAGTGACCAGAAACTCGCGACCACCAGCAACACCAGCCCGGCGACGTACCAGCAGGCACGGCAGCGCGCGTCGAACAGCCGCGGCGGCAGCCGGTAGGGCGGGTTGGCGGCGGGCTGAGGGCGCTGCATCGAGGATCATCCCAGGGCGCGGCGCAGGCCGGCACTGACCCGGTCGGCCAATGCCACCAGCGCCATGAACACCAGCAGCATGGTCAGCACCTCGCCGCCGTTGAACATCTTCATCGAGCCGTCCAGCTCCTGCCCCAGGCCACCGGCGCCGATGAAGCCGAGCACGACGCTGCTGCGGATGGCGCATTCCCAGCGATACACGGTGTAGCTCGTCAGCTCGGCCGCGTTCTGCGGCAGCAGGCCGTAGCAGAAGGCCTGCAGGCGCGAGCTGCCGTTGCGCAGCAGTGTCTGCGCGGCGTGGGTCTCGCCGCTTTCGAGAATTTCGCCGTAGACCTTGCCCAGCATGCCGCCGTAGGTCAGTGCGATGGCCAGCACGCCGGCCGTCGGGCCCAGGCCGACGACACGCACGAAGACCAGCGCCCACACCAGCTCGGGCACGCTGCGCAGCATGATGAGCGCCCAGCGCACGCCCTGGCGCAGCACGAAGGGGCCGCGCGCCATCGGCCCGGCCAGCGCCGAGATCGAGAGCACGCGCGTCGACAGCAGGCTCATGGGCACGGCCAGCAGCAGCGCCAGCGTGAGCCCGGCGGTGGCCATGGCCACGGTGCGCCACGATTCGCGCGCCACCATGGCCAGGAACTCGGCGCCATGGGCCGGCGGCAGGAAGCCGGCCAGGAAGCGGCCCGTGACCTCCAGGCTGCGCGGCTCGAAGATCAGCCAGGGCCTGAACTCGGTGGCCACCAGCAGCGGCCACAGCAGCACGGCCGCCGCGCCCGCCCAGAACAAGCGGCCCAGCCAGGCCGGGTCGCGTGTGGGCGCGGCGGCCTGGGGCCGGTTTGCAGCGGCAGCCGTCATGGCCGGTGGCGCCTCAGCGGCAATGCATCACCACCGGTGCGGGCGCGGCAGGCGGTGCGGCCGCATCGGGTGCGGGGCCGTCGAGCTCGTCCTCGTGCTGCGCATACAGGCGCTCGAGCAGCGCACGGTCGACACGCGCCGCCGGCAGGTCGAACATCAGCCGGCCCTCGCGCAGGCCGACGACACGCGGAAAGTGCGCCAGCGCCATGTCCACCTGGTGCAGCGTGGCCACCAGCGTGACGCCGAGCTCACGCGCCGCATCGACCAGCGTGTGCATGGCCTGCCGCGATCGGGTCGGGTCCAGTGCCGAGAGCGGTTCGTCGACCAGCCACAGCGAGGCCGGCGCCAGCAGCGCGCGCGCCAGCCCGACACGCTGGCGTTCGCCGCCGGAGAGGCGGTCGACCCGCTCGAAGAGCTTGTCGGCGAGGTCGAAGCGGTCGAGCGCGGCGTGCGCGGCCGCAATGTCGTCGGGGTGGAACAGCGAACGCAGGCTGGCCCACAGCCCCATCGCGGGCAGCCGGCCGGCCAGCACCGAGGTCACGACACGCTGGCGCGGCGGCAGCGGCGGCACCTGCGGCGCCAGGAAGAGGCGGCCGCGCTGGCGCTGCAGCGCGCGCCGCGGCAGGGCCCAGGGGTCCAGCCCGTCCATGCGCAGACTGCCGGCGTGTGGCGGCAGGGCCAGCGCCAGCGCCTGCAGCAGCGTCGTCTTGCCCGCGCCCGAGGCGCCGATGACGGCCACCTGCTCGCCGTGCGCGATGCGCAGCTCCAGTGCCATCAGGGCCGCCGGCGCACCGGGCCGCGCCGCCGGGTGGCGGGCGACGAGGCCGCGCAGTTCGAGCTCCACGCCGCCTCGGGCCTACAGCAGGCCGGCGCTGCGCGCGGCGGCCTCTATGCCCTTGTAGTTGTCGGCCTGGGTCGGCACGAAACGCGTGGCGCGCTGCAGCTCGAGGATCTGCCTGCCTTCGGCGCTGTCCTTGCTCAACGCCAGCAGCGCCTGCTTGAGCTTTTCGCGCAGCGCGGCGGGCATGTCGGCGTGCACCGTCCAGTTGTAGTCGTAGTAGGGCGGCGTGGTGTAGAAGGCGCGCACCTTTGCCGTGTCGACCTTCTTGTCGGCGATGAACTTGTCCCACACCGAGATGTTCAGCGCGCCGGCCTGCACCTTGCCCGAGGCCACGGCGGCGATGGTCGCGTCGTGCGCGCCGCTGAAGGCGACACGGCGCAAGTCCTTGTCGGGGTTGAGCCCGGCCTGCATCAGGAAGCTGCGCGGCATCAGGTGGCCCGAGGTGCTGCTCTGCGAGCCGAAGCTCAGGTCCTTGCCCTTCAGGTCGGCCAGCGTCTTGATGGCGGCGTCGCCCGTGATGAACACCGAGCGGAACTGCTCGTCCTCGAGCCGCTGCACCAGCGGGATGACCTTGCCGCCCGATCGCACGTTCGCCTGCACGAAGGTGAAGCCACCGAACCACGCGAGGTCGGTCTTCCTGTTCACCAGCGTCTCGACGGCCGCGGCGTAGTCGGTGACGGGCGTGAACTCGACCTTCATCGAGAGCTTGGCCTCGAGGTACTTCACCAGCGGCGCGGCCTTGCGTGCCAGTTCGGTGGGCGACTCGTCGGGGATGGCGGTGACGCGCAGCACCTGCTGCGCCTGCGCCTGCGTGCCCAGCGTGCCCAGCGCAAGCAGGGCGGCGCCCAGCCCGGTGCGAAGTGCACGCGAGAGATCGAGTTTCATTCGGTACATCCTGAGTGAAATCGGGGGTCGATCGGAGCGCGGCAGCGGCACGCGGGCCCCGACTCTAGCCGCGCCGCGCTGCTAGAGTGCGCCGCGAGGACATCCCGGCAGCGCGCGCTGCCGCAGCGACCACCGATGAAGACACCCGAGTTCCTGCAGTTGCACCAGATCGACGATGCCCTGCTGGCCCGCGAGGCCGCCCAGGGCCTGAAGGCCGCCCGGGCGCGTGTCGCGCCCAAGTTCTTCTACGACGCGCTGGGCTCGCGCCTGTTCGACGCCATCACCGAGCTGCCCGAGTACTACCCGACACGCACCGAGGCCGCCATCTTCACGGCCCACGGCGCGGCCATCGCCGACGCGGCGCTCGCCGCCACCGGCCCCGCGCCGACGCTGGTGGACCTGGGCGCGGGCAACTGCGCCAAGGCCGCGCGCCTGTTTCCGCTGCTGGCGCCGCGGCGCTACGTGGCGGTCGACATCTCGATCGACTACCTGCGCCAGGCGCTGGCCGCGCTGCAGCGCGAGCATCCGGCCACCAGCCTGGTCGGCGTCGGGCTGGACTTCTCTTCGCGTCTCGAGTTGCCGGCCGCGTTGGCCGACGGCCCCGCGCTGCTGTTCTATCCCGGCTCGTCGATAGGCAACTTCGCGCCCGACGAGGCGCTGCGCCTGCTGCGGCAAGCGCGTGCCGCGGCGGCCGGCGGGGCGCTGCTGATTGGCGTCGACCTCGTCAAACCGGCCAGCGTGCTGGAGCCGGCCTACGACGACGCGCTCGGCGTCACCGCGGCCTTCAACCTCAACCTGCTGCGCCACCTGAACCGCCTGCTGCAGGCCGATTTCGTGCTGCGCGACTGGCGCCACGTGGCCTTCTTCGACGCGGCCGAGTCGCGCATCGAGATGCACCTGGAGGCGCGCCGCACGCTCACCGTCACTTGGCCCGACAGCGAGCGTGTGTTCGCCGCCGGCGAGCGCATCCACACCGAGAACTCGGCCAAGTGGCGGCCCGAGGCCTTCGACGCGCTGCTGCGCACCGCCGGCTTCACCAGCGTGCGCCGCTGGACCGACGCGCAGGGCTGGTTCGCGGTCTGCCTGGCGGCCGGCTGACGATCTGCAAGCGAGCGCGATCTACAAGGCGCAGCTGCGAAAGCCTGCCGGCACGTCGTTGCGCCCGGGCAGGAAGTAGTTGCGGTAGCGTGGGTGGCACAGGCGCGGCTGCGTCATGAACGACGCGCCGCGCAGCACCGGCCGGCCATCGAACCACGGCGCCGAGTAGTCGCGGTAGGGATGGGCGCTGAAGCCGGGGTAGGGCGCGAAGGCGCTGGCCGTCCACTCCCACACGTCGCCCCAGCGGAACGCCGCGCCGACGCTCATCGCCGCACGCTCCCACTCGGCTTCGGCGGGCAGGCGGCGGCCGGCCCAGCGGCACCAGGCCAGCGCTTCGTGCTGCGTCAGGTGGCAGGCAGCGTGACCCTTGTGCAAGGGCTGCCAGCGGCCGTGGCGCCATTGCTGCCAATGGCCGCGCCCTCCACTCTGGCGCCGCAGATAGCGTGGCGCGCGCGCGCCGGCGGCGGCCAGCCACCGCTGCCCGGCCGGCGTCCAGAAGCGGCTGTCGGCGTAGCCGCCGGCATCGACGAAGGGCAAGAACTCGGCCCAGCGCACGACTTGCGCGTCGATGGTCGCGGCCGGTACCTGCACGACGCAGGCACCCAGCTGGTTGTCGAAGGCGAACCCCTCGCCGGCCGTGCTGCCCAGCCGCCACGGGCCGGCCTGCAGCGGCAGCGGCGCCGGCGGGTCGGGCAGCGCCCGCGGCTGCCAGCGGGTGTCGGCAATGGCCACGCCCAGGGCCTGCGCCATGTAGAGCGCGGCTTCGTGGTGCATGTCCTCGTGCAGCAGGGCCAGGCGGAAGAAGTAGAGCGCGTCGTCGCTGGCGCCTGCACCTTGGGCGTCGTTCAGGTCGCGCAGTTCGTGCAGGGTGCGGTCGAACTGCGCCTGCAGGTCGCCGCGCGTGGCGGCTGCGTCGGGCAGCGGCAGCGCCCAGCGCGTGTGATGCGGCACGCGGCTGGAGTTGTAGAGCGTGTCGGCGCCGTCCCTTGCGGGGGCGCGGCGCGGCGCGTCGGGGTCAGCGGCAGCGCCTGCGGCACGCGCGGTGTTGCGGCCTATCCACCAGTCCTGGAACCAGCCCACATGGCCCAGTTCCCAAAGCGGCGGGTTGAGCTCGTCGCGCTGCGGCACCTGCAGCCCGGGCAGCGCGAGCTCATAGGCCTCGAAGGTGGCCAGCGTGTCGCGGCGGCTGTCCAGCAGGGCGCGCGCCAGGGCCGCGGCATCACCCTGGCGTGCGATGCGGGCGGCCTCGCCGGTCGCCTGTGTTTCATCGGCTGCGCCGGGGCCATCGCGCGCAGCGCGGCGGCCGGGCGCGGCAGGCGCTAGGCTTGCGTCATGCATCGTGAGTCCATCGTCATCGTCACCCCCGCGTTCGCGGACGCGAACAACGGCAACTGGCAGACGGCGCGCCGCTGGGCACGCCTGCTGGGCTCAGCTTACCGTGTCCGCCTCGCGGGCGGCTGGCCGCCGGCCGATGGCGGCGGCGACGAGGGCTTGATGATCGCGCTGCACGCCCGCCGCTCGGCCGCCGCGGCGGCCGCGTGGCGGGCGGCCTGCCCGCAGCGCCCGCTGCTGCTGGCGCTGACCGGCACCGACCTCTACCGCGACATCCACGATGACGCCGGCGCGCAGCGCTCGCTCGCGCTGGCCGACCGGCTGGTGGTGCTCAACGAACTCGGCGCCCGGCAATTGCCGCCCGCCTTGCGCGACAAGTGCGACGTCGTGCTGCAGTCGTGCAGCGCCCGCCGCACGCTGCCGCGAACCAAGCGCCACCTGCGCGCGCTGATGGTGGGCCACCTGCGCGACGAGAAGGACCCGCAGACCTACTTCGCCGCCGCGCGGCTGCTGGCCGGGCGCCGCGACATCCTGCTCGACCATGTCGGCAGCGCCCTCGACCCCGCGCTGGGTGCGCAGGCCCAGGCGCTGGCCGCGGAACTGCCCACCTACCGCTGGCTCGGCGGCCTGCCGCATGCCGCGGCGCGCGCGCGCATCCAGCGCGCCCATGTGCTGGTGCACCCCAGCCGCATGGAGGGCGGCGCGCACGTCGTCACCGAGTCCATGCGCAGCGGCACGCCGGTGCTGGCGTCACGCATCGACGGCAACCTCGGCCTGCTGGGCGCCGACTACCCGGGGCTGTTCGAGCCCGGCGATGCGGCCGGGCTGGCAGCCCTGCTGGAGCGCGCCCGCGACGATGCCGCTATGCTGCCAGCCCTGCAGGCGAGGCTGGCCTTGCGCGCGCCGCTGGCGTCGCCGCAGGCCGAGGCCGCGAAGCTGCAGGGCATCGTCGCTCGCCTGCTCGGTGGTGGCCGCGGCACCTGAGCCGCGCGGCCAACCCGGCCGCTGCGATGCGTTCCCACCGATCCCGTCATCCAGGAGCCCACCGATGAACGCCCCCGAAAGACCTGCCGAACCTCGGCTGACGTCGCTGTCGCACGGCGGCGGCTGCGGCTGCAAGATTGCTCCCGGTGTGTTGAGCGAAATCTTGAAGGGCACCGCCGCGATGCCCATCCCCAAGGAACTGCTGGTCGGCATCGAGACGGCCGACGACGCCGCCGTCTACCGGCTCAACGACGAGCAGGCGCTGATCGCCACCACCGACTTCTTCATGCCCATCGTCGACGACCCGCTCGACTTCGGGCGCATCGCCGCCACCAATGCCATCAGCGACGTCTACGCGATGGGCGGGCGGCCGATCATGGCGCTGGCGCTGGTGGGCATGCCGATCAACGTGCTGTCGACGCAGACCATAGGCCGCATCCTGGAAGGCGGCGCCTCGGTCTGCCGCACGGCCGGCATCCCCATCGCCGGCGGCCACACCATCGACAGCGTCGAGGCCATCTATGGCCTGGTGGCGCTCGGCCTGGTGCACCCCAAACACGTCAAGCGCAACGCCGACGCGCGCGCCGGCGACGTGCTGGTGCTGGGCAAGCCGCTGGGCGTGGGCGTGATGAGCGCGGCGCTGAAGAAGGGCGAACTGGGCGACGCCGGCTACGCGCAGATGATCGCCAGCACGACCCAGCTCAACACCCCCGGCCCCGACCTGGCCGCGCTGCCGGGCGTGCACGCGCTGACCGACGTCACCGGTTTCGGCCTCGCCGGCCATGCGCTGGAGATGGCGCGCGGCGCGCGTTGCGAATTGCACCTCGATTGGCAGGCCGTGCCGCTGCTGCCCGGCGTGCATGCGCTGGCGAGCCGGGGGTTCATCACCGGCGCGTCCGGCCGCAACTGGGCCGGTTATGGCGCGGGCGTGGTCGTGCCGGGCAACTTCGCCGAGGTCGAGCAGGCACTGCTGACCGACCCGCAGACCAGCGGCGGCCTGCTCGTGGCCTGCGCGCCGGGCAGCGTCGACGAGGTGATGGCGGTGTTCCGCCGCCATGGCTTCGAGGGCGCGGCCGTCGTCGGGCAGGTGAGGGCGGCGTCGGGCTCGCCGCGGGTCGTCGTCGCCTGATCCGGGCGCTCGATACGGCGCCGGCGGCTGTGGATGGCCGCGGCGATGCGGCTTGCCGTGGGTCTCAGCCGGGTTCGGGCTCCGGGGCAGCCGTGGCGCCGCGCGTGCCGCGCCGGGCCTTCCTGGCCTGGCGCAGGGCCTCCTGCACTTGGCTCTCGGCCACCCAGGCCATGTGCTCGGACGGTGTCTCCAGCGTGATGCGCCCCAGCGCACCCGAGCGGAAGTCGTTGAGCACCGCCTCGGCGGCCTTCTGCAGGTTGAGGCCGCCGCCGGCCTGCACCAGGCCGCGCCGGCGTGCGATCAGCGCCAGCAGCTCATCGGCGTGCACTGCGGCCAGGGCAGCGGCGTCGGGCAGCTTGTAGCGGCCGGCGAGCGCCTCGGCGTAGGCGCCCTGCAGCCGCTCGAGCAGCGCCAGCGCCACTTCGTGCTCGTCGTAGGCATTGCGGCCGACGGCACCGCTGGCGGCCAGGTGCAGGCCGCTTTGCGGCACCGTGATGCGCGGCCACAGCATGCCCGGCGTGTCGTACAGCGTCACGTCGCTGGCCAGCACGATGACCTGCTCGGCCTTGGTGATGCCGGCCTCGTCGCCGGTCTTGGCGGCCTTGCGCCGCACCAGCGTGTTGATGAGCGTGCTCTTGCCGACGTTGGGGATGCCGCAGATCAGCACGCGCAGCGGCTTGACCATGCCGCCGCGCAGCGGCGCCAGCGCACGGCAGGCCTGGATCAGCCGCGCGGCGGGCGCCGTCTCGCTGGCGTCGAGGCCGATGGCGCGTGTCTCGGGCAGCGCGTTGTAGTGGGCCAGCCACAGCGCCGTGCGCTCGGAGTCGGCCAGGTCCTGCTTGTTCAGCAGCTTGAGCGCCGGCTTGCCCTCGGTCAGGCTGGCCAGCAGCGGGTTGGCGCTGGCGCCGGGCAGGCGGGCGTCGAGCAGTTCGATGACGACGTCGATGCCGGCCTTCAGCCGCTTGACCAGCGCCAGCCGCGTGCTGTGCATGTGGCCGGGAAACCATTGGATCGCCATCGTGTTCAGTGGGCTCGGCGCGCCGAAGCGCCAGCGATGGCCGCGGCGACGGCGTCCCAGGTGGCCTCGAAGGCCGGCGGCGCGTAGCCGGCGCCCGAGGGCAGCCAGTCGGCGGTGTGGCCGCCGGCCAGCGTGTAGTGGCCGACGATGTCGAGGTGGTCGGCGCAGGCCACGTGCAGCACGCGCCCGTGCAGCTGGCTCAGCGTGGGCACGATGCCGTCGCTGGTGGCCGGCGTGGCCTCGAAGCCCAGGCCGCGGCTCAGCAGTCGCTGCGTGGCCGCGCCGGGTGCCGGATAGGGGTAGTGCGGATGCGGCCGTGCAGCCAGGGCGTGCAGCAGGCGGAACAGCGCGCGCAGCGCGACGTACTCGGGGTCGAGCAGTTCGCTGAACTCGAGCTCTTCGCGCGGCGGCGGCACGCCGGCGACCACGCAGCCGTAGGCGATGCCCGGGTGGTTGCTGACCGCGGTGTCGAACAGGTCGATGCCCTCGGGCGTGAGCTGCAGCACCGCGCCCTGGTCGTTCTCGATCTCGTCGAGGTAGCGCCAAACGGGGTCGTTGCGGTCGAAGCGCAGGCGCTCGAGCACGGCCTCGGCGATGCGGTCCAGCGGCCCCTGCGCGCGGCCCAGCCAGTCGTCCAGCCGCGCGGCCAGCGCGATGGCCTTGGCCGCCGCGACGATGACGCCGCGCCCCTGGCCCGAGGTGGCCAGTGCACTCAGCACCATCAGCAAGGTCTGGCCGTGCAGGCTGATGAAGTGGTTGGCCAGCGGCGTGCCGTGGTGCGGCGTGGCCACCGAGATCGCCGTGCGCGTGCGTGCGGCGACCTGCCGCGCCGCTTCGTCGTCGCTGGCCCGGCCGCTGCGACGCCCGGGCGTGAGCAGCAGCCGCATGTCCAGGCCACCGGTGGAGTGGCCGACGAAGTGCAGCGCCGGCGCGTTCAGCGCACCGCGGCGGCGCACTTCCCCCAACAGGGCGGCGGCGCGGCGCGGGATCGACGCCGTCGGCCGCGTGCGGCAACGCACGACGCGCGCCTTGACGCCGTGGCGGCGCAGTGCGCGGGCCAGCGTGTGCTCGACATCGGCAAAGTAGCTCACCGAGCCCACCGAGGTGAAGCCGAAGAAGCCGGGGACGAGAAAGACGATGGGATCGGACACCCTGTGATTGTGCGTGCGCGGCGGCGCGGTCCGCGGCGCTGCGCGGTGCGCAGCGCGCGTGGGCCTGCGCTGGCGCAATCCATGCCAGCATGTGGCGAAGCCGGCGCTGCCGGAGGCGGCAGGCCCCCCAACGCAGCCCGCCAACGATCCCGGAGAACCCCATGACCGAACGCCGAGAGCCCGCCCGGGAACTGATGGAAGCGCTGCCGGCCTATCGCGAATGCCCGCCCGTCGAGATGCTGCACCGTGCGCAGGCCTTCCGTGACGACATCGCGCGCCGCCGCTCGGTGCGCGACTTCGATGCGCGCCCGGTGGCGCGCGAAGTCATCGCGCAGTGCCTGCTGGCGGCCGGCACGGCGCCTTCGGGGGCCAACCAGCAGCCGTGGTTCTTCAGCGTCATCACCGACCCCGTGCACAAGCGCCGCGTGCGCGAGGCGGCCGAGGTCGAGGAGCGCAGCTTCCACGACGCCCGCGCGCCGCAGGAGTGGCTGGACGCGCTGGCACCGTTGGGCACCGCCGCCGACAAACCCTTCCTGGAGGAGGCGCCGGTGCTGATCGCGATCTTTGCGCAGAAGTACGGTGTGCGCGTCGACGGCGAGAAGTTCAGCCACTACTACGTGCCCGGGTCGGTGGGCATCGCCTCGGGGTTCCTGATCGCCGCGCTGCACCACGCCGGGCTGGCGACGCTGACGCACACGCCCAACCCGATGGGTTTCCTCAACGAGCTCTGCGGCCGCCCGCCGTCGGAAAAGCCGGTGATCCTGCTTGTCGTCGGCCACCCCAAGGCAGGCTGCGTGGTGCCGGTGCACGGCGGCATCAAGAAGCCGCTGGAGGACATCGCGCAGTGGTTGTAGCGCGGCGCCGCGCGTGAGACCGCGGCGCCCGCGGCCCTGGCGTCTTCAAGTCCTGGCCTGGGCGCCGCCGCTACAGGCCTGCGCGGCAGACGGCCGTGGCAGCTGCGGGGCGCATGGCCACTCGGGCCGCTGGCGATGGGCTACGGGCGCTTGCACCAGCTCGGGCCCCTGCCTGGCGCTCCAACGCCGCCAGGTTGCGCGCCGCGGCCTCGGCACCGTTCGCAGCGGCGGCACGGAACAAGCGTGCGGCTTCGGCAGCGTTGTTCTCGACACCGGCCCCTGTCGCGTACAGCACGCCCAGGTTGTTCTGCGCCGCGCGGCTGCCGCGCTCGGCGGCCTTGAGCAGCCAGTCCACGGCGCGCCTGTCGTCCTGGGGCAGGCCGGTGCCGGTCATGAACATCCAACCCAGCAGCCCCTGGGCTTCGAGGTGCCCCTCTTCCGCAGCCATGTGCACCCAAAGCGCGGCCCGCGCCGGGTCGCGCTGCACCCGCGTGCCGCACAGGCGCTCCAGGCCGCGCAGGTAGTGCTCGCGAGCTTGGTCCAGG
>PNKD01000009.1 GCA_013822265.1 Leptothrix sp. (in: b-proteobacteria)
GGGCTGATCCGTTTTTTTTGGCCGATCCGAGTCGTGTTTCTGGTGCCCGCCCGCCCGCCGGCCTGCTTGGTCGGCGTTCGGTTGCCGTTCATCGCTCCCGCGTATATCGTTTCACAGCCAGTTGATGGACCACGTCGTTGCGCCGCTTGCCACCGAGTCTTCTTCCTGGACAGCGTGGAGACTGCGGCCACCGATGCCGAGCGCGGCATCGTGGCCATTGCCAGCCTGGTGGCGGTCGACCACCGAAGGCTGCTGGAGGCACCGCGCGTCGGCGCAGTGGGCCTTCGCCTCTTCGAGTTGCCGCTATTGCTGCCGCGCTTGACCGTCGAGCGAGTGCGCCAGAAGCTGACGACCACTCTCCCAACGGCAACGGCAATGGCTGAGGTGAAGTTGCTGGAAGTTCCCGGCATCGTCACCGAGCTGACCGGGCAGAAGAAGAACCGCTGTTTCAGCTATGCCGCCCGTGTCGAGCTGCTGGCTGGCGGATCATGAGGGCACGTGACAAGCAGATGTCGGCGCCCGAGCGGTCTGCGCTTGGGCAGCAACACGGCAGGCGGTGAGTTGGCGGGGTTCATCGGCAGCGGTCTCGAGGTGGCGCCGATTCGTGGGAGCGTGAGAGGGCTGACCACATCGAAGTTGCCTCCCTGTAGGAGTTGTCCACCATCAGCGGTCGCGTCATCGAGGCCAGGTGGCGACGGTGGTCGAGCCGCCGGCGCAGCGGTTCGGTGAGCCGCCCGGCCGAGCACGCTGCACCGAGGTTCCACAATGTACCGATGAGATTGAAAGGGAAGCCGAGAAGGAGCAGGCGCATCGCCTGGTTCGGCGCGCCCTGTTCGACGAACTGCGGCAAGAACGCGACGATGAGGACGGCGATCTTCGGGTTGAGCAGCTTGCTGCAGAAGCCCTGGCGAAAGACCGCAGACAGCGGATCTCGCCGCATCGCCGGGACGGCAGCACTGCGCGCGCGCCGCGACCGTGCCGGCCCTGGGACCCTGGCTCGCGCTGCGGCCGGCGATGTAGAGTGTGTCGGGGCCAGGCGTGATCGCCAGCAGCAGGCGGGACACCGAGAACAATCAGAGACCGTGTACGTCGATCGCGGCGGCGTCTCTCAGGATCGTTCGAGCGATATCGCGTTCGGACGGCGTGCCAGGGGGCAATGGCAGCGAGTCACCGCATACGGGCAAGTCGCAGCAGACGCAGGGCCGGGCCGCGCCTCAGGCGGAAACCGCTTCAGCAAGTGATCGAGTCCGACGCAGGGCATGCCCGGCGATGCCTCGCTTGGTCCAGCACCGTGTGTGGGGCTGCTGCCGCTCAAGCCGGCCGGATCTCGGCGGACGGGGATGAAGGGGCGCGATCGGCTTCGGCGGCGACCGATCGCCATTTCTGTTCGTCTACACCAAAGACCAACAGCCAGAACACCGTCGCAGCGGCGCCGAACAAGGCCGTGGCGATGACCAACGACAGCAGTTGCCGGGCCAGCGGTTCGTAGAGATAGGTCAACCAGCCCAGACCCCCCAGGCAGTTCAAGACGCCCAGCGCGCGCGGCAAGAAGGTGGACCGGAAGATGAGGTAGCCCTGAACGATCGTGTACAGGCCGAAAAAGACCACGGCGACAGTCTCGGCGGTGTGATTGATTCGCAGAAAGAGAAGCGCCACGGCCTGCAATTGTTCGTTGGGAAACACGCTCAGATACCTGGCCCCGCCCAGCACGAGCAGGGGTGAGTAGAAGAACACGCGTCCCATGAGCTTGACCACGCAACCGGCCAGTCCGAGGACCACGACGATTGCCGCTGCGGTGCGGTCCACCGGTCGCAGCAGGGTGTAGAAGAGCGCGATCATGGTGAGCTGACAGGCCATCTCGATGAGGTAGGCGGCGAAGCCGGCGCGAAAGAGCGACTCGTGCTGAAGGATGTTGGCGGCGGTTGCGGCGGCACTTCCGCCCACGATCAGGCGGTCTGCCACGAATGCCTGGGCAAAGATGCCAAGAAGCAGCGTGGCCAAGTAGGCGACACCGGCCCATCGGGCGCGGCGACGGGGCGAATCCGCAGGTCGGGCTTGGGGGGTGGCGGGCAACATGGCGGCGTGGCGAGCGTGGGATGGATCGAGCGCGGTGGGTGGTGTTTGATCAGTCCAGCTTTGCGAGTGCGTCGGTCGCTTGCCGGAACTTCGGGTTCACCTTGAGCGAGGCTTCATAGGCGGCGCGGGCAGCGGCCTTGTCGCCGCGCTTTTCGTGGATGTTGCCCAGGCGCCAGTGGGCGGCGTCGTGGCCGGGTGCGCCGGTGGGCGGGGGCATCGCGAGACAGCGCTTCAGGGCTTCACTGCCGCGTTCGAGCCGCTGGCCGCTGAGCGCCGCGGTCCGGCCGATTTGGAAGAGTGCCGCGTAGTCGCCGGGCGCGGCGCGGAGGGCGGCTTCGAATTCGGTGACGGCGTCGGCGTAGTTCTTCTCTGCCTGAAAGATCATGCCGAAGGCGACGTGGCCGCGCACGGCGTCGAGTTGACGAATGGCGGCGGCTTGTTCCCGCGCCTTGTCCATGCTGCCGCCCATCACGGACGGCGCCATCTGGTAGAAAGCCATGAGGCCTTCACGGGCGGCGAGGTTCGTGGGGTCGAGTTCGACGGCTTTTTCGTAGGCGACGCGGGCTTTGCCGGCCCAGCCCATCCTGGAAACCATGCCCGCCTTTTGCGCGGCGAGGCCGTAGGCTCCGGCGAGCTGCATGTGCAGACCGCTGTTGTTCGGGTCGAGCGCGACGGCCTTTTCGTAGGCGGCGACGGCGCCGTTGGCATCGCCCTGTTCGACATGCCTGGCACCGAACGCGGCGGCTTCCTGGGCGGCGAGCCTCGTGGCGTGGCCGGGGCCGGCGAGCAGGAGAAACACCATCGGAACGACGAAGAGGAAAGCGTGCATGGTGGGCCTTGCGATGAGGGGCAGATGAATGCCGGTCAAACCGGCGAACGCCGCCGTGGTTGGCGGTCGGCCCGGGCCACCGTGTCGGCGCAGGCGTTGTTCAACGGAGATTGGGCCTGCACCGGCAACCGGCTCGTGCGCCGCGCTCAACCCGGCAGCCATACCGTCACGTCTGCAAAGCCCATCAGCTTCAGCACGAACCAGCTCACCGCCGCTTCGCCCGCATCGTCGGCAACGGTGACGATCTCGGCATAACGCGGCACGCCCGCCTTGGCGAGCACGCTCCACAAGTCCTTCGCCGCCTTGGGCGAGCCGCCGGGTTCGAGCAGTTCGGTGTAGGGCAGGTGGATCAGCTTGCTGCTGCCGTCTGCGGGGGGCACCAGCGCGGGGGCCTGCCTGCCGCTGGCAAGGTAGACGCGGGGGTAGACGGAGGCCTTGCCCGCAACCGGCGCGCGGTGGGGGTAGCCCACCGCCGGCACCACCAGGTCCTGCGGCGTCTTGCGTGCGCCCACCACGGTAGGCTGCTTGGCGACCGTGAGGCCGCTGAGTGCCCACTCGTCGAGGCTGTCCATCAACAGCGAAACCTTCTTCTGCCCCGCGCGCTCGAGCAACCACATCGCCAACGCAGTGGTGGGGCTGAGGCCGCCGTCGGCAACGAGTACGGCTTCGTGCTGCGGGTTGACGCCGGCAGCGCCCAGCAGCTCGGCGAGCTTCGCAGGCTGGCCCACGTGGGCGCGGAAGACATCGGCCGGGATGTTGAGCGCAAAGGGCACATGGCCCTTGGCATAGGCGTCGGACGGACGCAGGTCCACGACACTGAGGTTGGACAGGCCCACCATGCGCATCATCGCGCCGCCCCAGCCCTCGAGCCAGGCGGCGCGGCGCAGCCTGTGCGGTGTGGCATGGGTCCACAACGGCAAGTCGCGTTCATCCTGCAGCCACTCGCGTTGCGATTCGTTGTACAGCTTCACCTTGTCGCGGCCGAGCAGAAAGCGCAGCGCGAACACCGGCACGGCCGCCGCGCCGCCGCCGCCGCAGTACACATGCACCGTCTGATCGGGCTGGATGCCCAGGTGCGCCAGCATGCGGCGGATCTCGTCGGGCGACTTGAAGGCCTTGGTGCCCGGGTCGAAGAAGTCCGAGCTGGGCCACAGCCGCGCGTTCGGGATGTGGCCCGCACGGTCGAAGAACTTGGCGCCGCCGTAGTAGTAGGGCGGCTCGAGCGCATCGATAACGGCGTGCCTGGACGGATCGCCGGTGGCCGTGAGGAACTCATTCAGGCGCACGCGTTCCCCGTCCAGCACGCGGGTGACACGGAAGGTGCCTGCGGCAGGCGCGGGCGTGGCGTCGCGGGTTACCGGTTGACCGACGGCCTTCCAGCGGTGAAGCCCACCATCCAGCAGGTACAGGTCGGCCAGCGGAAAGCCGTGGTGGTAGAGGTCCCAGAACAGCCGCGCGGCCATCCACGAGCCGCCCTCGTCGTAGACCACGATCTTGCGGCCCGCGCTGACGCCCCAGCCCTGCAGCTGGCGCTCGATCACCGCCGGGGGCAGGTCGCGCCCGGCGGTGAAGAAGGCCGAGGCGTTGACCGCGCCTGGGATGTGGCCGGCCGCGTACTGCTGCGGCATCGAGGCATCGAGGAGCAGCAGATTCGATCTGTTCGGGTGGTTCGCGAGCCACTGCGGGTCGATGAGGCGGCCTTCGGCACTGTCCGCCGCGAGAGCGGTCAGCGCCGCGAGTCCGATGCACAGGCCCAGCAGGGCACGCAGCCAGCGCGACATGGGCGTCTCCTTGTCAGCAACGATGGGCGGCAGTGTGTGGCCCGTGTGGACGGGCTGGAAGCGGCGCCCGATGAAGCGACGTTGCGCCTGACCGAGTGACGTTCGGTGCCGACAAGCTGCAGCTGGGTCGGCGCCTCGCGCGCTTCGGTCGCGCTGCGCCGCGCCCGGTCGGAGCGCGCAGACTCGCATCGATCGTCGCGCCACAATCACGGTGCAATGCGTTCCACCGCTGACCCCCGGCCTCGCGGCCTGGCCTTGATGCTGGGTTGGCGGCGCGTGCTCGTCGCAGTGGGCCTGGCCACGCTGATCGGACTGCTGTTCAGCACCTTCTGGAAGTCTTCGGTCACGGGCCTGTTCGGGCGTGTGATCGGTGTCGGGCTGCTGGCGATGCTGGCCTTCGGGCTCATCGAGCAGTGGCCACGCAGGCTCCCGCGCTGGTTGCCCCGCTGGCCACTCCAGGTGTTCACGGTGGCGATCACGGCGCCGGTGTCGGTGGCGGCCATCTACTGGGCCAGCACGCCCGCCGGCGCACCACCGTTCTGGCAGAGCGAGGACCGGTTCTTTGGCTTCGGCATGATGACCATTGCCGGCCTGTTGCTGGCGCCCTGGGTCGCGTTGGGTGCGCTGGTGCGCCAGCGCGAGGCCTTTGCGCGCGAGCAGTCGCTGGCGTTCGACCTCGAGCGAAGCGAACTCGAGCGGCAGGCGATCGATGCACGCATGCGGCTGCTGCAGGCGCAGGTGCAGCCCCACTTTCTGTTCAACACGCTGGCCAATGTGCGCGCGCTCGTCAATATCGGTTCGCCGCGTGCCAGCGTAGTGCTCGACAGCCTGATCGACTACCTGCGCGCCGCGGTGCCGCGCCTGGACGAACCCGCCTGCACGCTCGCGGACGAAGTGCAGCTCGTGCGCGCCTACCTGGAGCTGATGCAGATGCGCCTGCCCGACCGGCTGCGGTTCGCACTCGACATCGACGAGGCGGCGTTGCCGCTGCGCTGCCCGCCGCTGACCCTGATGACCCTGGTGGAGAACGCCGTGCGGCACGGCATCGACCCGGCTGAGGAGGGCGGCTGCATCGAAGTGCGGGTGAGGCTGCGTGAAGGGCGCTGCTGCATCGGCGTGTGTGACAGCGGCGTGGGGCTGCACGACACCGGCCGCGGCGCCGGCGTCGGTCTGGCCAACCTGCGCCAACGGCTTCAACTGGCCTTCGGACCCCATGTGCAGCTGCGCATCGGGGCACGCGAGCCGCGCGGCGTGTGCGCGGAGGTCGAGTTTGCGGTGCCGGCAACATGACGACCGCGCTGATCGCCGACGACGAGCCGATGCTGATCGACGAGCTGGCAACGCAGCTCGCGAAGGCCTGGCCTGAGTTGAGCATCGTCGCGCGGGCACGCAACGGGCGCGACGCCGTGACGCAGTTCGAGGTCTACCAGCCCGACGTGTGTTTCCTCGACGTACACATGCCGGGCCTCACGGGCGTGGAGGCGGCTCGGCTCATCGGGCGACGTGCACACCTGGTGTTCGTGACCGCGTTCGACCAGTATGCGCTGCAGGCGTTCGAGCATGGCGTGCTCGACTACGTGGTCAAGCCCGTCAAGCAAGTGCGTCTGGCCGAGACGGTGACGCGGCTGCAGGAGCGGTTGCGTGCCGCGCAGCCGGCGATCAACAGCGAAGCGCTGCTGCTGCAACTGGCGGCCCAGCTGCAGCGCGCGGGCACGCCGCCGGCCACACCGCTGCGCTGGCTGCGCGTGCAGATCGCGAAGACGCTGCGCCTGATCCCGGTGGATGAGATCGACTATTTTCGTGCCGA
Source organism: Leptothrix sp. (in: b-proteobacteria) (assembly GCA_013822265.1). GTDB lineage: Bacteria > Pseudomonadota > Gammaproteobacteria > Burkholderiales > Burkholderiaceae_C > Rubrivivax. The sequence goes on from PNKD01000009.1 coordinate 6,494, forward strand.
CTCCAAGTACACGCTGGTGGCCTGGCGCGGTGACGGCGGCGCGCCGGCAGAAGCGCTGGTCACGCTGCCGCTGAAGGATCTTGCAGCGCAACTGGATGCCGCGCGGTTCGTCCAAGTTCACCGCTCGACGGTGGTCAACCTCGCGGCGATCAGCCATGTGGTGCGTGGCGAGAACGAGACTGCGGCGATTCATCTGAAGGGCCGAAGCGATGTGCTGATGGTCAGCCGCAGCTACCTGCACCTCTTTCGGCAAACTTAGAGTGCCCGTTGGCGCCGCGGCCCAGGTCGGCGGCGACGGCCCGGGGACTAGGCGGCGTCGATCGACGCCATGTGGTTGAGCGCCGCGTACGGCGAGGCCAAAGCTGGATCCAGACCAGCACCGCGGCGTAGCCCTTGAAGGCAAGCGTCGCCTCGCGCCCGCTGCTGGGCAGCATCAGCAGGGCGAGGAGTGGGAACAGCGCGCAGGGCATGGCCTCGATGACGTTGCGGAACGCCGGCAACGCCTGCTCGGCGACCTTGCCGGCACTCAGCCAACCGGCGTACTGCGGCACCACGGCCAAGAGCGTGAGAGATCTTCTCTCTGCCGCGGCATGTGGCGCGCGACTGGCTTGTTGTCAGGCAGGAGCGGGCACGAGTTGCAGGTTCAAGCGGAGGCGAGTCTGTTCGAGGCCTTGCCGGCGGTCGATGGGCATGAGGCTGCGGCGGCGGCACAGGCCCGCTGGGCAAGCCAGCGCCAGGACCTGGGCGCGCTGTTCGATGCGATCGAGGCCCGAGGTGCAGTGCCAGGCCGGCGCGTGATCGACCCGCGCATCCTGTTTGCGCCGTGGCTGTACGCGGCTGGACGGTGTAGGCAGTGGGCGCGAAGTCGCACGGCTGTGACGAGAGCACGACGCGTACCGCTGGATCTGTGGCGGCGTGCCGGTGAACTGTCACGCGCTCAACGACTTCCGCAGCGGCGCGGGCAACGACGCGGTGATGGACGAGGTGCTCAGCGACAACGTGGCCGCGCTGGTGGCCTCGGGGGTGCGATCACGCTGGAGCGAGTGGCGCAGGATGGCATGCGCGTACGAGCGGATGCGGGAGCGGCCTCGTGCCGGCGTCAGGCGCGGCTGCAGGAGCCCCACCGAGGTTGATGCGAGCAACATGAAGATGGGCGATGGCGGCTGCCGGCCTGCCTGCAACCTGCAGTTCGCTACAGACTGCACCGGCCAGGTGATCGTGGGCGTGGATGCTGTCACCGCAGGCAGCGAAATGGGCGCGACTCGCGCGCATGGTGGCGCAGGTTGAGCAACGTCTGGGGCAAGCCCCGCGGCATTGGTTGGTCGACGGAGGCTTCCCCGGGCATGCGCAGAGCAACGCGGTGTTTGGCAAGACCGAGTTGTCTGCGCCTTTGCCCCGGCCCAAGCCGGCCAAGGCCGAGGATGGCAAGGACGGCGACCGGCGCGTCCCCAGCCGAGGGTTCCTTCGGGGCGACGTCAACGCGTGGCAGCAGGCGCGCAACTCTGCGCAGCGCACCCTCGAGCGGTTGTTCACCCGTCAGAATGCTGATCGGAAGCTCGCTCGGCCTGACGTTCCGAAGTCTGCGTGTTGATGTACTTGGAGCCCGTATGTCCGACCAGGAAAAAGAACTCGTGCTGCGCTCGACCGACGAGCGTGGCGTCGTCACGCTGACGCTGAACCGGCCCGACGCCTTCAATGCGCTGTCCGAGGCCATGATCGCTGCGCTGCAGGGCGCGCTGCAGCGCGTCGCCGACGATCCGGCGGCGCGGGTGGTGGTGATCGCCGCCGCGGGCCGCGCCTTCTGCGCCGGCCACGACCTCAAGGAGATGCGCGCCGACCCGTCGCTGGCCTACTACGAGCGGCTGTTCTCGCAGTGCGGCCACATGATGATGAGCTTGCAGAAACTGCCCGTGCCGGTGATCGCGCGCGTGCAAGGCATCGCCACCGCCGCCGGCTGCCAGCTGGTGGCGATGTGCGACCTGGCGGTGGCCGCGCGCGAGGCGCGTTTCGCCGTCAGCGGCGTCAACCTGGGGCTGTTCTGCAGCACGCCGGGCGTGGCGCTCAGCCGCAACATGCACCGCAAGGCGGCCTTCGAGATGCTGGTGACGGGCGGCTTCATCAGCGCCGACGAGGCGCGCGAGAAGGGCCTGGTCAACCGCGTCGTCGACGCCGCCGATCTCGACGCCGAGGTCGAGAAGCTCGTCGCCGTCATCGCCGCCAAGCCGCAAGTGGCGCTGGCGCTGGGCAAGGCCCTGTTCTACCGCCAGCTCGAGGGCGGCATCGAGGCCGCCTACGCCGACGCCAGCCGCACCATGGCCTGCAACATGATGGACGCGTCGGCGCTGGAGGGCGTGCAGGCCTTCATCGACAAGCGGGCGCCGGGCTGGAAGGCGTGAGGGCGGGCCGGGCGGCAGCGTTTCGGGCGGCGTGACGGGTATCGGCCAACCAGCCGCTGCCAAGTGCCCGCTGTCGCAGAGCCCTGACCTGTCGTCGCGCGCCAACCTTGTTCGGCCGCGCCATCACGGGGTCGAGGAGGGTTAGGCCGCGAGCCTTTCGGCCTTCTCGACGCTGCGCAGGAATCCCTCGACCAGGTCTCGCTTGAGGTCGCAAAGAATTGACTGCCCTGGAGTCCCGGAGCGAACGATCCTGCCCTCCATGAGTTCGAGATCGGCCCCCAGGCAGCCGTAGCACAAGGGCTGCGCCCAGCAGCGCTGGCAAGCTGGATTCGTGTACTTGTCCTGCAACAAGATCTCTTGATGGACGAGGCTTGCGGCTGCGCCCTGCGTTCGATTGACTTTCCCGTCTTGGCCTCCGGGAGCGTTCACCACGCTGCCAAGACTGTGTTCGCGCGTCTGCATCAGCATGAAGCAGGCATACACACCACCGTCGGCATTGACGGTAATCTCCCTGCGGCCTGCCGGGCAGTAGTTCCTGATGGGCACGCCAGAGCTCAGACTCCGCAGCATGCGCACGGCGAGCGAGATCGTCTTGCGCGTGCCGGTGGCGAGATTGGCCAGCGACGCGTCGATCGCATCCCCAAGCAAGCGCACGCCGGCCGGCAACGGAACGAACTCGGAACTCGACGGTGCCGCCGAAACGATCTGGCAATGCAGGGTGCCGCAGCCGAACTCCGAATGGAAGAAGTCCATCAGGTCGACGATGCTCATGCCGCGACGGAGATGCTCATTCGTGTATGTGCATTCGAACTCCACCGCCAGGCCCATACGGAGCAGCCTGTGAGCGTTTGCGGCGACGGCATCGTAGGTGCCTCGGCCGGCAGGCGTCCGCCGCTTGGCATCGTGGATCTCGCGCGGGCCGTCCAGGCTCAAGGTCACGCTGAAATTGTGTCGCTGCAGCAGACCCAGCACCGTTGGGCTGAGCGCGTAGCCATTCGTCGCAGTGCCGAAAGACGGCCGATACAGGAGCTCGCCGCGTTCATACAGGTCGCCCACATGTGCGCAGGCGCTGTCGATGACCTCTACGTTCAGAGTCGGCTCGCCACCAAAGAAATTGACGTGCTCGATGCGGGAGTAGCTTCGAGCGGCGCGGTCGAGTGCAACGTGCATGACGTCGCGCGACATCAGCAGACCCTTCTTGCTGTAGTACCGGCCTGTCTGCGCGTAACAGTAGCTGCAGCGCAGGTTGCATGAATTGCTGACCGCGAGCGTCAGGCGGTCCAGCGTCGGTCTGTCGTCCGCGCCGGCTTGGGTTGAGGTCAATCCGTCGTTGGACATCAATTCGCCGGCCGCGACAGCAACACCCTCTGCGCCGCCCACTCGGGCAGTCTCGGCGCGGCCGGCGGCGAACTCGCTCAGTGCAAGCCACAACCGGCCGCGGCTCTGGCTGGGCAGGATGCGCAATTCCAGCCTGTCGCGCAGGAACACTGCAATTCGATCTCCCGTGTCGATGAGCCGTATATGCGGCAGCAGCTCGCGTGCCAGATCGACATCACCCGACGACCCAGCCGCAACTCGGGTGCAATGGGACGCGTCTGATGCCACGGGGCGCATGGTCAGGGCACGGCGCTCGTCGGACGCTGTTCGGACCGTGACATCGAAGCCCCGTTCGCGATTCAAGCCCTCAGCGTGAACGATGCCCACCTATCGGCATGGGGTCAGGATCCTCCGAAGTCCCTGCCCATCTGGAAGTAGCGCTCGTTGACACGGCGGGTCACCGAGGCGGACAAGTGCGCGACGCTCTCGAGAAACTCGGTCGCCATCAGTGCATCACGCGTCTTGGTCGGTGTCTTGAGTTCGTTGAAGGGATCGATCGAATACGGCTTCGTTTGGTAGTGACTGACGATCTTCTCCTGATACGACAGATCGGCCATTGCAGCGCAACCGCAACCGCAGCCACAGCCGCAGTTGTCCGCCATGTTCTCTTTGCTGAAGTACGGCGCGTTGCGGTCGGCGGCCACCTGTCGCGACAGCCGGTGCAGCAGGGTCGAGGTTTCCAGCGAAGGAAGCTCGGCCATCACCAGCAGCGCGACCTGATCGGCGAACGACATGCTGGCACTGGCCTCCTTCAGCTCTTCAAGCTGGCGCTTGCGTGGTTCGACGAGCTGCGTACGGAAGTTCTCGATCTCGATCTTTCGCAGTTCCTTGCGACTGTCGGTCGACTGGATGGGCGGCCGGTTCTGGCGCGCGCGTACCCAACCATCGAACAGCCGCACTGCGATGTTTTGCGAACGTTGTTGCTCGGTAAGGTCAGACATGGCTTATCTCCTTAGACGGAGGCGGGAAGAAAACACCAACCCGCTTCCTATTTCAGACCAGCCGGCGAGTCCTCTTGGCCATTGAGCCTGGTCAATACAGCGTGGCAGTGCGCGCTGCGCAGCAGCGGGCGTTCGACGCGCCGCCGATGCCGGTGTTGGGAGCGTGTGCTCGGGGCGATGGCGTTCGTCGTGGAGCCGGGCGCCGTCGGGCGCCCGATGGGGCTGCCGGTCGATGGCTGGCGCGGCGGGCTTCCGGTGGGGTGAGCCCAAACGCTCTCAGTCCGTGCGCCGTGCCTTCATCGCCCTGAGTGCTGAGCGGCGGCTGTCGCCTGAGGGTCGTGCACCGCCGGCCGGCCCGTTGTCACGACGGGCAGCGATGCGGATCAAGGCGGTCGGCCGCGCCTCACGCGGCGGCGTGGGCTGCATCCGGCGAGATCGTCCAGCAGGTGGCGCTGAACACCTGGATGAACTGCGTCAACTCGGTGGCCCAGACCGAGATCGATCGGTGCAGCCAACCGCACCGCGCCGAGATCACGTCGGCGCTCGGCGTGGACCTTCAGTTCGCTTCCCCGGGTGCAGCCTGCGCCGCCGGCGGCGGCAGCTTGCGCCCGCGCCGCGCCAGCGCCTCGCGCAGCAGGAACTCGACCTGCGCGTTGACGCTGCGAAGTTCCTGCGCCGCCAGGCGTTCGATCTCGGCCCACACGGCCGGGTCGATGCGCAGTGGAAAGTGCTTTTTGCCGGGGCTGGCCATGGAAGACGGCGGCGGCTTCAGCCGGCCGGTGGTCGCGCCGTGGCGGGTGTCGGCAATCGTGGGGCGATGTAGCCCATCAGCCGCTCGGGTTCGTCGCTGCCCAGGCGCAGCGTGCGGCCGTCGCGCAGGTGCAGGCGCACGGCCTGCTGGCCGTGCGCGTTGTAGAGCATGCCGGTCCTGGTGCGGCGTATGCCCCAGCCTTCCAGCGCACTGCTGGTCGTGAGCTCCGCGCCCGTGATCTGGTCCAGCGCCACCTGCCAGCGCGGCCAGCCCAACACGCCGAAGCGCCATTCGACGCAGCCTTCGCCGACTTCGACCGTGAAGTGCCCCAGCGCCATCAGCAGCAGGATGTTGACGCCCAGCAGCAAGGCCACGCCGGGCCAGCCTGCAACGCCCTTCTCGGCCAGCAGCGAGACCCCCACGCCCACCGTCACGGGCAGCACGATGGCCCACAGCAGCTTCACCGCCTGGGTGTGCGCGTAGATGGCGTGGCGCATCGTCGCTGCCTTTCGGCCCGTCACGCGTAGAGCGTGCCGGTGTTGACCACCGGCTGCGTCTCGCGGTCGCTGCACAGCACCACCAGCAGGTTGCTCACCATGCTGGCCTTGCGCTCGTCGTCGAGCTGCACCACGTTGCGTTCACTCAGGCCCAGCAGCGCGGCCTCGACCATGCCCACCGCGCCCTGCACGATCTTGTGGCGCGCGCTGACGATGGCCTCGGCCTGCTGGCGGCGCAGCATCACCTGCGCGATCTCGGGCGCATAGGCCAGATGGCTGAGCTTGGCGTCCTGCACTTCCACGCCGGCGGCGTCGAAGCGTGCCTGCAGCTCGTCGCGCAGCGCCGCCGAGACGGCCTCCATGCCGCCGCGCAGCGTGTGCGAGCCGGCGGGCAGGTCTTCGCCGTCGTCGTAGGCGTACATCGACGCCAGATGGCGGATGGCAGCCTCGGCCTGTACCTTGACGTAGGTCTCGAAGTCGTCGACGTCGTAGGCCGCCTGCGCGGTGTCGCGCACGCGCCAGACGACCACGGCGCCGATCTCCACCGGGTTGCCGCGCAGGTCGTTGACCTTCAGCGGCGCGACATTGAGGTTGCGCGAGCGCAGCGACAACCGGCGCTTGCGCACCAGCGGGTTGGCCCAGCGCAGGCCCTCGCCGCGGTCGGTGCCGGTGTAGGCGCCGAACAGCGTGAGGTTGGCCGCCTCGTTGGGCTGCAGCATGTACAGGCCGACCAGCAGCACGATGCCGGTGATGGACAGGAAGGGCGCGGCGATCAGCAAGCGCAGCGCGCCCTGCGCGGCGGCGATGGCCAGCAGCGGTGTCGCGACGAGCAGCGCGATGCCCAGCGCCGCCATCGGATAGCCGCTGCGCGTGAAGGCTGCGCGCTCCTGGCTGCGAGCGTTGTCGTTGGCCATGTTCAGGCTCCGAGAGTGAAATTAGAGTGATATCACTGTAGACGGCGCGCACGGCGCTGTCAACGGCTGCGCTCGCTGGCGGGCTACGGGGTGCCCTTAGCATCGCCCGATGACCTCTGTCCAACGCATTCCCGGCCGCCGCTTGCTGCACTCGCCAGGCCCGACGCCGCTGCCCGACGCCGTGCTGCATGCCATGAGCCGCCAGCCCATGGACCTGGCCGACCCGCGTGTGGACGCCAACCTCGCCGCCGTCGAGGCCGGCCTGAAGCGCCTGCTGCACACGCAGGGCGATGTCTTCCTCTTCGCCGCCAACGGCCATGGCGCCTGGGAGGCGGCGGTCGAGAACCTGCTCGATCTCGGGCAGGCGGTGCTGGTGGCCGGCACCGGCCACTTCAGCGAGAGCTGGGCGTTGCAGACCGAGGCGCTGGGCCGCCGCGTCGTGCGCACGCCCTGGCGCGAGGGCTGGCCCATCGACGCCGCGGCCATCGAGCAGGCGCTGCGCGACGACAGCGCGCACGCCATCGAGGCGGTGTTCGCGGTGCATACCGATACCGCCAGCGGCGTCACCAGCGACCTCGCCGCCGTGCGCCGCGCCATCGATGCCGCGCGCCACCCGGCGCTGCTGGTGGCCGATGTGGTGGCCTCGCTGGCCGCGGCGCCGTTCGAGATGGATGCGCTGGGCGTGGACGTGGCGCTGGGCGCGTCGCAGAAGGGCCTGATGTGCCCGCCGGGCGTGGCTTTCGTGGCCGTCAATGCGCGTGCGCTGGCGCGCGCCGAGGCCAACCCGGCGCCGCGTTTTTACTGGCACTGGCTTTCGCGCAAGAGCGAGCTGAGCTACCGCAAGTACTGCGGCACGCCGCCGCAGAACCTGCTCTTCGGCATGGAGGCGGCGCTGGCGCTGATCTTCGACGAGGGGCTGCCGGCGGTGTTCGAGCGCCACGTGCTGCTGGCGCGTGCGGTGCATGCGGCCGTCGAAGGCTGGGCCGAGGCCGGCGCGCTGGGTTTCTTCGCGCAGGACGTGGCCGCGCGTTCGGTGAGCGTGACCACCATCACCGTGCCGCCGGGCACCGACGTCGATGCGCTGCGCGCGGTGGCACGCGAGCGTTTCCAGGTGGCGATGGCCGGCGGCCTGGGGCCGTTGGCGGGGCGCGCCTTCCGCATCGGCCATCTGGGCGACTGCAACCCGGCGATGATCCTGGGCGCCCTGGGCGGGGTCGAGGCGGCGCTGCGCCGGCAGGGCCTGCCCGTGGGCAGCGGCGTGGCCCGGGCCGTGGACTGGCTGGCAGCGGCCTGAGCGATGGCAGTTGCCGCGGCGGCGCGTGTGCCGCCCCGCCCTCGGGCCCAGGCATGACGCCGCAAGTGCAGGGCGGGCCTGACAGGCCCGCAGCGCGACCACGCCGCCGCATCCGCTGGCGGCGGGCGCGCCAGCGTGTGCGCCTGCCGCAGGCGCTGGGTCTGTCGTTGCTGATGCACGCGCTGCTGCTGGTGGTGCCGCTGGGGCAGGGCCTGATGTCCGCGCCCGGCGCGCCCGACGCCGCCGCAGCGCTGGTGGTGCCCGACCTGACGGTGGTGCTGGCGGCGGCGCCCCCAGCGCCGCCACTGCCCGAACCGGCTGCACCAAGCGAGGTGCCTGCGCCCACCCCGGCCGAGAGCGTCGAACCGCCACCGGCCACGCCATTGCCGCCGCCTGCGGACTGGCAGGGCAGCACCGTGGCCTTCGTCGGTGATGTCGAGGCAACCCTGCCGCCCGTCGAGCCGGCAATGCCACCCACACCGCCGGTCATCGCGCCGACCCTGCCCGAACTGCCGACGCTGCCGGAAGTGCCGGAAGTGCGGAACGTCGAAGCGGCGACTGACGCGGTGACCGGCGTGCTGGCCTCGCGCCTGCCGGCGGCGCCGGCGCCACAGCCGTCGTTGATGGCCGTGAACCGGGCGAGGGCGGACGACTTCCGCGTGCCCGATGTGCCGCTCGTGCCGCTGGCCGCGCTGCCGCCCGATCGGCGCGCCAGCGACGCTGCACAACGGCAGGCGACGGTCGATGCAGCCCAGGCCGAGAAGGAGGCCGCCCGCGTCGAAGCGGCGCGGCTGCAGGCGGCGCAGCTGGCCCGGCAGCGCGATGAGGCGGCGCGCGAACGGGCCGTGCGCGAACAGGCAGTGCGCGAACAGGCGGCACGTGAGGAAGCCGCACGTGCCGAGGCCGCGCAATTGGAGGCCGACCGCGCGCAGGCGGCGCGACGCGAGGCGCAGCGGCAAGCGCTGCACCAAGAGGCGCAGCGGCTGGAAAAGCAGCGGCAGCAGGCGGCCCGCGCCCAGGCTGCGCGCGTCGAGAGCGAACGTCTGGCGTGGCAGCGCGAAGAGGTCGCCCGTGCCGAAGCGGCGCGACTGCAAGCCGAGCGTGTGCTGGCGGCGCAGCTGGAGGCCCAGCGGCTGGAGGCGCAGCGCCAGCAGGCGGCCCGCGCCGAGGCCGCGCGTGCCGAAGCTGCTCGTCTGGAAGCGGTGCGCGCCGAAGCCGCACGGCTGGAGGCTGCCCGCGTTGAAGTCGTGCGCGTGGAGGCCGTCCGCGCGGAGGCCGCGCGCCTCGAAGCTGCACGCCTCGAAGCTGCCCGCGCCGAAGCCGCTCGTCAGGATGAACTGAGTCGCGAGGCCCAGCGCCAGGCGGCCGTGCGAGACGATGCCGAGCGTGCGGCGCGCCACCGCCGCGCGATCGAGGCCGAGCACCGCCGCCTGGACGACCTGGCCGCGGCGCAGCGCCTGGCCGAAGCCGCGCGCCAGCAGCCGGGCAGCGACAGCCCGCGCGCCGGCCTGCCGCTGCGCCTGCCGCCGCCATCGCTGGAAGCCCCGAGCCGCCGGCTGCTGCTGGTCGATCGTTTCGCGCGCAACCTCGACGCCGTCGTCTACGCCGAGGGCTGGCGCCAGAAGGTCGAGGCCGGCGCCCGGCCCGATGGGCTGCAGGACCTGCGTCCCGGTTCGTACACCGCCCCGATGGTCACCGTGGCACTGCGGCGCGACGGCACCGTCGAATCGGTGATCGTCAACCGTTCCAGCGGCCTGGGCCAGGTCGACGAGGCGGTGCACCGCATCGTGTGGTCGATCGGGCCCTACAGCCGGTTTCCCGCCGCCGTGGCGCAGGACTACGACGTCATCGAGATCCGCCGCGTCTGGGCGCTGGACGGCGCCGTGCGCCTGTTGCCCGGCGTGCGCTGAGCCGGCAATTCAGGCGCCGCCGCGCCGCGCGATCACATGCCGGCGTAGTTCGGCCCGCCACCGCCTTCGGGCGTGACCCAGACGATGTTCTGCGTCGGGTCCTTGATGTCGCAGGTCTTGCAGTGCACGCAGTTCTGCGCGTTGATCTGCAGTGCCTCGCCGCCGCCTTCGGCGGGCACGAACTCGTAGACGCCGGCCGGGCAGTAGCGGCTCTCGGGGCCGGCGTACAGCGCCAGGTTCACGGCCACGGGCACCGCGGCGTCCTTCAGCGTCAGGTGCGCGGGCTGGTTCTCTTCGTGGTTGGTGTTGCTGAGGAAGACCGAGCTCGGGCGGTCGAAGGTCAGCACGTTGTCGGGCTTGGGGTAGGCGATGGGCGCCACCTGGCCGGCGGCATGCATGCCCTCATGGTCGGCGCGCTTGCGGTGGAGGGTCCAGGGCGGGCTCTTGAAGCCCAGCTTGGGCAGCAGCCACTGCTCTATGCCCGTCATCAGCGCACCCACCGTGTTGCCCTGCTTGAACCACTGCTTGAAGTTGCGCGCCTGGTCCAGCTCGGCATGCAGCCAGCTCTTGTCGAAGGCTGCCGGGTAGGCCTCGAGCTCGTCGCCGCTGCGGCCCGCGGCCAGCGCCGGCGCCAGCGCCTCGGCGGCCAGCATGCCGGTCTTGATGGCGGCGTGGCTGCCCTTGATGCGCGCGGCGTTGAGCGTGCCGGCCTCGCAGCCCACCAGCACGCCTCCCGGGAACACCAGTTTCGGGAGGCTGAGCAGGCCGCCGGCGATGATGGCGCGCGCGCCGTAGCCGATGCGCTTGCCGCCTTCGAGGTGGGCGCGTATGGCCGGGTGTGTCTTCCAGCGCTGCATCTCCTCAAAGGGGCTGATCCAGGGGTTCTGGTAGTCCAGGCCGGTGACGAAGCCCACCGTGGCCAGGTTGCCCTCGAGGTGGTAGAGAAAGCCGCCGCCGTAGGTGTGCTCGTCCATCGGCCAGCCGGCGGTGTGCACGACATGGCCGGGCTTGGCCTTTTCGGGGGCGATCTCCCACAGCTCCTTGACGCCCAGCGCGTAGCTCTGCGGGTCGCGGCCCTCGTCGAGCCGGTAGCGTGCGATCAGCTGTTTGCCCAGGTGGCCGCGAGCGCCTTCGGCGAACACGGTGTACTTGCCCGTGAGCTCCATGCCGAGCTGGAAGCCGTCGTGCGGCTGGCCGTCCTTGCCGACGCCGAGGTTGCCGGTGGCCACGCCGCGTACCGCGCCGGCGTCGTCATACAGCACCTCGGCGGCAGTGAAGCCCGGAAAGATCTCGACGCCCAGCGCCTCGGCCTGCTCGCCCAGCCACTTCGTCACCGCGCCCAGGCGCACGACGTAGTTGCCGGTGTTGTGGAAGCAGCCCGGCAGCAGCCAGTCGGGCATGGTGTGTGCGCCGGTCTCGTTGAGGAACAGCACCTCGTCGCCCGTCACCGGCTGGTTCAGCGGCGCGCCGCGCTCCTTCCAGTCGGCGAAGAGTTCGTTCATCGCGTGCGGGTCCATCACGGCGCCCGACAAGGTGTGCGCGCCGGGCTCGCTGCCCTTTTCCAGCACCACCACCGAGATGTCGGCGTTGAGCTGCTTGAGCCGGATCGCCGTGGCCAGGCCCGCCGGGCCGGCACCGACGACGACGACGTCGTACGCCATCGTCTCGCGCGGGCCGTACTGGGATAGGATGTCTGCAGGGGTCATCTGGGGGGTCTCCGCGCCCGGCCGGGCGCCATCTCGGGCCACAAAACAGCGGCGCGATTCTAGGTGGCGCCCCGTGCGTGGCGGCTAGAGAGGCCTGCCCAGGCAGGGCTGCGGGGCTGGCGGAGATCAGGCCTTGAACAGCGCCGGCGTGGCCAGGCCTGCCAGGGTCAGCGCCAGCGAGCCCAGCACGTGCAAGGCCACCGTGGCCACGGCCCAGCCGGTGCGCCCGGCCTGCAGCGCATGCACGACCTCGGCCGAGAAGGTGGAGAAAGTGGTCAGCCCGCCCAGGAAGCCGGTGACGACGAACAGCCGCCATTCGGGCGGCAGCTGCGGCAGCTGGGCCATCAGCGCCACTGCCAGGCCGACGAGGTAGCCGCCGACGAGGTTGGCCACCAGCGTGCCCGGCGGCAGCGCCGGGAACAGGTGGTTGAGCCCGAGACCCAGGCCCCAGCGCAACAATGCCCCGAGCGCGGCGCCCAGGCTGATGGCGAGGATGGCGGAGAGCATGGGGACAGGAGGGGGGATGGAGTGGGCAGCGCCCGATTATCCGCAGCCGACCCGCACCGCTGGCCGCACGCCGCGCAACGCCGCGCGGCCACCTCCGCCCTCAGCAGGGCAGCATGGCAAAGGGCAGGCTGGCGCTGAACACCGGGGGGTCCTGGTCGCCCAGCGCCGCGACCGCGCGTGACCGCCCCTGGCGCTTGGCCTCGAGCCGCGCCTGGTCGGCGCGCCGCATGGCGGCATCGATGCTCTCGCCGCCACGCACTTGCACGACGCCGAAGCTCAGGCTCAGCGCCGGCAGCGGCGTGGCCTCGAGGCGGCGTTGCACCTCCGCGGCGATGCGGGCGGCCACGCCCATCGCGGCGTCGGTGGTGGTGCCGCGCAGCAGCATCACGAACTCGTCGCTGCCGTGGCGGCCGGCGGCGTCGCGCGTGCGCAGCAGTTCCAGCACGCTGCGGGCCACCAGGCACAGCGCGCGGTCGCCGGCCGAGTGGCCCAGGCGCTGGTTGACCTGCTTGAAGTCGTCGATGTCGAAGACCAGCATCACGGCGCTGCCGGGCGGGTCGTTGCGCAGCGCGCGGCCGGCGAGTTCGTCGAAGTGGCGGCGGCTGGGGGCCTGCGTCAACGCGTCGAGATGGGCCAGCAGGCGCAGCCGGCGGTGCGACTCGCGAAGCTGGCGCTCGGTGCGTTCGAAGGCCAAAGTCAGGGCCACGAAACCCAGCACCAGCGCCTGCATCGCCGCGGCCAGCACGCGCGCCCCGTGCGCGGCGTCGGCCTGCGCCACCGCGCCGGCGCCCGCGAGCCCACTGCCCAGCACCGCCAGCCCGGGGGCAAAGGCCAGTGCCGCCAGCGCGGCCGCCAGGGCCAGCACCGGCGTTGTCTCGCGGCCGCCCGGCGCGCCCATCATCACCGCCGCGGCGTACAGGTGCACGGCGAGGCCGCAACCCAGCAGCACCCAGGTGGCGGCTTCGTGCCACAGCAGCTGGGCGCCGCTGGCCAGCAGCAGCGCTGCGGCCAGCAGCGCCAGGTCGCTGCGCACGCTGCCGGGCCAGCGCTGGCGGGCCTGGAAGCAGCGCAGCCCGATCAGCGTGATCAGCGGCATCTGCAGCAGCAGCGGCGTGGCCAGCCTGCGGCCCCACCAAGCCGGTGCCAGCGCCAGCACGGCCGCGCCCAGCGTTGCCAGCCACAGCGCCGCCAGCCACCAGCGCCAGCCCGGCAGGCGCCCGCGCCGCCGCCCGAAGGCGCCGAGCGCGGCGGCGGTGGCGGCCATCGTGGCGGTGGCAAACAGCAGCAGTTCTGATGGCGGCGACATGGTCGCGGCCATTGTCGGCAGCCAGGCCGAGGCGACAGGCTGCACCGCGCCTGCCCATTGCAACGCTTTGCTACCGGTTGGCCGGCCCTTCGGTACCATTCCCGGTTGACCTGAACAGTTGCGGAGAAGCCGGCATGGCCATGGACGTGGTGGACTACGAGATCAAGGGCGCAGAGATGCAGTTCGTCGAGGTCGAACTCGACCCCGGCGAGGCCGCTGTCGGCGAGGCCGGCAGCATGTTCTTCATGGACCCGGGCATCACGATGGACACCGTGTTCGGCGACGGCAGCGCGCAGCAGGGCGGCCTGTTCGGCAAGCTGCTGGGTGCCGGCAAACGGCTCGTCACCGGCGAGTCGCTGTTCACCACCGTCTACACCAACGGCAGCTCGGCCAAGCAGCGCGTGGCCTTCGGCGCGCCCTACCCGGGCAAGATCCTGCCCATGGACCTGTCGCAGCTGGGCGGCACGCTGATCTGCCAGAAGGACGCCTTCCTGTGCGCCGCGCGCGGCGTCTCGCTGGGCATCGCGCTGCAGAAGAAGCTGGGCGCCGGCTTCTTCGGCGGCGAGGGTTTCATCATGCAGAAGCTCGAAGGCAACGGCCTGGCCTTCGTGCATGCCGGCGGCACCGTGGTGCGCCGCGAACTGGCGGCCGGCCAGTCGCTGCTGGTCGACACCGGCTGCGTCGTGGCCTACACGCCCAGCGTCGACTTCGAGATCCAGTACGTCGGCAAGATCAAGACCGCGCTGTTCGGCGGCGAGGGCCTGTTCTTCGCGAAGCTCACCGGTCCGGGCACGATCTGGCTGCAGAGCCTGCCGTTCTCGCGCCTGGCCTCGCGCGTGTTCGCCGCCGCGCCGCAGCAGGGCGGCCGCAAGGAGGAAAGCGCGCTCGGCGGCCTGGCTGTCGGTGGTGGGCTGCTGGGCGGCCTGCTGGGTGGTGACGACGAGTGAAAACCGCGCAGCGCATGGGCCACCTTGCCATTACGGCACTTACGCGTGGATACCGGGCTGCCGGCGCCCGCGCGCTGCGCCACGCCGCCGTGCTGTGCACGTTGCTGGGGGCGAGCCTGGCCGCCACGGCTGCGGCGCCGATCTTCGTGCTGAATTCGCAGGACGCCGACGTCAGCATCATCGACCCCGCCACCCACACCGTGGTGCGCCGCGTGCCGACGGGCAAGGAGCCGCACCACCTCTACCTCGCGCCCGACGAGAAAGTGCTGATCGTGGCCAACGCCACCGGCAACACGCTGACCTTCATCGACCCCAGCGATGGCCGCGTGATGCGCACCGTGCGCGACATCGCCGACCCCTACCACCTGCGCTTCTCGCCCGACATGAAGTGGTTCGTGACGGCGGCCAACCGGCTCAACCACGTCGACCTCTACCGCTGGCAGGGCGCCGGCGCCGAAGTGCCGTTCAAGCTGGTCAAGCGCATCGACGCGCCCAAGACGCCCAGCCACCTCAGCATCGACAGCAAGAGCAGCGTGGTCTACGCGTCGCTGCAGGACAGCGACGAACTGCTGGCCATCGACCTGGCCACGCAGGCGCCGCGCTGGAAGATCAAGGTCGGCAAGATGCCGGCCGACCTCTTCCTCACCGCCGACGACCGCACGCTGCTGGTGGGCCTGACCGGCGACCGCGTCGTCGAGGCCTACGACGTCAGCGGCGCTCAGCCGAGGCTGCTCAAGCGCATCGTCACGGGCGACGGCGCGCACGCGTTCCGGGCCCGCGGCGACAAGCGCCACGTCTTCGTCAGCAACCGCGTGGCCAACACCATCAGCCTCGTCGACACGCAATCGCTGGCCGTGGTCGCCGAGTACCCCGCGCCGGGCGGGCCCGACTGCATGGAGATGCTGGCCGACAACCGCACGCTGCTGGTGAGCTCGCGCTGGGCGCGCCGCTTGAGCTTCATCGACATCGAGAGCAAGCGCGTGGTGCGGCAGATCCCGGTCGGGCGTTCGCCGCATGGGGTGTGGACACTGGACCATGCACCCAGGCAGTAGCGCCTTGTTTCGCGCCGGCGCCCGTGGCGCGGGCCGGGTCGCCCTGCTGGCGGCGCTGGCTGCCGGCGCGGCACACGCTGCGGCCGCCGCGCCGGCGGCCTGCGCGCGGCCGGTGTATCTCACCTTCGACACCGGCCACATGGGCGTGGCCCCGCTGGTGGCCGAGGTGCTGCAGCGCCACGCGGTGAAGGCGACCTTCTTCCTCGCCAACGAGCGCACGCTGACCGGCGGCAGCAGCCTCGACGCCAGCTGGGCGCCCTGGTGGCAGGCGCGTGCCGCCGAGGGTCATGCCTTCGGCTCGCACACCTGGGACCACGACAGCTGGCTGGCCGACGTGCCCGGCGGCCTGCGCGTCAAGCCGTCCCAAGGGGCGCACGCAGGACGCGCGCGCACGCTGGCCCCCGCGGCCTATTGCGCCGAGCTCGACAAACCCGCCCAGCGCCTGCAGGCGATGACGGGGCAGCGCATGGGCGCCATCTTCCGCGCGCCGGGCGGCAAGACCTCGCCGGCACTGCTGCAGGCCGCGACGGCCTGCGGCTGGACGCATGTGGGCTGGGCGCCGGCCGGCTTCCTGGGCGACGAGTTGCCCAGCGAGCGCCACCCTAACGCGCAGCTGCTGCAGCGCGCGCTGCGCGACATCCGCGAAGGTGACGTGCTGGTGGCCCACCTGGGCATCTGGTCGCGACAGGACGCCTGGGCGCCGGCGGTGCTGGAGCCGCTGGTCGCCGGCCTGCAGGCGCGGGGCCTGTGTTTTGCCACGCTGCGCGAACACCCGCAACTCGGCGCCGCCGCCCGCACGCCGCGATGAACACGCTGGTCGACCTCTTCGGGCAGGTGCAGCAGGCGCTCTTCGAGAGCGCCATGCAGCCGCTGCTCTTCGGCCTGGGCCTGGGCAACCTGCTGGAAGACGGTTTCGTCGCCACCGGCTGGCTGATGGTGGGGCTGCTGGAGATCGCCGTCATGCTGACGCTGTTCCAGGCGCTGGAACGATGGCGCCCGGTGGAGGCAGTGACCGACCGCGCCGCAGTGCGCGTCGACGTCGTCTACACGCTCATCCATCGCCTGGGGCTGTTCCGCGTGGCGCTGTTCTTCACGCTCGACCCGCTGTGGGACGACCTGATTGGCCGCCTGCGCGTGGCCGGCCTGCCGGCGGTCTCGGTCGACGATCTCTGGCCTGGCGTCACCGACATCGCGTGGGTCAGCTTCGCGCTCTACCTGCTGCTCTTCGACGCCGTGCAGTACGGCCTGCACCGTGCCCAGCATCGCCTGGGCTGGTGGTGGCAGCTGCACGCGCTGCACCACAGCCAGCGCCAGATGACGATGTGGTCCGACAACCGCAACCACCTGCTCGACAGCGTGCTCACCGACAGCGCGCTCGTGCTGGTGGCGTTGGGCGTGGGCATCGCGCCCGCGCAGTTCGTCGGCGTGGTGGTGCTGATGCAGTTGCTCGAGAGCCTGTCGCACGCCAACGTGCGCATGAGCTTCGGGCCCGTGATCGGCCGGCTGCTGGTCAGCCCGCGCTTCCACCGGCTGCACCATGCCATCGACGAGTGGCAGGGCGCGGGCCGTGCCGGTGGCCACAACTTCGCGGTGCTGTTCCCGCTGTGGGACATGCTCTTTCGCACGGCGCGCTTCGACCCCAGCTATCACGCCACGGGCGTGAGCGATCAGCGCCAGGGCCGCGACTACGGTCGCGGCTTCTGGGCCCAGCAGTGGCTGGGCCTGGCCCGGCTGGTGGGCCGATGAACGACCTCTTCGATGCCTTCTGGCGCGCCGCGGCCTATTGCCTGCACCCGCGCGTCATCCTCTGGTCGCTGCTGCCGCTGGTGGTGGGCGGCGGCGCGGTGGCGCTGCTGGGCTGGGCCTACTGGGAAAGCACCGTCGCGGCGGTGCGTGGCGCGCTGGAGCAATGGGAGCTCGTGGCCACGCTGCTGCAGTGGCTGGAGTCGATTGGTGCCGACCGCCTGCGCACGCTGATGGCGCCGATGATCGTGGTTGCGCTGTCGGTGCCGGTGGTGGTGGTGACCACGCTGCTGCTGGTGGCGCTGCTGCTCACGCCGGTGGTGGTGCGCATGGTGGCTTCGCGGCGTTTCCCGACGCTGGAGCGGCGCCACGGCGCGACCTGGTGGCAGGGCCTGCTGTGGGCGCTGGCCTGCACCGCGGCGGCGCTGCTGGCGCTGGTGCTCAGCATCCCGCTGTGGTTCGTGCCGCCGCTGGTGCTGGTGCTGCCACCGCTGATCTGGGGCTGGCTGACCTGCCGAGTGCTGGCCTTCGACGTGCTGGCCGCGCACGCCACGGCGCCCGAGCGGCGTTTCGTGCTGCGCAACCGCCGCTGGTCGCTGCTGACCATGGGCGTGCTCTGCGGCTGCCTCGGCGCGCTGCCTTCGCTGCTGTGGGCGGCCAGCGCCGCGGCGCTGATCTTCGCGCCGCTGCTGGTGGTGCTGTCGGTCTGGCTATACACGCTGGTCTTCGCCTTCGCGGCATGCTGGTTCGCGCACTTCACGCTGGCCGAACTGCAGCGCCTGCGCGACGCGCAGCGGCCCGTGCTCTCCGTCCTGCCCTCGAGTTTCGCCCCGGATACCCAGCCATGACGACGCCTCAGGACATCGGCCTGGTCATCGTCGGCGACGAGATCCTCTCCGGCAAGCGCCAGGACAAGCACCTCGCCAAGGTCATCGAGCTGCTGGCGGCGCGCGGCCTGGCGCTGTCTTGGGCGCGCTACGTCGGCGACGACAGGCCGCGCATCACCGCCGCGCTGGCCGACGCCTTTGCCAGCGGTGACCTGGTGTTCAGCTGCGGCGGCATCGGCGCCACGCCCGACGACCACACGCGCCAGTGCGCGGCGGCGGCCCTGGGCGTCGGCCTGGCGCTGCACCCGCAAGCCCGCGAGCTCATCCTCGAGCGCATGCGCGACGTCGCCATCGAGCAGGGCAAGCCCTTCGAGCCCGAGCGCGCCGACAACCTGCACCGCCTGAACATGGGCGTCTTCCCGGAAGGCGCGCAGATCATCCGCAACCCCTACAACAAGATTCCCGGCTTCAGCCTCGGCGACGTGCACTTCGTGCCCGGCTTTCCGGTCATGGCCTGGCCGATGATCGAAGCGGTGCTCGACCAGCGCTACGCCCACCTGCACGGTGGCGCGCGCACGGCCGAGCGCTCGGTGATCGTGTTCGGCGCCATGGAGGCCACGCTGACGCCGCTGATGGAGGACATCGAGGCGCGTTTCGCCGGCGTCAAGGTCTTCAGCCTGCCCAGCGTCGACCACCCGACCTACGGCCGCCACATCGAACTCGGCGTCAAGGGCAGTGGCGACCCGGCCGAGGCTTTCGCGGCCTTGCGCGGCGGCCTGCTCGCCGCCGGTGTGAGCCTGGGCCCCGAGTTGGTGCGTTGATGCATCGTGCCGCGCCGTCGTGGTGCATCAGGCCGAGCCTCGGCCGGGCTGTTGCGCAGCCTGCACGCGGGCGTGCACCGTCAGCGGCCGCGGGCATGCTTTCTGCTAAATTCGTCTGCGCCTTGTTGGGGCCCGGCCCCGCAGCACCGCATCCCGCCCGAATACCAATCCACGAGCCCCGCTAGGAGAGTTTTAGATGGCCAAGACCGTTGCCGACGTGATGAAGATGGTGAAGGAGAACGAAGTCAAGTTCGTCGACTTCCGCTTCACCGACACCCGCGGCAAGGAACAGCATGTGTCCGTGCCTGTGTCCGCTTTCGACGAAGACAAGTTCACCTCGGGCCATGCCTTCGACGGCTCGTCGATCGCCGGCTGGAAGGGCATCGAGGCCTCGGACATGCTGCTCATGCCCGACCCGTCGACGGCCAACCTCGACCCGTTCTTCGAAGAGCCGACGGTCATCCTGAGCTGCGACGTGCTCGACCCCACCGACGGCAAGCCCTACGAGCGCGACCCGCGCTCGCTGGCCAAGCGCGCCGAGGCCTACCTCAAGAGCAGCGGCCTGGGCGACGCCGCCTACTTCGGCCCCGAGCCCGAGTTCTTCATCTTCGACCAGGTGCAGTGGACGAACGACATGTCGGGCTGCTCGTTCAAGATCGGCTCCGAAGAGGCGCCGTGGAACACCGGAGCCAGCTTCGAAGGCGGCAACATGGGCCACCGACCGGCGGTCAAGGGCGGCTACTTCCCGGTGCCCCCGGTCGACAGCTTCCAGGACATGCGCAGCGAGATGTGCCTGATCCTCGAGAGCCTGGGCATCCCGGTCGAGGTGCACCACCACGAAGTGGCGGGCCCGGGCCAGAACGAGCTGGGCACCAAGTTCAGCACGCTCGTGCAGCGCGCCGACTGGTCGCAACTGCAGAAGTACGTCATCCACAACGTGGCCCACGCCTACGGCAAGACGGCGACCTTCATGCCCAAGCCCGTGGTCGGCGACAACGGCAGCGGCATGCACGTGCACCAGAGCGTCTGGAAGGACGGCAAGAACCTGTTCGCCGGCGACGGCTACGCGGGCCTTTCCGAGTTCGCGCTGTACTACATCGGCGGCATCATCAAGCACGCCCGCGCGCTCAACGCCATCACCAACCCCGGCACCAACAGCTACAAGCGCCTGGTGCCTGGTTTCGAGGCGCCGGTGAAGCTGGCCTACTCGGCGAAGAACCGCTCGGCGTCTATCCGCATCCCCTACGTCGCCAGCCCCAAGGGCCGTCGTGTCGAGGCGCGTTTCCCCGATCCCCTGATGAACCCCTACCTGGGCTTCAGCGCGCTGCTGATGGCCGGCCTGGACGGCGTCGAAAACAAGATTCACCCCGGCGACCCCGCCACCAAGGACCTGTACCACCTGCCGCCGGAAGAAAACGCGGCCATCCCCACCGTCTGCCACAGCCTCGACCAGGCGCTGGACTACCTGGACAAGGAGCGCGGCTTCCTGACCAAGGGCGGCGTCTTCACCGATTCGTACATCGACGCCTACATCGAGCTGAAGATGCAGGAAGTGACGCGCTTCCGCATGGCCACGCACCCGTGCGAGTTCGACATGTACTACTCGCTGTAAACGCCCCGCGCGTCGGCAGCCAAGGCGGGCCTTAGGGCCCGCTTTTCATTGGCCGGCGCCGCGGCGCGGCGGCAGCCGGCCGGTTGTCGCGGCCTCGGGCGCTGGGCGACAATGCCCCCATGATGCTGCCGAACAAGACCCTCGCCCGTGCCGGTGCGCTGGCCCTGCTGCTTGCGCCCGTGGCGGCTGCCTGGGCACAGGACAAGACGGTCTACCGCTGCCCCGGCCCGCCCGTGCTCTACACCGATGCGATGACGGCGCAGGAGGCCAAGGACAAGGGCTGCCGGCCCATCGAAGGCGTGCCGGTAACGGTGGTGCCGGCGCCACCGCGGCCACGTGTCGCGGCGCCGGCCCCCGGGGCGTCGGCCCGCCCCGGCGAAGGCCGCGTCGACCCGGCGGAACAGCGTGCGCGCGACAGCGATGCCAGGCGCATCCTCGCCGACGAAATGAAGCGCGAGGAAGACCGCCTGGCCGAGATGAAGCGCGAGTTCAACAACGGCGAACCCGAGCGCCGCGGCGACGAGCGCAACTACGCCAAGTACCTCGAGCGGGTCGCCGAGATGCGCGCCGCCATCCAGCGCAAGGAAGCCGACCTCGCCGCCCTGAAGCGCGAACTCGCCAAGCTGCCGTCGTGAGCGACGAGCGCGACGCCGGCGCGGGCCTGCGCAGCTTCGAGGCCTTCGACCAGCTGGCCACGATGGTCGCGTTGGTCGGTACCGACGGACGCTGCCTGCAGGTCAATTCGGCGCTCGAGAACACGATGGGTGTGTCGCGGCGCGCGTTGCAGCGCGGCAGTGCGCTCGACTGGCTTGCCGATTCACAGCAGCTGCGCGAGACGCTGGACCTCGTGGCACGCAACCAGGTCGCCACCAGCCGCTTCGACGCCCTGCTCAGGCGCCAGCCCGCGGGCAGCACCGACCTGCCGGTGCACGCCATCGTCAACCAGACCGAATGGCCCGACCGCGTGCTCGTCGAACTGATCGAGATCGAGCAGCAGATCCGGCTCGACCGCGAAGAGCGCACCATGGGTCTGGCGCAGGCCAACAAGGAACTGGTGCGCAACCTCGCGCACGAGATCAAGAACCCGCTGGGCGGCATCCGTGGCGCGGCGCAGCTGCTGGCGATGGAGGTGACCAGCCGCGAGCTCACCGAGTACACCCAGGTCATCATCCACGAGGCCGACCGCCTGCAGGTGCTGGTCGACCGCCTGCTCGCGCCGCACCGCCGCCCGCACGTCGTCGCCGACGTCAACATCCACGAGGTCTGCGAGCGCGTGCGCGCGCTGATCATGGCCGAGTTTCCGCGCGGGCTCGAGGTGCTGCGCGACTACGACACGTCGTTGCCCGAGTTTCGCGGCGACCGCGAGCAGCTCATCCAGGCCGTGCTCAACATCGCGCACAACGCCACCCAGGCGCTGTCCACGGGCCCCGCGAGCGGCGATTCGCCCTACACCGGGCGCATCGCGCGCGGCGACGCCATGCTCACCCTGCGCACCCGTGTGGCGCGCCAGGCCACTTTCGGCCGCCAGCGCTTCCGGCTGGCACTGGAATTGCATATCGAGGACAACGGGCCCGGTGTGCACGAGGACATCCGTGAACGCATCTTCCAGCCCCTGGTGTCGGGGCGTGAAGGCGGCTCGGGCCTCGGGCTCACGCTGGCGCAGACTTTCGTGCAGCAGCATCAAGGCACGATCGAATGCGAGAGCGTGCCGGGCCACACGGTGTTCAAGATCCTGATTCCATTGCCTTGAAGGGCGCCTTGCGGCGCGGTCCATCCGCATGAAACCCATCTGGGTCGTCGACGACGATCAATCCATACGCTTCGTACTCGAGAAGGCGCTGCAGCGCGAGCAGTTCGCCGTGCGCACCTTCAGCAACCCGCGCGACGTGGTCAAGGCCCTGGACGACGACGCGCCGCAGGTGCTGGTGAGCGACATCCGCATGCCCGGCGGCAGCGGCATCGAACTGCTGACCACCGTGAAGGCCCGCCATCCCGGCCTGCCGGTGATCATCATGACGGCCTTCAGCGACCTCGACAGCGCCGTCAGCGCCTTCCAGGGCGGCGCCTTCGAGTACCTGCCCAAGCCCTTCGACGTGATGGCCGCGGTGGACCTGATCCGCCGCGCCGTCGAAGAAAGCCTGCGCGAGGAAGTGGCCGAGGCCGCGCCGGTGCAGGCGCCCGAGATGCTGGGCCAGGCGCCGGCGATGCAGGACGTGTTCCGTGCCATCGGCCGCCTCAGCCAGAGCCAGGTGACGGTGATGATCACCGGCGAGAGCGGCACCGGCAAGGAACTGGTGGCGCGCGCGCTGCACAAGCACAGCCCGCGCGGCAACGGCCCGTTCATCGCCATCAACACCGCGGCGATCCCGAAAGACCTGCTGGAGAGCGAGCTCTTCGGCCACGAGCGCGGCGCCTTCACCGGCGCGCAGACGACGCGCCGTGGCCGCTTCGAGCAGGCCGACGGCGGCACGCTGTTCCTCGACGAGATCGGCGACATGCCCTTCGACCTGCAGACACGCCTGCTGCGCGTGCTGAGCGACGGGCAGTTCTACCGCGTCGGCGGCCACCAGCCGCTGAAGAGCAACGTGCGCGTCATCGCCGCCACGCACCAGAACCTCGAAGAGCGTGTGCGCCAGGGTGCGTTCCGCGAAGACCTGTTCCACCGCCTCAACGTCATCCGGCTGCGCCTGCCCGCGTTGCGTGAGCGGCGCGAGGACATACCGATGCTGACGCGCTTCTTCCTCGGCAAGAGCGCGCGCGATCTCGGCGTCGAAGCCAAACGCATCACCGACGCCGCACTGGCGCGGCTGGCCGGCTTCGACTTCCCCGGCAACGTGCGCCAACTCGAGAACCTGTGCCACTGGCTCACGGTGATGGCGCCGGCGCAGGTTGTCGAGATCAAGGACCTGCCGCCCGAAATGATGGGCACCACACCGGCGCAAGGCGCGGCCGAGCCGGTGCGGCCGGTGCACGGCGCGGCCGCGGCGGTGCCGCCGGCGGACCTGGCGGCCGGCGCCGCCGCCGCGATGTCGGCACCGACCTGGCTGGGCGACCTGGAGCGCGAGGCGCGGCGGCGCCTGGATGCCGGCGACCCCGACGTCTGGGACGCGCTGACCCGGCAGTTCGAGGGCCGCCTCATCCACACCGCGCTGGAGCTGACGCGCGGCCGGCGCATCGAGGCCGCACAGCGCCTGGGCATTGGCCGCAACACCATCACGCGCAAGATCCAGGAACTGGGCCTGGAAGACTAGGCGCGCCGCGCACCGGCCGCGACCCGGCCCCGTGCCGTTTCGGCGTCAGTCATTGGCGTCAGTCATCGGCGTCAGTCACCCGCTGCGGCCACCATTGCCAGGCCGCCGGCACCGGCAGCCCGGCTGCGACAATCGGCGCTGCACCGGCAGCGGGCCCGCTCGACATCGCTCAAGCCCGGGCCGCGTGCACCGAAGCAGGAGCCCGAAGTGAACCGACTGCAAGCCACTGCCACCGGCGTCTTCCTGATCACGGTGACACCCTTCACCGACAGCGGCGCGCTGGACCTGGCCAGCACCGACCGTTTGGTCGACTTCTGCCTGGCGCAGGGGGTGAGCGGCCTCACCGTGCTGGGCATCATGGGCGAGGCGCCCAAGCTCTCGGCCGCCGAGTCGCGCCAGTTCGTCAGGCAGGTGCTGGCGCGCGTCGCGGGCCGCGTGCCGGTGGTGGTGGGTGCTTCGGCCCCCGGCTTCGCGGCGATGGGCGAGTTCAGCGCCGACGTGATGGCGCTGGGGGCCTCGGGCGTGATGGTGGCGCCGCCGCCCAGCCTGCGCACCGACGACCGGATCATCGGCCACTTCGCCATGGTGCAGGAGACGCTGGGCGCCGACGTGCCCTGGGTGCTGCAAGACCACCCGGTGGCCACCGGCGTGCAGATGACCGCCCCGGTGATCCTGCGCATCCTGCGTGACGCGCCGGGCTGCGTGATGCTCAAGCACGAAGACTGCCCCGGGCTGGCCAAGCTGTCGGCGCTGCGCGGCGCCAGCGAGCGCGGTGAAGTCAGGCGCGTGGCCATCCTCACCGGCAACGGCGGCGGCCTGTTCCTGCCCGAAGAGCTGGCGCGCGGCGCCGACGGTGCCATGACCGGCTTCGCCTACCCCGAGATGATGGTCGGCGTGTGCCGCGCGCATGCCGCCGGCGACCGCGGGCGCGCACACGACCTCTTCGACGCCTACCTGCCGCTGGCGCGCTACGAGCAGCAGCCCGGCATCGGCCTGGCGGTGCGCAAGCACATCCTGGCCGAGCGCGGCGTCATTGCGTCCGCCTTCGTGCGCCGGCCCGGGCCGCGGCTGTCGGCGGCCGACATCGCCGACATCGACTGGCTGACTCGTCGCCAGCAGCGCCGCCTGGCCGAGATCGGCTGAGCACCCGACCGGCCCGACCCCCGGAGGCTCGCATGCCCACCGCCGCACCATCGCCCCTGGACGCCCAGGCCATCGCCGTCCTGTCGCAGGTCACCACGGCCACGCTGACCACCATCCTGCTCAAGAAGGGCCTGCGCAACGTCTGGCTGCGCGGCACGCGGCCGCTGCGGCCGGGGCAGCCGCGCCGGGTCGGCCGGGCCTTCACGCTGCGCTTCGTGCCGGCCCGCGAGGACCTCGCCACGCCCGAGTCGTGGGCCTCGCCGGTCTCCACCCGCGCCGCCATCGAGGCCATGCCCGCCGGCTGCATTGCGGTGGTCGATGCCATGGGCGTGGCCGACGCCGGCATCTTCGGCGACATCCTGTGCGCGCGCATGGCGCGGCGCGGCGTGGCCGCGCTGGTCACCGACGGCGTGGTGCGCGACGTCGCCGGCGTGCGGGGTACCGGGCTGCCCGTCTGGTGCAGCGGCGCCGCGGCGCCGCCCTCGGTGGCCGGCCTGACCTTCGTGGCCTGGCAGCAGCCCATAGGCTGCGGCGGCGTGGCCGTCTTCCCCGACGACGTGCTGGTGGTGGACGACGACGGCGCGGTGGTCATCCCCGCCGCGCTGCTCGATGAGATGCTGGTGCTGGCCCCCGAGCAGGAACGGCTCGAGGCCTGGATCATGTGCGAGGTCGAAAGGGGCGCGGCGCTGCCGGGGCTGTACCCGCCCAACGCCGAGCACAAGGCGCGCTACCGGGCCGAAACGGCCGCCAGCCAGCCGCCGCTGCCGTGACGCTGGGCGCTCAGCCCGCCGCCGGGCCGGCGCCCAGCGTCACGATCACCGGCGCATGGTCGCTGGGGCGTTCGTTCTTGCGCATCGGCTTGTCGATGACGCAGGCCTGCACACGCGGCTGCAGCGCCGCGCTGACCAGGATGTGGTCGATGCGCAGGCCCTGGTTCCTGCGGAACGCCAGGTTGCGGTAGTCCCACCAGCTCCAGCTCTTGGGCGGCTGCTCGAAGAGGCGGAAGGCGTCGACGAGGCCGAGCGCCAGCAGGCGCTGGAACTGCGCGCGCTCTTCGGGCGTGCAGTGGATCTGCCCGGCCCAGGCCACCGGGTCGTAGACATCGCGGTCTTCGGGTGCGACGTTGAAGTCGCCCATCAGCACCAGCTGCGGGTGGTGCGCGAGTTCGTCGCGCACCCAGTCGTGCAGCGCGTCCTGCCAGCGCATCTTGTAGACGAACTTGTCGCTGTCGGGCGCCTGGCCGTTGGGGAAGTAGGCACCGATGACGCGCACTCCGTCCACCGTGCCGGCGATGACGCGCGCCTGGCCGTCGTCGAAGCCGGGGATGTTCTTCACCGCGTCGGTGGCTGCGCCGCGGCTGAGCAGCGCGACGCCGTTATAGGTCTTCTGGCCGTGGAAGACCACGCGGTAGCCCGCGGCCTCGATCTCGGCCTGTGGAAACTTCTCGTCGACGAGCTTGGTCTCCTGCAGCACCACCGCGTCCACCGGGCTGCCGGTGGCCGCCTGCGCGGCCAGCCAGTCGAGCAGCTGCGGCAGGCGCACGGCCAGGGAGTTGACGTTCCAGGTGGCGAGTTTCATGGGGGGTGTGCGTTGGAGAGGGCGGGCCAGGCCGGCCGCCTGCATCGGCGACACGATACCTCGCGGCCGGCATCACTCGCCACGAGGTTCAGGCGCTGCCGCGCTCTGCGGCCCCAGCAGCCCGTCCACCACCGCCAGCAGGCGCACGAGGTCCAGCGGCTTGGTCACGTAGTCGGCAAAGCCGGCGCGGCGCGCATCGTCGAGGTCGCTGTGCATCGCGTTGGCGCTCACGGCCACCACCGGCAAGTGCCGCGTGGCCGCTTCTGCGCGCAGCCGGCGCAGCACTTCGAAGCCGTCGATGCCGGGCAACTGGATGTCCAGCAGCACGAGGTCGGGCGGGTTCTCGGTGGCCATGGCCAGCCCCTCCTCGGGCAGGCCCGCGATGCGCAGCGCCAGCCCCGGGCGCTGCGCCAGCATGCCTTCCATCAGCACCTGGTTGACGACGTTGTCCTCGATGTAGAGCACCGTCTTGGCCGGCGGCGCCGAAGCGGGGTCAGGCGCAGTGCCGGCGCCGCCCGGCGCCTTCAGTGCGGCGCCGGGGGCTTCCGCGCAGCGCAGCTGCACCCAGAACGTGCTGCCCTGGCCAGGCTCGCTGCGCACGCCTATCGAGCCCTGCATCAGTTCGACGAGCCACTTGCTGAGCGCCAGCCCGATGCCCGCGCCTTCGATGTCGGTGCGGTCGGCGTCCAGCCGCTCGAAGGCCTGGAACAGGCGCGACTGATGCGCCGCGCTGATGCCGGGGCCGCTGTCGTGCACCTCGAGCTTCACGGTGGCGCCTTCAGCGTCACCCGACCACGCGAGCTCGACGCGCCCGGCCGGCCGGTTGTACTTGACGGCGTTGGACAGCAGGTTCAGCAGCACCTGGCGCAGGCGCGTCGGGTCGGCGCTCACGTGGCACACGCCAAGCGGCGGCGGGCGGATGCGCAGCGAGATGCCGCGCGCGTCGGCCGCGGCGCGAACCAGCGGCAGGCAGTCGTCGACCAGCGCCTGGAGTTCCACCGCGCCGAGCTGGAGCTGCACTGCGCCGACCTCGATGCGCGCGAGGTCGAGCACGTCGTTGATCAGGCTGAGCAGGTGCCGGCCGCCAAGCAGCATTTCGTTCACGCGCGCATGCTGGCGTGGGCTCAGCGGCTCGTCGGTGTCGGCCTGCAGCAGCTGCGCGAATCCCAGCACGGCGTTCAGCGGCGTGCGCAGTTCGTGCGACATGCGTGACAGGAACTCGCACTTGGCGCGGTTGGCGCGTTCGGCCTCGTCCTTGGCGGCGCCCAGCGCGGCCTCGTGGGCCTTGCGCTCGGTGATGTCCCAGCCGTAGACGATGTAGCCCTGGAAGCTGCCGTCGTCGGCCAGCCGCGGAATGCCCTTGTCGGCGATCCAGCGCAGGCTGCCGTCGGCGTTGCGCAGCCTGTACTCCACCTCGTAGGCCGCCCGCAGCGGCGCGGCGGTGCGGTAGGCGGCGCGGCAGGCTTCGAGGTCTTCGGCGACGATGCGCTCGGGCCAGGCGCAGGCCAGTTCTTCTTCCAGCGTGCGGCCGGTGTGCTGCAGCCAGCGCTGGTTGAACCAGGCCGGCCTGTGGTCGGGGCCCGACAACCAGATCAGCGCCGGCGCCGCATCGGCCAGCGTGCGAAAGCGCCGCTCGCTCTCGGTCAGGGTGCGCTGTGCCAGCACGCTGGCGGTCACGTCGCTGTAGGTGCGCACGACGCTGCCATCGTCGCAGTGGCTGGTGCGCACCTCGAGCACGACGCCGTCGCGGCGCGTGTGCTGGTACAGCGGCGGGCGTTCGAGCCCGCTGAAGGCGCCGACCTCGATGAGCCCATGCTCGGCCTGGTGGCGCGACAGCTCGGCCAGCGTGGGGTGGCTGTGCAAGACGGCTTCGGTGAGCTGCAGCAGCTCGAGCGCGCGGAGGTTCCAGGCCGTGATGCGGCCGCCGGCATCGATCGTCAGCACGCCCAGCGGCAGGCTTTGCAGCGTGGCCTCGAGTACACCCGACTTCTGCGCCAGCAGCTCGGTGGTCTGGCGCAGCCGTGCCTCGGTGCGCAGGCGCTCGGTAACCTCGGCGTAGAGCATCACGAAGCCGCCGCCCGGCCGAAGCGTGCGCCGCAACTCGATGCTGCGGCCGTTGGGCCGCGTGCGCTGCGTGACCGAAGGCGTCCCGGCACACAGCTGGGCCAGCCGCCGTGCCGCTTCGGCCTCGGCATCGCCGGGGCCGAATTCGCCCAGGCGTGCCATGGCCAGCAGCAGCTCGCCCAGCGGCGCGCCAGCCACCGCCAGTTCGGGCGGCAGGCCGGTGAAGTCGAGGAATCGCTGGTTCCAGACCTGCAGCCGCCAATCGGCGTCGAAGACGCTGATGCCCTCGCCGGTCTGGTCGAAGAACAGCTGCAGCAGCTCGCCGCTGCGCGCGCGGCCCCCCGGCTCGTGCTGGGCGGTGTCGGTACCGGGCTCGTCTGGGTCAGCGGGCACGGCGGTAGGTCACGAAGGCAAAGCCGAACGGCCTGGCAGGCACGGCGCCGTGCACCTCACGCGCAGCCTCGCGGAAGACGGTGGCGTCGACGGGCGGGAAGCGCACATCGCCTTCGAAATCGGCCGCGATCTCGGTCAGCAGCAGCGTGTCGGCGTGGGGCAGCGCGGCGGCGTAGAGCTCGGCGCCGCCGATCACGAACACGCGCTCGGCCGCGGCCGTGGCGGCCAGCGCGGCCTCGAGCGAGGGCATGGCTTCGGCGCCGGCGGCGTGCCAGGTGGGGTCGCGCGTGAGCACGAGGTTGCGCCGGCCCGGCAGCGGGCGAAAGCGCGGCGGCAGCGACTCCCAGGTGCGGCGGCCCATCAGCACGGGGTGACCACGCGTCACCTCGCGGAAGTGGGCCATGTCCTCGGGCAGGTGCCAAGGCAGGGTGTTGCCGCGGCCGATGACGCGGCCGTTGGACATCGCCGCGATCAGCACCAGCTCGCTCATGACCAGCGGACCAGCGCCCTGTGCCTACACCGCCACCGATGCCTTGATGGCCGGGTGCGGGTCGTAGCCTGTGACCTCGAAGTCCTCGTACGCGTAGTCGAAGATCGACGCCGGCCGGCGCTTGATGACCAGCGTGGGGTAGGGCCGCGGCGCGCGCGACAGTTGCAGCGCCACCTGCTCGGCATGGTTGCTGTAGATGTGGCAATCGCCGCCGGTCCAGATGAAGTCGCCGACGTCGAGATCGCACTGCTGCGCCAGCATGTGCGTGAGCAGCGCGTAGCTGGCGATGTTGAAGGGCACGCCGAGAAAGATGTCGGCACTGCGCTGGTAGAGCTGGCAGCTGAGCTTGCCGCGCCCGCCCGGGGCGGCGGCCGGCGCGACGTAGAACTGGAAGAAGGCGTGGCACGGCATCAAGGCCATACGCGGCAGGTCGGCGACGTTCCAGGCGCTGACGATCATGCGCCGGCTGTCGGGGTTGGTCTCGAGCTGCTGCACCACCTGGGCGATCTGGTCGATGTGGCCACCGTCGGGCGTGGGCCAGCTGCGCCACTGCACGCCGTAGACCGGGCCCAGGTCGCCGTCGGGGCCGGCCCATTCGTTCCAGATCGTCACGCCGCGTTCCTGCAGCCACTTCGCGTTGCCGTCGCCGCGCAGGAACCACAGCAGCTCGAGGATGATGCTCTTGAGGTGCACCTTCTTGGTGGTGACCAGCGGAAAGCCCTCGGCGAGGTCGAAGCGCATCTGGTGCCCGAACAGGCTGGTGGTGCCGGTGCCGGTGCGGTCGCCCTTGGCCACGCCGGTGGTGGCGACCAGGCGCATGAAGTCTTCGTACTGCGATCGGATGGGGCGGTCTTGCATGGCGTCGATTATCCCGGCGCCGCCTGCATCTCGAACTGCATCGCCGCCAGCCGCGCGTAGAGCCCGCCGCGCTGCACCAGCTCGTCGTGGCGGCCGATGTCAACGACGCGGCCCTCGTCGAGCACGACGATGCGGTCGGCGCGCAGCACGGTGGCCAGGCGGTGGGCGATGACGATGGTGGTGCGGTCCTTCATCGCCGCCTCCAGCGCGGCCTGCACCACGCGCTCGCTCTCGGCGTCGAGCGCGCTGGTGGCTTCGTCCAGCAGCAGCAGCGGCGGGTTCTTGAGCATCGCGCGCGCGATGCTGATGCGCTGGCGCTGGCCGCCGCTGAGCCGCACGCCGCGCTCGCCAAGGTAGGTGGCATAACCCTCGGGCAGGGTGCTGATGAACTCGTGCGCGAAGGCCGCCCGGGCGGCGGCGATCACCTCGTCGTCGCTGGCTTCGGGGCGGCCGTAGCGTATGTTCTCGAACGCGCTGGTCGAGAACACGGTGCTGTCCTGCGGCACGATGCCGATGCGCTGGCGCAGTGCGGCCAATGGCAGCTCGGGCAGCGGCACGCCGTCCAGGCGCACCACTCCGGCCTTGACGTCGTAAAAACGCAGCAGCAACTGCAGCACCGTGCTCTTGCCGGCGCCGCTGGGGCCCACCAGCGCCACCGTCTCGCCGGGGCGGATGGCGAGCGTGAAGTCGTGCAGCGCGGCCTGCAGCGGACGCGACGGGTAGTTGAACTCGACGTGTTCGAAGCCCACCGCCGAGCCGCCCTGCACCGGCGGCAACGCGCGCGGCGCGGCCGGCTCGGCCACCGGCGAGCGCGCGGCCAGCAGCTCCATCAGGCGCTCGGTGGCGCCGGCGGCGCGCAGCAGGTCGCCGTAGACCTCGGACAGCACCGCCACGGCGCCGACGAAGATGATCACCAGCACCACCGTCTGCCCCAGGTGGCCGGCGCTGATGCGGCCGCCGAGCACCGCCTGCGTGCCCTGGTACAGGCCCCACAACAGCGCGCCGAAAGTGGCGGTGATCATGAAGGCCACCAGCACCGCGCGCACGCGGCTGCGCTTGACGGCGGTGTCGAAGGCGGACTCGGTGCTGCGGTCGAAACGCGCCGCCTCGGCGCCTTCCTGCACATAGCTCTGCACCACCGGGATTTCGCCCAGCACCTCGGCCGCGATGGCGCTGCTGTCGGCGACGCGGTCCTGGCTGGCGCGGCTGAGCTTGCGCACGCGGCGGCCGAAGTACAGGCTGGGCAGCACCACCAGCACCAGGATGCCCAGCACCTGCGTCATCACCCAGGGGTTGGTGACGATCAGCGCGGCCAGCGCGCCCACACCCATCACGACGTTGCGCAGGCCCATGCTGAGGCTGCTGCCGACCACCGTCTGCACCAGCGTGGTGTCGGTGGTCAGGCGGCTCAGCACCTCGCCGGTCTTGGTGCTCTCGAAGAACTCGGGGCTCTGGCGCAGCACGTGGGCGTAGACGGCGTTGCGCAGGTCGGCGGTGATGCGCTCGCCCAGCCAGCTGACGACGTAGAAGCGCGCCGCCGAGAACAGGCCCAGCGCCGCGGCCACGCCGAACAGCGCCAGGAAGTGCTCGCGCAGCTGCATCACGCGCTCGCCCGGCTCGGCGGCGACCAGGCCCTCGTCGATCAGCAGCTTCAGCGCCAGCGGGAAGGCCAGCGTGCTGAGCGCGGCCAGCACCAGGAAGACGCCGGCCAGGGCCACCTGCAGCCGGTAGGGGCGGATGAAGGGCAGCAGGCCGGACAGCGAGCGCGGCGTGGCGGCGGCGGGTCGTTGGGGCGTGGACGAGTTCGTGGACGAGTTTGTAGATGAAGGGCCGGTGGACATGCGGGCGAGTCTATGCGTGAGCAACACAGCGCTTCAGTTCCGGCGCCTTGTGGTCGAATACGCGGAAGTGAGTCTGCATCGATGACGTCCGCTCCCCCGCCCCTGCCTGAACGGCATCCGCCTGCGCCTGCCCCGGCCTCTTCTGCCGAAGCCCCGCTGCGCGCCGGCCATGGCCTGCGCCCGGCCGTGCCCGGGTTGATGCTGGGCCTGCTGTCGGTGCTGCTGGCGGCCGTGCTGGCCTTCGGCCTGGTGCCTATCTTCGGCGGCGACGAAGGCCGCTGGGCCGCCGCCCTGGCTGCGGCGCTGGCCGTGGCGGCCACCGGGGCGCCCGTGGGCTGGCTGCTGCTGAAACGGGCCGCCGAGATGGCCCCCGGCGCCGGCCGCGCAGACGCCGGCCCCGCCCCGCCGGCCGGCATGCCCCATGCCCTGTTCATGACACTGGCCGAACGCGAGTTCGCGCGTGCCCGCCGCTACGGTACCGGCGCCGCGCTGCTGCTGGTGGAGATCGACCGCCACAACCGCCTGTGCCAGGCGCGCGGCGAGGCCGCCGGCGCCGCCGTGCTGGCCGAGCTGCTGCGCCGCACCGCGCCCACGCTGCGCACCGCCGACGTGCTGACGCCGTTCGGCAACTCGCAGATGGCGGTATTTCTCGCCCACGCCGACGCCACCGGGGCGCTGGACGTGGCCGAGCGCATCCGCGAACGCAGCGAGCAGATGGAAGTGCTGTTTCCCGAAACGCCGCAGGGCTTGCGCCTGCGTGTCACCGTCAGTGCCGGCGTGGCGCATCTGCGGCCGGCCCACCTGGGCCTGCAGGCCATGATCGACGACGCGCTGGACGCCGTGGCCGCGGCGCGCACCGCCGGCGGCAACAGCGTGCGTGCCGCGCCCGTCGATCCGGCGGCCGCCTCACCCGGCCCCTGGCCCGACCGCCGCGCCAAGACCAAGCCACCGCCCTCGCGGCCCGGCGCCGGCAGCTGAGGCCACCGTCACAGCTTCAGCGCGCCGGCGTAGCCCGTCATCTCGAGATAGCCCAGGCCGACGCGCCGGCCCTGGCCGTCCAGCAATTCGCTCAGGCCCTCCCAGTACACCGTGCCGGTGCTGGCGCGGCTGTCGAGCTCCTGTGCGTCGGCCAGCGCACGCAGGCTGTGGCGGCCGGCGGGGCTGACGAGCTGCCAGGCCACCGGGTAGCTGGCGCCCGTGGCCGGGCTGCGCCAGCGCCGGCCGGCGATGAGCCGCAGTTCGTCGGGCGCAAAGCTGCGCGGCGCCGCGCCGGCGGCGCGAAAGCTGCCGCCGGCCCACAGCGCGCTGCCGTCGGCGCGGCGCAGCACGAAGGCGGTGAGCGCGCTGCCGTCGAAGAGGTTGATGCCCATCCAGTCCCAGCCCACGGCATCGGCGGCCAGGATCTGATCGCTCCACTCGTGGTCGAGCCAGGCGCGGCCCTGGCCCTGCGCCTCGCGGCCTTCCAGCGCCAGCCGGCCGCTGGCCGCGAGCTGCACCTCGCTGTAGTAGTGGCTGGCCTGACCGGCCTCGGGGCCCTTGCGCGAGAACCCGGCGCGGCCCTGCCGC
Organism: Leptothrix sp. (in: b-proteobacteria); assembly: GCA_013822265.1. GTDB lineage: Bacteria > Pseudomonadota > Gammaproteobacteria > Burkholderiales > Burkholderiaceae_C > Rubrivivax. The sequence goes on from PNKD01000009.1 coordinate 40,279, forward strand.
AGCAGCGGCTGGCTGCGCGCCAGGCGCAGGTCCAGCGCCAGCGCGGGGCCGTCGGCACGGGCGCGCCAGGCGTCGCCGTTGTCGTGCAGCGACCAGCCGCCCAACTGCACCGCGCCGCTGCCGACCGCCGCGTGGCCGCCGGCAGCGGGCTCGCGGCCGTTCCAGCGCACGATGCGCTGGTCGTGGCCGTGCGGCCTGGCGGCGTCGGACAGCGCCAGGGCCGTGACGGCGGCGTGCGCAAACAGCAGCTGGCGCGCCGCGAATCGGCTCGGGTTGCCCTCGGCCAGCCCGGTGCGGCTGCGAAAGAAGGTGATCTGGAAGCCGTGCGTTGGCGCGGCTTCACTGCCCAGCCAGCCGGTGGCGTACCACCACTCGGTGCGCGCCGCGAGGTGGGCGCCGTGGTCCTGCGGGAACGCCAGCATGCGGTCGGCGCTGATGGTGTCGCCAGGGGGCGTGTGGTTTGGCCCGCTCGCCGCCGCCATCGGCGCCAGCGGCGCCAGCGGCGCCAGCGCCGCCAGCCGCCGCAACCAGCGCCGGCGCTGCGGGTTCACCAGTCCTCCTTCACCGACAACACCGCGGCGCGGCCGGCGGCGCGGCGGGCGCTGAAGGCCGCGGTGGCGGTGCCGGCCACCAGCACGGCGGCGCACAGCAGCGCCAGCCGGCCCCAGGGCAGCACGAGGTCCATGGTCCAGTGGAAGCTCTGCGGGTTGACGACGAAGACCAGCACCATGCTCACCGCCAGCCCCAGCGCCAGGCCGACCAGCGTGCCCGCCGCGACCCAGGCGCCGCTCTCGCCGGCCACCACGCCCACCACCTGGCGCCTCGTGAGGCCCAGGTGGGCGAGCAGGCCGAACTCCTTGCGCCGCGCCAGCACCTGCGCCGACAGGCTGGCCGCCACGCCCACCAGCCCGATGGCGATGGCCACCGCCTGCAGGTAGTAGGTGACGGCGAAGCTGCGGTCGAAGATGTGCAGCGAGATGCGGCGCAACTCGGCGCTGGACGCGAAGTCGAGCATCGCCGGGTCGGGCAGCAGCGCGCGCAGCGCGTCCTGCACCTCGGCGGCGCGGGCGCCGGGCGCCAGCCACAGCGCGAGGTCGTTGAGCCGGGTGTCGCCGCTGGCGCGGCGGTAGTCGGCGTCGTCCATCACCACGGTGCCGAACTGGCGCGCGTAGTCGCGCCAGACGCCGCGCACGCGCACCGGCACGCTCGCGCCGGCCAGCGGCAGCTCAAGCCGCGTGCCGGGTGCGGCGCCGTACAAGGCGAGCATGGCCTCGCTGACGAACACGCCCACCTCACCGGCCTGCACGCTGGCCGCGGGCAGCGGTGCCTGCAGCAGCGGCAGGGCGGCCGCGGGGTCGGGCAAGGGGCGGGCGACCAGCGTCACGCCGGGGCGGTCGGCGGCCAGCTGCAGGCTGCGCGTGCGCGACGCCATCACGCGCGCCACGCCCGGCACGGCGGCGGCGCGCGCGGCAAAGTCGGGCGGCAGCCAGGCCTGCTCGGCGGTGCTGCCGGTGGCCGCGCTGCGGCCGTAGAGGTCGGCCGGCAGCACGCTGTCGAGCCAGGCGCTGACACCTTCGCGAAAGCTCGCCACCATCACCGTCAGCGCCACGCTCAGCGCCAGGCTGGCCACCACGCCGGCCACCGCCGCGGTGGCGGTGCGGCGCTGGAAGCGCGCGCGCTGCAGCGCCAGCAGCGGCAATGCCCCCAGGCGGGCGCGGCGCGCCGCCGGCACGCCGGCCAGCAACGCATGCACGGCGGCGGGCACCAGCGCCACGCCACCCAGCAACAGCGCCGCCACGCCGACGTAGGCGGCCAGCGGCAGGCCGAACAACGGCGGCGCGAAGGCCGCCGCCGTGCCCAGCGCCAGCAGCGCCAGCCCCGGCCACGCCGGCGGCGCGGCGCCGCCGGGCGTGCCCAGGCCCTTGAGCGCCAGCGCCGGCGAGATCTGCTCGGCTTGGCGCGCCGGCCACCAACCGCCGGCCAGCGCCGACGCCGTGCCCAGCAAGCCGAACAGCAGCGTGCCGGCAGCGCTCACCTGCAGCGCCGGCGCGATGCCCGGGAAGTAGCCGCCACCCAGGTCGCCGGCCATGAAACGCAGCGCCGCGGCGGCCAGGCCGGCGCCCATCACCAGCCCCAGCAAGCTGCCCGCGGCGCCGAGCAGCGCGCACTCGGCCAGCACGCAGCCGCGCCGCTGCCGCGCGGTGAGCCCCAGCACGCCCAGCAGGGCCAGGCCGGGCGTGCGCTGCGCAACGCTCAGCGAGACCACCGAGAACACCAGGAAGGCGCCGACGAACAGCGCCACCAGCGCCAGCACCGTGAGGTTGACGCGGTAGGCACGCGACAGGTTGCTGACGCGCTGCTCGGCGTCGTCGGCCGCGGCGGCGCCGACAACCGCCGGCAGCGCCAGCCGCGCCAGCAGCACCGCGCGCTCGGTGCCGGGCGCCAGGCGCAGGTCGATGCGCGACAGGCGGCCGACGAGCCCGAAGCGCGACTGCGCGCCGGCGATGTCCATCACCACCAGCGGCGTGCCGCCGGCAGCGTTGCTGCCGGCCACGCGCAGCACCTGCCAGCCGGGGCCGGACTGCAGGCGCAGCGCGCCGCCGTCGGCCCCACCCAGCCGCTGGCGCGCGGCGGCGTTGGGGAAGGCGGCGTCGGGGTCGAGGAAGACGAGGCGGTCTTCGCCGGCGGCCGGCCGCGGCACCAGCGCCGGCGCCAGCGGCCCGGCGCGCAGCAGGTCCAGGCCGAGCACACGCAGCGTGACGCGCCGGCCGTCGGCGGCCAGGGCATAGGTGTCGACCTCGAGCACCGGGCTGGCCAGCACGACGCCGGGGTCGGCGGCGACACGTTCGAACAGCGCGTCGTCGAAGCCCTCGCGCGGGCCGCGCAACGAGAGGTCGGGCTCGCCGTTGGCCGTGCGCACGGCCTGCGAGAACTCGGCCAGCGCCGAGTGGTTGATGAGGTGCACCGAGTACGCCAGCGCCACGCCCAGCGCCACGGCCAGCAGCGCCATGGCGTTGCGCCAGGGGTGGTGGCGCCACTCGCGGGCGATCAGCAGCAGCATCATGGTCGCGGCTTCACGACCGACAGGCCGCCACGGCCACGATGCCCGCGGCGGTCAGGCGCAGCACGCGGTCGGCGCGCGCCGCGGCGGCGGCCGAGTGCGTCACCAGCAGGCAGGCCGCGCCGGTGTCGTGCACCTCGGCGCGCAGCACGGCCAGCACGCGTTCGGCGGTGTCGGGGTCGAGGTTGCCGGTGGGTTCGTCGGCCAGGATCAGCCCCGGCGCGTGCACCACCGCGCGCGCGATCGCCACGCGTTGCAACTGCCCGCCCGACAGCTGCGCCGGCATGCGCGCGCCCATCGCCTGCAGGCCCACGGCGGCCAGCACGGCGGCCACGCGGCCGTCGTCGTGGCGGCCCAGCAGGCGCAGCGGCAGGCTCACGTTCTCGGCCACCGTCAGGTGCGGCAGCACGTGGAAGGCCTGGAAGACGAAACCGAGCCGGGCGCGGCGCAGGCGGGCGCAGCCGTCGTCGTCGAGCGTGGCGAGGTCGGTGCCGGCGATCTCGACGCGGCCGGCATCGGCGCGGTCCAGGCCCGCGATGCAGTTCAGCAGCGTGCTCTTGCCGACGCCCGATTCGCCCAGCAGGGCCACGAACTCGCCGCGCTGCAGGTGCAGGCAGACGTCGTGAAAGACGGGCGTGTCGCCGAAGCGTTTGCCCAGTGCATTGAGGTACAGCATGGAAGCCGCGCATGATGCCCGCAATCGGCCAGCCCGCGAGGGGCTGCGTGCTATCGTGGTTTGTGCCCAGCAACAGAGGAGAGGCCGCACATCATGGCTTACCAGATCGATCTCGCAGGCCGCGTGGCCTTCGTCACCGGCGCATCCAGCGGGCTGGGTGCGCAGTTCGCCAGGACGCTGGCCGCCGCCGGCGCGGGCGTGGTGCTGGCGGCCCGCCGCATCGAGCGCCTGAAGGCGCTGCGCGCCGAGATCGAGGCCGAAGGCGGCGACGCGCATGTCGTCGGCCTGGACGTCACCGACCCGGTGAGCATCCGCGCCGCCGTGGCCCACGCCGAGACCGAGATGGGCGCCATCGACATCCTGGTCAACAACTCGGGTGTCGGCACGACGCAGCGACTGACCGACGTCAAGCCAGACGACTTCGACCACATCATGGGCGTCAACACCCGCGGCGCGTTTTTCGTGGCGCAGGAAGTGGCCAAGCGCATGATCGCGCGCAGCAAGGGCGAAGCGCCGGGCACCTTCACCGGCGGGCGCATCGTCAACGTGGCCTCGATGGCCGGGCTGCGCGCCTATCCGCAGATCGGCGTCTACTGCATGAGCAAGGCCGCGGTGGTGCACATGACACGCGCCATGGCGCTGGAATGGGGGCCCTTCGGCATCAACGTCAACGCGCTGTGCCCGGGCTACATCGACACCGAGATCAACCACCATGTCTGGGCCACCGAGGCCGGGCAGAAGATGGTGCAGGCGATGCCGCGCAAGCGCGTGGGCCAGCCGGCCGACCTCGACGCCGTGCTGATGATGCTGTGTGCCAACCAGAGCCACTTCGTCAACGGTGCGGTCATCAGCGCCGACGACGGCCAGGCGCTGTGATGGAGCCCCCAAGCTCGCTGGCGCTCGCTACCCCTGGGGCCTTGTCAAGGACCCCTTCGCGGCCCTGGGGCCGTCGGCCGGCGGCCCGGCGAAGCCGGTTCCGCGGCGGGAAGCCGGGTCGAAAGCCATGAGAGTCCTCTCGCCGCTGGAAGCGCGCGTGCTGGGCGTGCTGGTGGAGAAGCAGGCCACCGTGCCTGACACCTACCCGCTGTCGCTCAACGCGCTGGTGGTGGGCTGCAACCAGAAGTCCGCGCGCCACCCCGTCATCGAGGCCACCGAGGCCGAGGTGCTGACGGCCATCGACGGCCTCAAGGGCCTGAGTCTGGTGTTCGAGGGCAGCAGCAGCCGTGTCGTCAAGTTCGAGCACAACACCGCGCGCGTGCTGCATGTGCCCTCGCAGGCCGTGGCGCTGCTGGCGGTGCTGATGCTGCGTGGCCCGCAGACGGCCGCCGAGCTGCGGCTGAACTGCGAGCGCCTGCACCGTTTTGCCGACATCTCGTCGGTCGAAGGTTTCCTCGACGAACTGGCAGCCAAGGCCGAGCCGATGGTCGTCAAGCTCGATCGTGCCCCGGGAGAACGCGAGGCACGCTGGGCGCAACTGCTGTGCGGCGAGGTGGCGCAGCCCGCGGCGCGTGCCGGCGCCCACGACGACGGCGGCGGCAGCGTGAGCGCCGGCGAGCTGAGCGCGCTGCGTGCCGAGCAGACGCGGCTGGCTGCCGAGGTGGCCGAGCTCAAGGCCCTGGTGCAGCGGCTGGCCAAAGAGCTCGGCGTCGAGTAGGCTGCAGCCGCCATGCGCTTTCACCTGCCCGCCGAGAGGAAGCTGGTGCACGAGATGGTGGTCCCGGTGCGCTGGGGCGACATGGACGCGCTGGGCCACGTCAACAACACCGTCTACTTCCGCTACATGGAGATCGTGCGCCTGGACTGGATCTTCAAGATCGGTGGCCGCGCCGACCCCGCCGGCCAGGGCCCGCTGATCGTCAACTGCTTTTGCAACTTCCTGCGCCAGCTCGACTATCCGGGCGACCTGCGCGTGACGATGTTCGTCGCCAACCCCGGCCGCAGCAGCTTCGAGACCTTCCACACCATTGCCCGCAGCGACGAGCCGGAGGTCATCTGCGCCGAGGGCGGCGCGCTGACCGTGTGGGCCGACTACGGCGCGAAGAAGTCGGTGCCGTTGCCCGACTGGCTGCGCGCGCTGGTCGGCTGAAGCCGGCCAGTCGCCGGGCAGCGGGCGCCTGCGGGCTGGGCCGCCGGTTTCGGCCATGGCCTCCATGGCAGCCAGCCAGCGCACTCAGCCCTGCCCCGACACCAGCCGGTTGACGAGATCGGGTGCCGTCGCCGCGCCGGTCTTGCGCATCAGCCGGGCGCGGTAGACGTCCACCGTGCGCGGGCTGATGCCCAGGCGCTTGCCTATGCCCTTGCTGGTCAGGCCCTCGATCAGCAGCGCCGCGATCTCGCGTTCACGCGGCGTCAGCTCGAGCTTGAGCACGCGCCGCGCCGACAGGTCCTCGAAGGCCCAGATGCCTTCGGCATGCGGGTCGGCCGGGGTCAGTGCGCGGCCGCTGACATGGCACCAGAACAGCTCGCCGGCCGCGGCTTCGGCGCCAGTGCCCAGGCGCTTCATCACGCGCTCGTCGGCATAGCGGCCCATGGTGTCGAGCTGCGCGCTGATGCGGCTGCCGGTGCGCCTGAACTCGTCGGGCGAGGGGTAGAGGACCTCGAAACTCTGGCCTACGAGCTGGTGGCGATCGGCGCGGAACATCACCAGCAGTTCGCGGTTGCAGTCGATGATCAGGCGCTGGCGCGACAGCGCCAGGCCGATGGGCGCGAGCTCGAAGGCGGTGCGGTAGTCGATGCCTGCGCCGGCCTCGCGCGCCGCGCCGCGCGCCTTGGCGGCGCTCACAGCGGCGTGCACGTGGCCGTGGCGTGGCAGGCCAGCTCGTCTTCGGCGCCGAGCCAAGCGTGGGGGTCGCGAGCGGTCATGGGGCGGCCTCGGCCATGCGCCGCCACCGGGCAGGCGCTTAGGCGATTTTACGTAGCCCCTGCGTAAGGCACTACGTAGTACGCTTCTTGGCTTCAACCGCACCGCAGATGAGGCCTCGCGCATGAACAAGATCTACCCCAGTGCCGCGGCGGCGCTGGCAGGCATCACCCACGACGGCATGGTGATCGCCGTCGGCGGTTTCGGCCTCTGCGGCATCCCCGAGACGCTGACCGACGCGCTGTGCGCCACCGGCGCCAAGCACATCACGGCCATCAGCAACAACGCCGGCACCGACGGCCACGGCCTGGGCAAGCTGCTGCAGACGCGCCAGATCAAGAAGATGATCAGCAGCTACGTCGGCGAGAACAAGGAGTTCGAGCGCCAGTACCTCGCCGGCGAACTCGAGCTCGAGTTCACGCCGCAAGGCACGCTGGCCGAGAAGCTGCGCGCCGGCGGCGCCGGCATCCCGGCGTTCTTCACGCGTACCGGCGTCGGCACGCTGGTGGCCGAAGGCAAGGAAACGCGCGAGTTCGACGGCCACACCTGCATCATGGAACGCAGCCTGGTGCCCGACGTGAGCCTCGTGAAGGCCTGGAAGGCCGACCACTCGGGCAACCTGGTGTTCCGCCTCACGGCGCGCAACTTCAACCCCGCGGCCGCGATGGCCGGCAAGATCACGGTGGTCGAGGTCGAGCACCTCGTGCCCACCGGCAGCATCGCGCCCGACGACGTGCACCTGCCCGGCATCTACGTGCACCGCATCGTGCACGTGCCCGACGGCGTCAAGCACATCGAGAAACGCACGCTCACGGAAAAGAAGGGAGCCTGACCATGGCCTGGACCCACGATCAGATGGCCGCGCGCGCGGCGCAGGAGCTGCAGGACGGCTTCTACGTCAACCTCGGCATCGGCCTGCCCACGCTGGTGGCCAACTTCGTCCGCCCCGACATCGAGGTCTGGCTGCAGAGCGAAAACGGCATGCTCGGCATCGGCCCCTTCCCGACCGAGGAGCAGGTCGACGCCGACCTCATCAACGCCGGCAAGCAGACCGTGACCACTTTGCCCGGCAGCAGCATCTTCGGCAGCCACGACAGCTTCGCGATGATCCGCGGCGGCAAGATCAACCTGTCCATCCTGGGCGCCATGCAGGTCAGCGAACACGGCGACCTGGCCAACTGGATGATCCCGGGCAAGATGGTCAAGGGCATGGGCGGCGCCATGGACCTGGTGGCCGGCGTGAAGAACGTCGTCGTGCTGATGGAGCACGTGGCGCGCAAGAAGGACGGCGGCTTCGACCTCAAGATCCTGCCCAGGTGCACGCTGCCGCTGACCGGCCTGGGCGTGGTCGACCGCATCATCACCGACCTGGCGGTGATGGACGTCACCCCGCACGGCCTCAAGCTGGTCGAACTCGCGCCGGGCGTGACGCGCGAAGAGCTGCAGAGCAAGACGGGCGTGCCGCTGCACTGAGCGCCCGGTTCCCGACCGAGGGGGCCCGATGACGGCTTCGACTCGCGTTGCTGCGCTGCCGGCGCGGCTGGTGACGCCAGCCTTGCTGGCCCTCGTCGAGCCGCAGTCCAGCGGCATCGGTGGTGGTGCCTTCCTGATGCCCTGGGACGGCCGCGCGGTGGCGGCGACGACGACCGTCGAGTCGTTCTTCGGCGCCCGGATGAGGTCCGACGGCGGCACCGGCAAGGCCGGCGATCATCCACTTCGTCGCCAAGACGCTGACCGGTTCGCTGCAGTGGGGGCTGGATGTCCAGCGCGCCATCGACCTGCCCAACTTCGGCAGCCTCAACGGCCCGACACTGCTCGAGAGGGGGCTGTTCCCGGCGGCCACGGTGCAGGCGCTGCGCGAGCGCGGTCATGTCGTCAACGGGGTCGACCTCACCAGCGGCCTGCAGGCCATCCGGCGCACGCCGGGCGGCTGGATCGGCGGCGCCGACCCGCGGCGCGAAGGCACGGCGCGCGGCGACTGAGCACCACTGGGCGCCACTGGGCGCGACGGGCCGCGCCGGTGCGGTCTCAGACGCGTTGCAGTGCGCGTGCGGCTTCGGCGACCAACCTGGGGCCGCGGTAGATCAGCCCGGTGTAGATCTGCACCAGGTCGGCCCCGGCCTCGCGCTTGGCGCGGGCGTCGTCAGCGCTCATCACGCCGCCGACGCCGATGATCGGATAGGCCGGGCCCAGTGCTGCCCGCAGCAGGCGCACGACGCGGTTGCTGGCCTCGCGCACCGGCGCGCCGCTGAGGCCGCCGGCCTCGTCGGCATGGGGCTGGCCCTTCACGGCGTCGCGCGCGATGGTGGTGTTGGTGGCGACGACGCCGTCGATGCCGTTCTTCTGCAGCGTCGCGGCGATCACGCCCACCTGCGCCTCGTCGAGGTCGGGTGCGATCTTCACGAACATCGGCACCGCCTTGCCGTGCTGCAGCGCCAGCGCCTGCCGGCGCGCCTGCAGTGCCGCGAGCAGCGCGTCCAGCGCCTCGTCGCTTTGCAGCGCGCGCAGGTTCTTGGTGTTGGGGCTGCTGATGTTCACGGTCACGTAGTCGGCGTGCGGGTAGACGCCGTCCAGGCACAGCAGGTAGTCGTCGACCGCGCGCTCGATGGGCGTGGCCGCGTTCTTGCCGATGTTCAGCCCCAGGATGCCGCCGGCGGCGCGAAAGCTGCGCGCGCGCTGCACGTTGGCCAGGAAGGCCTGCAGGCCCTGGTTGTTGAAGCCCATGCGGTTGATCAGCGCCTGCCTGGCCGGGATGCGGAACATGCGCGGCCTGGCGTTGCCGGGCTGGGCCAGCGGCGTGACGGTGCCGACCTCGATGTGGCCGAAGCCCATCGCGCCCAGGCCGTCGATGCACTCGCCGTTCTTGTCCAGCCCGGCGGCCAGGCCGATGCGGTTCGGGAAGCGCAGGCCGGCCAGCGTCACCGCGTCGGCCACGCGGGGCTGCGACCACAGGCACATCGCCGGCGTGTTCTGCAGCCGCGCCAGCGAGTGCATCGCGAGCTCGTGCGCGCGCTCGGGGTCGAGGCCGAAGAGGAAGGGGCGGGTGAGGGCGTAGGGGACGAGCGGCATGGCGCCGATTGTCTCAGCAGCCATTCGATAATCGCGCCATGACACAAGACGAACTCAAGGCCCTGGTGGGGCAGGCGGCGCTGCAGTACGTGGTGCCCGGTGAACTCGTGGGCGTGGGCACGGGCAGCACCGTGAACCACTTCATCGATGCGCTGGCGACGATGAAACACCGCATCAAGGGCGCGGTGTCGAGCAGCCACGCCAGCACGCTGCGGCTGCAGGCGCACGGCATCCACGTCTTCGAGGCTGCCGAGGTGAAGCGGCTGCCGGTCTATGTCGACGGCGCCGACGAGATCGACGGCCGCGGCTTCATGGTCAAGGGCGGCGGCGCGGCGCTGACGCGCGAGAAGATCGTCGCCGACCTGGCCGAGCGTTTCGTCTGCATCGCCGACGCCAGCAAGCGCGTCGAGGTGCTGGGCGCCTTTGCGCTGCCGGTGGAGGTCATCACCATGGCCGCCCACCAGCTCGAGCGGCGCTTCACGGCGCTGGGCGGCACGGCCACGCTGCGCCGCCGCGCCGACGGCGCGCCGGTGCTCACCGACAACGGCCACCCGCTGCTCGACGTGCAGGGCCTGCGCATCGCCGACCCGCTGGCGATGGAGGCCGAGATCAACCAGTGGCCCGGCGTCGTGACCGTGGGGCTGTTTGCGCGGCATCGCGCCAGCCTGTGCCTGCTCGGCACGCCCGAAGGCGTGCAGACGCTGGTGTTCTAATCGGGGCTCACTTTCCCCATCCGAGGATCCGCTTTGGCCAAACCCAACTATTCGTTCGAGAAGCGCCAACGCGAGTTGGCCAAGAAGAAGAAGAAGGAAGAGAAGGAAAAGGAAAAGGCCGCGCGCAAGGCTGCCGGCCTGCCGCCGCTGGCCGACGAGCCCGAGGACGGCGAGCCGCAGCCCGAGCCGGGTCAGCCCGCGGGCTGAAGACCCCCGGCGGGCGCCGCGCGATCCCTGCGCGCCGCCCGCACCCGCCAACGGCCGGGATCGACGGCGTCGGCGAGATCCTGTTCCAGCGGCCACGGCGTGCCCGTGGCCTGCGCCGCCACCAGGCGCGCCAGCAGCGGCGCCAGCGTCAGGCCCCGAGCGCCCAGCGCCGTCAACACGAACAAGCCCCTCTCACGCGGCAGCAGCCTCGCCTGGTCGAGGCGCTGGCCCGCCGGCATGGCCGCCAGCGGCAAGGCGCCTGCGATGGGCAGGCGGTCGTTGCTGTGCAGCCGCCAGCCGGCGCGGCCCTGCCACAGCGCCGGGTCGGCAGGCGGCACGAGGCCCGTCAGGCGCTGCAGGCGCTGCAGGTTGTGCCGGTGGTCTGCCAGCCGCGTTTCGGGCGCCGCCCAAGGGGTGGCGCGGCCGTCCTGCTCAGGCGTGCCGGCCTCGCGCGTGGCACCGCACAGCAGGCCTGCACCACAGCCCGGCCCGGCCAGCGGGATGGCGTAGCCGTCTCCGGCCACCGGCAGCCGCAGCGCGTGCTGGCCGGCCCAGTGCGTGACCTGGCCTCGCGTGCAGCGCAAGGGCCAGGGTGGGTGGCCCAGCGGCGCCAGCAGCCGCGCCGCGGCGCCGGCATTCGCCAGCACCACCGTGGCGGCCTGCGCGAGCAGGTGGCCCGAGGCGCTGCGCAACTGCCAGGCGTCGCCCTCGCGGGCCAGCGCGGCCACCTCGACGCCGCCCACGAAATGCACGCCCGGCGTCGACAAGGCGTGGCGCACCCACGCCGCCGGCGCCACCCAGCCGCCTCCCGGATAGAGCCAGGCCGTAGGCGCCAGCGGCACGCCAGCCAGCGCGCTGGCCTCCTCGGCCGACAGCGCCTGCACATAGCCCGGCGGCAGCCCCAGCCGGTGCAGCAGGGCCAGCATGGCCGGCAGCCCGCCGGCGTCTTGCGCCAGCCGCAGCAGGCCCGTGGCCTGGCCGGGCACGGCGCCGGTGGCGATGGCGGCCGCATGCTCGGCGTGGGCCACGAGCGCGGCGCTGCGGAACAGCCGCGCATAGACGCTGTCGTCGGCGTTGAGGCTGCCGTGGAAGAGCCCGGCCGGGTTGCCCGAGGTCTCGGCGGCGGGCTCGGCATGGCGCTCGAGCACGGTGACCGACCAGCCGAGTTGCGCCAGCGCGGACGCCGCAGCGGCGCCCGCCAGGCCGGCGCCCACGACCACGGCCTCGCGGCCCGCCGCCGCGGCCGACGGCGGCCGGCGCGGCCTGAAGCGGGGCGCCCAGTCGGCGAGCGTGATCTCGCGCTGGTCGTTCCGGCTGCGCGCCGGCCGCGGCACGAAGCCGGCGCTCGTCAGCGCCGCGCGCAGCGGGGTCGCGGCGCTCGAGGTGACCAGCGTGGCGCCGGGCGCGGCAAGTGCGGCCAGCGCCTTGATCACGCGCGGCTGCCCGATCGCCGGGTTGCGCGCCGGAGAGTAGTCGTCGCGGTGGCCGTCGCGGTGGGCGTCGAGGTGGGCGTCGACGTAGAAGGCGTCGGCCTGCAGCCGCAGGCCCGGCAGCACCGCGGCCACGTCGCCCAGCGCCAGCAGCAGTTGCACGCGGCCGCCTTCGAACGCCAGGCTGTGCAGGTTGGCCGTCAGCGGCGGCCAGGCCTGCAGCAGTTGGCCGGCCAGCGCGGGAAGGGGCGAGCCGGCATGGGCGCGCTGCAGGTCGGCGGCCTGCAGCGGGTGGCGCTCGACGGCGACGTAGAACAAGCGTTCGCAGCGCGCCGGGTCGTCGCGCCACGCCTGCCAGGTGGCGAGGAAGTCGTGGCCGAGGCCGAAGCCGGTCTCGAGCACAGTGAACTGCGCCCGACCGGCCCAGCGCCCTGGCAGGCCGTTGCCCTGCAGGCGGACATGGCGCGCCTGCGCCAGTGCGCCGGATGGCGGGTGGTCGATGTCGCCGTACTGCGGCGATCTCGGGACGTCGCCCGGCTGGGTGCCCCAGTCGACGACGGCGGGCTCGACGGGCGGCGTCGTCAAGGCGCGTCGGCGGCCGCCGTTGAGGCCTGTGACGCCCGTGACGCCAGCCAGGCCAGCAGCGGCTCGCGCACGCCGCCCAGGCTGCGGTAGGCGAGCACGGCCGGGCTCATGCTGGCGATGGCGTCGTGCAGCGTGGCGGCGCGCCGCGGCGTGCCAAGCACCTGAGCCAGCGGCTGCACCTCGACGTGGATGGTGAACACCGTCTGCGCCCGTTCGGGCAAGGGGATGAAGGTCTGGTGCTCGCTGCGCAGCCAGGCTTCGGCGGGTGCCGTGTGCTGCCAGCGCTGCGGGTCGACGCGCGCCGGGTGGGCGTGCAGGCGCGGGTGGTCGCTGACGTTCCAGACGAAACGCTCCCAGCGGTCGGTGCCGGTGGCCAGGCGCAGCAGGCCGGCCGTGGCCTTGAGCAGCAGCGTGTTGTCGGCCACCGGCGCGTGCACCTCGGTGAAGTGGCGGCCCAGCTTCTCTTCGGGCGCCCAGTGGCTGGGCAGGGTGACGGCCAGCCAGGGGATGGTGCCGGTGGTGCCGTCGACGATGGCGAAGTCCTCGGCGAAGGCCAGGCTGGCCAGCCCGGCCTGGCGCCACGCGGGGGGCAGCCCGGCCAGGCAGCGCGCCACTTCGTCGCCGAGGCCGAAGGCGCCGGCCTGCAGTTGCAGCAGCTCGCCGTCGTCGCCCACCGCGGTGCCCAGCCGCCGCGCCACGGCAAGCCCGCCGTCCCAGGCCCAGGCGTCGGCGTGTTCCTGCGCGGCGTGCATGAACAGCGCGGCCAGCGCCGGTGCGGCGTCGAACCCCGGCACGGCGCCGAGCGCCTGGCGCCAGAAGGCCGACAGCACCGCGAGCTTCTCGCGCTGATGGCGCGAGCCCGGCGCCAGCGGCGTGAGCTGCTGCGCCCCCGCGGCCAGGCGGCGCAGGCCCGGCTGCATGCGAAAGGGCGCAGTGACGGCGGCGTCGAAGTCGAAGGGCATGGCGTGATGATGGCGGATGCCGGGTGGACAAGAAAAAGGCACCCCGCAGGGTGCCCGTTTCGGTGGCGCCGTACGGGGCGCTACATCGAGGCGTTCAGACGCGCTTCTTGTACTCGTGCGTGCGGGTGTCGATCTCGATCTTGTCGCCGTTCTCGACGAAGATGGGCACGCTGACCACGAAGCCCGTGCCCACCAGCTTGGCCGGCTTGAGCACCTTGCCCGAGGTGTCGCCCTTGACGGCGGGGTCGGTCTCGATCTCGCGCACCACGGTCGTCGGCAGTTCGACCGAGATCGCCTTGCCGTCGTAGAACACGACTTCGACGGACATGTTGTCCTCGAGGTAGTTGATGGCGTCGCCCATGTTCTCGGCCTCGACCTCGAACTGGTTGTACTCGGCGTCCATGAAGGCGTACATCGGGTCGGCGAAATAGGAGTAGGTGCACTCCTTCTTGTCGAGCACGATCTGGTCCATCTTGTCGTCGGCCTTGAAGACCACTTCGGCGCCGCCGCCGTTGAGCAGGTTCTTCATCTTCAGGCGCACGGTGGCGGCGTTGCGGCCACCACGGCTGTATTCGGTCCTCAGCACGACCATCGGGTCCTTGCCCTGCATGATGACGTTGCCGGCCCGGATCTCTTGAGCAATCTTCATAGCGGTTTCCGTGGTTTGGGGGCCGGCGGCATCCCGGCATGCGAGCTTGATGCGGGTATGGCTGCGTAGGCCTTGCTTGCTTGACGCAAAGCCCGCAATTCTATCAGGCCTCAGGGTTTTCGTGGGTGGGCGGCAGCGAAGGCGATCAGCTGCGAGACGAGGTCGGGCTGCCCGGCCAACGCCTGCTGCCAAGCCAAGGCTTCGGCTATCCAGGGCGGCGGCAGCCCGGGCCAGTCGGCACGCAGGCCGTTCCAGGCCTGCCACAGCGCGGCCACCGCCGGCAGCGCCTGCATCGCCAGCAGCAGCGCCTCGAGCTTGGCGGCGTGCGCGCCGTCGTGCTGCGGGTAGGCCTGCCAGACGAAAGGCGCGCCGGCCCAGATGGCACGCACCAGCGAGTCCTCGCCGCGCACGAAGTTGAGGTCGGCCGACCACAGCAGGCGGTCGAACTCGGCCTGGCTCAGCCAGGGCAGGCGGTGCAGCCGCACGCCGGCCGGCGCCGCGGCCACCTGCCGCTGCGCCGGCCCCGGTGTCAGCAGCAGCAGCGTCGGCTGACGCGCCAGGTCTTGCAGCAGCGACGGCAGGGCCGGGTTGTCGTAGCAGAACAGCGTGACCACGCGTTCGCCGGGCTGCACGGGGATGCCCTGCGCCTGCCACCAGGCGGCGCGGTCGAAGGCGGCGCGGGCCTGCAGCAGGCCCGGCTCGCGCAGCAGCCCGCCGGTGCGCGCCGTGAAGCCGGGGTAGAAGAACCACTTCGTCAGGCCGCGGCCCGGCCCCTGCTGCTGCGGCGACGGCAGGCCGTGCGAGCGCTCGACGTAAGCCTCGGCGCTGAGGTACTCGAGGTTGATCCACAGCGGCGGCGGCGAGGCAGCGGCCATCGCCGCCACCCTGGCCGGTGGCGGGTCGCAGCCGAAAGCCTCGATGACGACGTCGCCCGGCCCGGCCGGGCCCGGCCAGCCCATGACCTCGACACCCGCGGCGCCGCCGGGGGCCATGAAGGCCAGCGGTGCGGCGTCGTCGATGACCAGCCGCACACGGTGTCCGCGGGCCGCGAGGTCGGCGGCCAGGCGCCAGCAGACGCCGGCGTCGCCGAGGTTGTCGACGACGCGGCAGTACACATCCCACAACAAGGCCGCCATCGCCGGATTATCGAAGCGACCGAGAATCGCGCCCTATGAGTGATCGCACCGGACCCCGCCGCAAGCCCGTCGACGCGGACCCCCCGGCCGCCGCGCCGGCCGGCGCGGCCGCGCCCGGCCGCGACAAGCTGCTGGCCGAGGTGGCCGCGCTGCCCGGGCTGCCCGGGGTCTATCGCTGGTTCGATGCGCAGGGCGCGCTGCTCTACGTCGGCAAGGCGCGCAACCTCAGGAGGCGCGTCGGCAGCTACCTGCAGCGAGACCACGACGGCACGCGCATCGGCCACATGGTGAGCCGCATCGCGCGGCTGGAGACGACGGTGGTGCGCAGCGAGGCCGAGGCGCTGCTGCTCGAGAACAACCTCATCAAGACGCTGGACCCGAAGTTCAACATCCTGTTCCGCGACGACAAGAGCTACCCCTACCTGAAGATCACCGGCGCGCGCGCCGCCGAGGGCGCGGCGGCCCTGTCGGCCGCCCACTGCGCGCGCATGACCTACTTCCGCGGCGCGGTCGACAAGAAGCACCGCTACTTCGGCCCCTACCCGAACGCCTGGGCGGTGAAGCAGACCATCCAGCTGATGCAGAAGGTGTTTCGCCTGCGCACCTGCGAGGACACGGTCTACAACCACCGCAGCCGGCCCTGCCTGCTGTACCAGATCCAGCGCTGCACGGCGCCCTGCGTGGGCTTGATCACGCCGCAGGACTACGCGCGCGACGTGCGCAATGCCGAACGTTTCCTGCTCGGCGACACGCAGGAGGTCATCGCCGACCTGCAGGCCGAGATGATGAGCTGCGCCGAGGCGCTGGACTTCGAGAAGGCCGCCGCCCTGCGCGACCGCATCGGCTCGCTGTCCCAGGTGCTGCACCGGCAGAGCGTGGAAGCCAGCAGCCTGTCGGCGTCGGACAAGGACGTCGACATCCTGGCCGTCAAGGTGGCCGGTGGCCGCGCCTGCGTGAACCTGGCGATGGTGCGCGGCAGCCGCCACCTCGGCGACCGCGCCTACTTCCCGCAGCATGTCGACGACGGCGCCGCGCTCAGCGCCGAGGAGGCCGACGCGCGGTTCGAGGATGGCGCTGCCGCCGATGACGCGCCGCGCGCGGCGCCGCGTTCGACCGAGGCGGCGGTGCTCGAGGCCTTCATCGCCCAGCACTACATCGGCCAGCCCGTGCCGCCGCAACTGGTGGTGAGCCACGCCGTCGATGCGTTGCTGCTCGACGCGCTGGGCGAGGCCAGCGGCGTGCGCGTGCGCGCCCAACACCAGCCGCGCGAGCAGCGGCGCATCTGGCTGGAGATGGCGGCCAAGGGCGCCGAGCTGGCGCTGGCGCGGCTGCTGGCCGAAGAAGGCTCGGCGCAAGCGCGGACGCGGGCGCTGGTCGAGGCGCTGGACCTCGACATCGCCGACCCGGCGGCGCTGCGCATCGAGTGCTTCGACATCAGCCACACCGCGGGCGAGGCCACGCAGGCCTCTTGCGTCGTCTACGAGAACCACGCCATGCAGAGCGCGCAGTACCGGCGCTTCAACATCGAGGGCGTGACCGGCGGCGACGACTATGCGGCAATGCGCCAGGTGCTGACGCGGCGGTATGCGCGACTGGCCGAGGCCGTGTCGGCCGGCAAGGCCGACGGTGACGGCGACGGCGAAGGCGCCGTCGGTACCGACGCGGCCGACACCACGGCGCCCCAGGCCACCAAGAAGCCGCGGCGCCCCGCCGCGCGCCTGCCCGACCTCGTGCTCGTCGACGGCGGCCGCGGCCAGGTCGCGATGGCCCGCGAGGTGTTCCAGGCACTGGGCCTGGACATCGCGCTCATCGTCGGTGTCGAGAAGGGCGAGGGCCGCAAGGTCGGCCTGGAGGAGCTGGTGTTCGCCGATGGCCGCGAGAAGGCCTATCTCGGCCACGACTCGGCCGCGCTGATGCTGGTGGCACAGATCCGCGACGAGGCCCATCGGTTCGCGATCACGGGCATGCGCGCCCGGCGCGCCAGCGTGCGCACCGGCGGCAGCAAGCTCGAGGACATCGCCGGCGTCGGCCCGCGCAAGCGGGCGCGACTGCTGCAGCGTTTCGGCGGCCTGCGCGGCGTGGCCAGCGCCGGCGTCGACGACCTGGCGAGCGTCGAAGGCATCTCGAAAGACCTGGCCGAGGAGATCTACCGTGCCCTGCACTGATACACGCCGACCGTTGTTGTCGCGGGCCATCGCGCGTGGACCGTTGGCGCTGGCCGCGGCCGTCGGCCTGGCTGGATGCGCGCAGCGCCCACTGCCGCCGCCATCGCCTGTGCCGGCACCGGCCGCGGCGCGCCCGCCTGCCGCCGCTCAAGCGCCCGCACAGGCGCCCGCACAGGCGGCCCCGGTGGCAGCGCCGGGCCGCACGGCGGCGTCGCCTTCGGTTCCCGCAGCCCCACCAGCGGCGCGCGGGCCCATCCCGCGCAATCCCCGCTACGTGACGCTCGCACCGCCGCCGGCGCCGCGCAACGAGGCCGAACTGCAGCGGCAGTTTGCGCGGCGACTGGTGGCCGCCCACCCGGACAGCAGCTACACCGCCCGCGCGCCCGATCGGCTGCTGGCCATCCCGGTGCTCGAGGTCGAACTCGAAGCCGACGGCAGCGTTCGCGGCATCAAGGTGCTGCGCAAGCCCAGCACCGGCAACGAGGCCACGGCGCTGGCGATCGCGGCGGTGCGCCGCGCCGCGCCCTACGGCAACGTGTCGCGCCTGCCGCGGCCGTGGAAGGTGGTCGAGACCTTTCTCTTCGACGACGACTTGCGCTTCAAGCCGCGCACGCTCGATGCCGACTGAGCGGCCCGACCCACAGGTTCGTGCCAGGGCGCCCGCCTTGGGCACAATCCACGCATGTTCCTGACCATCCCCACGCTGCTGACCTGGGCGCGCATTGCAGCCATTCCGCTCATCATCGGCGTGTACTACCTGGGTTGGGACACGGCGACCAAGAACCTGGTCGCGACCACGCTGTTCGTGCTGTTCGCCGCCACCGACTGGCTCGACGGCTGGCTGGCGCGCCGGCTCAACCAGACCTCGGCCTTCGGCGCCTTTCTCGACCCGGTGGCCGACAAGTTCCTCATCTGCGCCAGCCTGCTGGTGCTGCTGGGCGAGGGCCGCGTCGACCCGCTCATCGCGCTGATCATCATCGGGCGCGAGATCGCCATCTCGGCGTTGCGCGAGTGGATGGCGCATATCGGCGCCTCGCGCAGCGTGGCGGTGCACATGCTGGGCAAGCTCAAGACCGTGGCGCAGATGGTGGCCATCCCCTTCCTGCTCTACGACGGGCATCTGTTCGGCATCGTCGATACGCGGCTGTGGGGCACGGTGCTGGTGGTCGTGGCCGCCGTGCTGACCATCTGGTCGATGGTCTACTACCTGCGCAAGGCGATCCCGGAGATCAGGGCCAAGGCGCGATGACCTCGGTGCCGCCCGCGCCGGCGTCGCTGCGGCGCGGTGTGCCGGTGATCTTCGTGCTCATCTGGAGCACGGGCTTCGTGGTCGCGCGCTACGGCATGCCCCACGCCGGGCCGATGGGCTTCCTGGCGTTGCGCTACTTGCTGTCGGTGCTGGCCTTCGGTGCCTGGATAGCCTGGGCCGGCGCGCGCTGGCCGCAGGGGCGGTCGCAGTGGCTGCACCTGGCCGTGACCGGGCTGTTGATGCACGGCGGCTACCTCGGCGGCGTTTGGGTGGCCGTGAAGGGCGGGCTGGGCGCAGGCATGGCCGCACTCATCGTCGGCCTGCAGCCGGTGCTGACTGCACTGTGGCTCAGCATCATGGTCGGCGGCGCGCAGCGCGTGCGCCCGCTGCAATGGCTGGGGCTGGGGCTCGGGTTGGCCGGGCTGGCCCTGGTGGTCGGCCACAAGCTCGACCTGGGGCTGGCCTCACCCGCCAACATCTTGCCGGTGATGCTGGCGCTGGCCAGCATCACCGTCGGTACGCTGTACCAGAAGCGCTGGGTCGCGCCCTGCGACGTGCGCACGGCCAGCACGGTGCAGCTGGCGGCGGCCCTGGCGGCCACCGCGCCGCTGGCCCTCATCGAGCCCCATGCCTTCGACTGGCATCCCGAGTTGGTGGCCGCATTGGCGTGGTCGGTGCTGGTGCTCACGCTGGGCGGCAGCTCACTGTTGTACATGCTGATACAGCGGGGTGCCGCCACCGCGGTCACGAGCCTGATGTACCTCGTGCCGCCCTGTACGGCCGTGCTGGCGTGGTGGCTGTTCGACGAGGGCCTGACGGCGCTGAGCCTGTCCGGCCTGGCCTGCACCGCCGTGGGTGTGGCGCTGGTGGTGCGCGACGTGCCGCCGGCGCCACGCGGGCCGCTCGCCTGAGGGCGGCGTGACGTCGAACCGGCTGTTTCAGACTGTCGTGCTAAGGGCCGCGCCAGCCCCGCGACGGCAGGATATCTGGCCCTAGAATCCGGCCTCCACTTGACACTGCCGAAGCCAGCGGGATGTAATGAGCCGGCACCCCGCGTTGCCTGCATGTGGGGCGCCGCAGGGCGGTACCGGGCCAATGAAATCCGAAGACTCCACATGAGGGGAACCGAGACGTGAACAAGAGTGAACTGATCGAGCACATCGCCAAGCAGGCCGACATTTCCAAGGCGGCCGCCTCGCGTTCACTCGAGGCGATCATCGGCGCCGTCAAGACCACCCTGAAGAAGGGCGGCAGCGTCACGATCACCGGCTTCGGCACCTTCACCGCGCCCAAGCGGCAGGCCCGCATGGGCCGCAACCCACGCACCGGTGCCGCGATCAAGATCAAGGCGGCCAAGGTGCCGAAGTTCCGCCCGGGCAAGGGCCTGCGCGACGCCCTCTGAGGCTTGCCTCACCGGGTGCTTAGCTCAGCCGGTAGAGCGGCGCCCTTACAAGGCGTAGGTCGGCGGTTCGAACCCGTCAGCACCCACCACCTCGTCGGATAGAATTTGCGGCCTGCATGACAGCGGCCGCATGGCGCCGCTCGTCCGGGCGGCCCGTGCGCCAGGGCCGCAGCGATGTGCGCCGTGGCAGCGTCCGCGTTGCATCGTCGACGATGGCCTGAGCGGCGCATCACCCGTCTGCCATGTCTTCCCCATCTCTCCCGACGCAGCCCGCTGCGTGAAGTCTCCCAGAGGTTCCGACAGATGTTCGAGTTCATCCGCACCCACACCCGGCTGGCGCTGGGTTTCATGCTCCTGCTCATCATCCCGTCGTTCGTCTTCTTCGGTGTGCAGGGGTACTCGCAGTTCAACGATGCGGGCAACGACACGGTTGCCAAGGTCGACGGCCAGTCGATCACGCGGGCCGAATGGGACAGCGGCCACCAGCGCTATCTCGATCAGCTGCGCCGCCAATCGCCGGATCTCGCGAACCTGCCCGTGGACACGCCCGAATCGCGCCGAGCCACGCTGGACAACCTGGTGCGCGAACGTGTGCTGCTGGCCGCGGCCAACAAGCAGCACCTGTTCCCGACCAACGAGCGCATGGCGCGCCTGTTCGACAGCGACCCGCAGTACGCGGGGCTGCGCGGCCCCGACGGCCGCATCAGCCGCGAGCTGCTGGTGGCGCAGGGCCTGACGCCGGCCTTGTTCGACCAGCGGCTGCGCCAGGAACTGGGCCTCAAGCAAGTGCTGGCCGGTGTGCTGCAGACGGCGCCGGCCTCGGCCACACCGGCCAAGGCGGCGCTGGATGCCTTTTTCGAGCGCCGCGCCGTGCAGCTGCAGAGGTTCGACCCGGCGGCGTACCGCGACCGCGTCAAGCCCGGCGATGCCGAGATCGAGGCCTACTACAAGGCCAACGAAGCGCAGTTCCGCGCGCCCGAGCAGGCCGACATCGAGTACGTGACCCTCGATCTGGACATGCTGGGCAAGGCCGTCACGCAGAGCGAAGAGCAACTGCGCAAGGCCTACACCGAAGGCATTGCGCGCTACTCGGTGGCCGAAGAGCGCCGCGCCAGCCACATCCTGGTGAAGGCCGAGGCCGGCGCCCCGGCGGCAGAGCGGCGGGCGGCCCGCGCCAAGGCCGAGGCCCTGCTGGCCGAGGTGCGCAAGACGCCCTCGGCCTTTGCCGAGCTGGCGCGCAAGAACTCCGACGACAGCGGCTCGGCGGCGCAAGGCGGCGACCTCGACTTCTTCGGCCGTGGCCAGATGGTCAAGGCCTTCGAGGACAGCGCATTCAGCCTCAAGGCAGGTGAGATCAGCGGCATCGTCGAGAGCGACTTCGGCTTTCACATCATCACCTTGACCGGCGTGCGCGGCGGCCAGACGCGGCCCTTCGAAGAGGTGCGCGGCGAAGTCGAGGCCGAGGCCCGCAAGGCCGCGGCGCAGAAGCGCTGGGCCGAGGCCGCCGAGAGCTTCAGCAACACCGTCTACGAACAAAGCGACAGCCTGCAGCCGGTGATCGACAAGCTCAAGCTCACCAAGCAAACGGCGACCGTGCAGCGCACGGCCGCGCCTGGTGCGACCGGTGCGCTGGCCTCGGCCAAGCTGCTGGCGGCGGTGTTTTCCACCGACGCCGTGAAGGACAAGCGCAACACCGATGCCGTCGAGGTCGGTCCCAACGGGCTGGCCGCCGCGCGTGTCGTGCGTCATGCGCCGGCGCGCAGCCTGCCTCTGGCCGAGGTCAAGGACAAGGTGCGTGCACGCCTCGTTGATGAGCAGAGTGCCGCGCTGGCCCGCACCGAAGGGCAGGCGCGCGTGAAGGCGCTGCAGGCCGGCGGCAGCACCGAAGCTTTGCCCATCGTCGTCACGGTGTCGCGCGCGCAGGCCCAGGGCATGCCGCGGCCGCTGATGGACGCCGCCTTGCGCGCCGATGCCGGCAAGCTGCCGGTGGTGACGGGCGTCGACCTGGGCGCCGATGGCTTCTTCGTGATGCGCGTGATGCAGGTGCTGCCGCGCGAGCAACCGCCCGGCGGCGAGGAGCCGTTGCGTGCCCAATACGCGCAGGCCTGGGCCAACGCTGAAGCCGAGGCTTACCTGGGGGCGCTGAAGAAGCGCCACAAGGCCGTCGTCACCGCTGCAGCCGATGCGCCCGTGGCTGCGGCAACGCCCGAGCGTTGACGTCGGGCCGCTATAATTCCGTCTCTCTGCGGTGGCTGTAGCTCAGTTGGTAGAGTCCCAGATTGTGATTCTGGTCGTCGTGGGTTCGAGTCCCATCAGCCACCCCATCCCAGCGTTTCACTCGGTCCCATGCCGGACCGAACTTCCCGCAAAATCAACGACTTAGCTGGTCGCTTGAGTCAGGAAGTCTCCTGCCGTCTCACGGCAGCACAGCGCAAGTAGGGGAACATGTACGGGAACAAATGGCGTTCATCAGGCCATTTGGAGTTTTGTTCCCCTAGGCTCGCCGACAAACAGTTGCGCCGTCTTGAGGGGCCGTACATATCGCGCGGACCTGGGCGAACCCGGGAACCACTTGTTGCCGTGCCGCACTTCAATTTGGACGAGACTGTTCAATCTCGTTTGCGGTAAGGTCTGCCTTGAAGAGGTGACGATCATGCGAAAGCTCATCTTCATCGGCTTCCTTGTCATCGGCGCGCTGGTCGGACTGCTTTCGGCCGCCCATGACGACTGGGCGACGCGGACGGTCCTGGGTGCGGTAGGAGCGCTCTTCGGTGCAGCAACTGGAGGCGCCGTTACAGGCCTTGGTCGGTCGAAGAAGGCGCTGCCGTTGGAGAGCGACGCGATCCCCGGGATGGGCGTGACGTCAGAGGACTTGGTCGCCAACTTCTGGCGCGACAAAGGCCGTCCGCCGTTCATGAAGCCGCCTGAGGCGGATTCGGACCCAGGTAGCCCGCGCTGACTACTTCTTCAGCAAGCCTTTGACTGCTTCCTTGGCGCTGTCGAGCGTC
>PNKD01000010.1 GCA_013822265.1 Leptothrix sp. (in: b-proteobacteria)
CGGCAATCCTGTGGGCTCAGCGCGTGCGCGTGCGCGTGCGCGTGCCGTGGCCGCCAGCCCCTGCCTTACGAAGGCAGGAAGTCCACCGGCCAGGTGACGACCATGACGTCGACATCCTTGGCCCCGAAGTCGAACTGCCGGATGCGTGCCAGCAGCTTCTTCTCCAGCTCCTCGGCCTTGAGTTCGCTGCTGACGATGCGCAGCCCGTCCACGGTGCCGGCGGGTGCGATCTTCAGCTCGAGCACGACTTTGCCCTGCAGTGCCGGTTCGTCGCGCAGCGCGCGGTTGTAGAGGGCGTAGATGGCGCCCTTGTTGCGTTCGAAGACGAGCTTGATGTCCTCGATGCTGCGGCTGGATTTGCCGCTGCTGCCCTTGCTCAGCGTGCCGCCCTTGCCGCCGCGGCCACCCACGCTGCCGCCGCTGCCCGTGCCGTCGCGCGCACCGCCGCCACCGGGGCCGCCGCCGCCGCCGCCGCCGGCCACACCTTCGACCAGCGTGGTGGCGCGGCCGGCCAGGCCGCCGCCGCCGGTGTTGCGGCTGTAGGCCGCGGTATTGATGCCGCCGCTGCCGTTGGTGGCGTTGCTGGTGATCAGCGCGCGCACCGGCACGCCGGCCTCGGTGCCGGCACCCACGCCGACGCCCACGCCGGTGCCCACGCCCGGGCCGGGCCGGATGTCCTGGCGCAGCTGTACCGCGGCCGGCGCGCCGCTGAGTTCGGCGAGTTCGTTCTTCATCGCCAACAGGCCCACGCCGCTGGCCTTGCGGCGCGCGTTGTCCAGCGCCACTTCGCCGGGTGGCTTGCCTTCGATGGGGCGGCGTGCCTCGGGCACCGGCGCGGCCTTCTTCGGTGGCGTGGGCGGCGCGGGTTTGTCGTTGGCCGCCTCGGGCTTGGCCAGCGCGACTTCGGTGGCGGCCTCGGGCTTGGGCGGCGCAGGGGCCGCGGGCTGGCGTTCGAGAAGCAGGCGCGCCATCGGCGGCGGCAGCGGCTGGGCTTCGGTTCGCTCGGCCTGGCGCAAGGGTACCAAGGGCAGCACCACGGCCAGCAGCAGCACCAGCGCACCGATGCGCTGGAGGATGCGGCGGAAGCGCTTTTCGTCTTCGGCCGCCACGGTCCACGGCAGCACCGCGGCGCGGCGCGCCAGGCCGGCCAGCATGGGCAGGCCGCCGGCCGGCAAGGCCGGGTGCGGCGACGCCGGGAAGGCGAAGGTGGCGGCTGCGGCCGTCATGCGTCCATCCTCTGCCTCACGGCAAACGAAACATCGCTGAACCCCGCCTTCGCGCAGGTGGCCATCACCTTGCGCAGCAGCTGGTAGGGGATCTGCTTGTCGGCCATGATGGTCACGGCGTGGCCGTCGCTGCTGATCTTGTCGCGGTTCTCGGCGCGCACCACGGGGCGCGCGGCCAGCAGGTCGAGTTCGGCCTTCAGGCCGGGAATCAGGTCATCGCTGACGGCCATGGCCTCGCTGACCAGCGCCACGCGCCGGCCGGCGGCCAGGATCTCGTCGCCGGCCACGACCAGCACCACCGTTTCCTTGGGCGCCTGGTTGCTGTTGGCCAGCGGCAGCGCCACCGCCTTGGGGCTGACCAGGCTCTCGACGCCGCTGGCGCTGGAGAGCAGGAAGAAGATGAGGATGGTGAAGACGTCGATCAGCGCGACGAGGTTCATGTCCATCGCCGTGCTGTTGCGCGCCTTGCGCTGGGCGCGCTTTTCCAGCGGCGTGAGCGCGGCCATCAGCTGCGCCCCCCGGCCGGCGTCGCGGCCGCGGCCTTCAGCACCTTGCCTCCCGTGCTGGCCTTGACCACCGGCGCGTCGCCCACCGAGATGTTCGGGAACAGCTCGGCGCGAACCAGCTTGGGCCCCTGCGCGGTGACGGTGCCGCGCACGGCGTCCATCACCTGCACCAGCTGGTCGTAGCTGGTGTCGGGCTCGGCCAGCAGCGTGGCTTCGCGCTGGTCGGGGAACTTGCCCTTGACCATCACCATCAGTTGCTGCAGCGCCTTCATGTCGTGTTCGGTGCCGGTGCGGTCTATGCGCTGGATGAGGCCGCCGATGCGGTCGCCCACCTCGAGCGCGTCCTTGCGGATCACCACCTCGAGCTGCAGGTTCTGGACCTTCAGCTGCTCCACCGCCGACTGCTGCGCCGGCAGTTGCAGGTCCATCACCGCCAGCCGCGTGAACACG
This sequence comes from Leptothrix sp. (in: b-proteobacteria), assembly GCA_013822265.1. Taxonomy (GTDB): domain Bacteria; phylum Pseudomonadota; class Gammaproteobacteria; order Burkholderiales; family Burkholderiaceae_C; genus Rubrivivax. Next base: position 2,183 of record PNKD01000010.1, read on the forward strand.
GCGGTGGACAGCAGGAAGGGCACCAGCACCACGATCAGGTTGATGAAGGCGGTGATCTCCAGGTGCGGCACTTCCTTGCGCAATCGACGCGTTCTCATGGCGGCCCCTTGATGTTCTCGAATGCGTGAACGTCGTAAGGGCGCTCAGTCGGCGGTGCCCATCGCCCGCATGCCGGGCGCCTGCTGAGGCTCGCGATGGTCGCGGCCCTGCGACTCGCCGGCCAGGCGCTGCACCAGGTTCAGGAAGGTGATCTTGGCCGCTTCGAGGCTGTCGACGATCTCGCTCGCGCGCGCCTGCAGGAAGGCGTGGATGAGCAGGAACGGGATGGCCACCATCAGCGCGAAGGCCGTGTTGTTCATGGCCACCGAGATCGACGCGCTCAACAGCTCGGCCTTCTCGGCCGGGTTCACCTGCGCCACGGCGGTGAAGCCCTTGATGAGGCCGATGATGGTGCCCAGCAGGCCCACCAGGGTGATGGTGTTGGCGAAGGTGGCGATGTAGTGGGTGCGCTTTTCCAGGCGCGGCACGATCTCCATCATGCCTTCCTCCATCGCGTGGTCGATGTCCTCGCGGCGGCGCGCGCTGTGCATGCGCGCCAGGCCGTTGGCGACGATCTTGCCGATGGCCGCCTCGCTGCTGGCCACGGCGCCGGCGGCCTCCTTGAACTTGCCGCCCTGCAGCAGCGGCAGCAGGCGGTCCCAGAGCAGCCGGTTCTCGCTGCGCGCACGGCGCAGGAAGATGAACCGCTCAACCGCGATGGCCAGGCCGATGGTCATCATCGTCAGGCTGGGGTAGAGAAAAGGTCCGCAGTCGACGAAGAACTTGACGACGGTGTTGAAGGTGTTCATCGGGGTGCTCCGGTGGGGGCGGGGACGGGGGTGGCGGGAGGGGTGCCGGGGGCGGCCTTGGCCGCCTGCTCGGCCTTGTCGGCGCGCGCCTGCAGCTGGCCGGCGTAGTCGACCTGGCGGCGGAAGACCTCGCGGTCCACCGGCGCCAGTGCTTCGTCGAGCACGCTGTGCACGGGGCGGCCGCTCAGCTGGCCGGGAAGGGGCTTTTTCCAGGGCACGATGTAGAGCACCTTGGGCAGTTCGCGGTTGCCCAGGATCTGCGTGCGGTCGATGTCGGCGCGGTCTTGTGCATGGGCTGCGGCGGCGGCCAGCACGAGCGTGGCTGTCAGTGCCGCGGCCCGTGCGGCTGTCCATGCTTCTGTCAGTGAATTTCGCAGGGCAGGCGTCGGGCGTGTCATGGCGTGTCCTTGCGTGCGCTGGCGGCCAGCTTGGCGGGGGTCTCGGCCTGCGCCGGGCTGGCCGGCGCGGGCTTGCGCGCCTTCAGCTCGGCGGCCCAGCGGCCCAGCACCGGTGCGTCGGCCGGCGAGAGCTCCTGGCAGCGTTGGTACAGCACCAGCGCGCCGGCGTTGTCGCCCAGGTAGAGGTCGAGCAGGATCGCCAGGTTGAGCTGTGGCGCCGTGGCCAGCGGGTCGAGCGCGATGGCCGCCTCGTAGCTGGCGCGCGCCTCGGCCAGCTGCCCGGCCCGGCGCTGCGCCACACCCAGCTGGTTGAGCAGCGCCACGTGCTGCGCGCCGGTGGGCGCCGGCGTGGCCTGCAGCGCGGCCTGCAGCGCCGCGGCATCTTCGGGCAGGGCGTTGTCGAGGCGTTCACTCTTGCCGTAGCGCACCGGCTTGAGCTGTGCCAGGGCGGCAAAACTGCGCCGCACCCACTCGTCGTAGAGGCCCTCGGCGGCGCGCCGCGCATTGAGCTCGAACAGCGCGATGGCCTTCTCCTCGAACGGGAAGGCCTGCTCCTCGAGCATCACGTTGTATTGCTCGAGCTCGGCCTTGCTGAGCTTCTTCGGGCGCGCCGAGCCCATCAGCGCCTTGCCGAAGTCCTGGTACAGCGCGCCGGTGTGGAAGGTGGCGGCGGTGGTGATCTCGGCCACGCCGGCCTCGGAGGCCGCGGCGTAGGCGCGCAGCGCCTCTTCCAGCCGGGCCTTCTTCAGCTTCAGCTGCTTGGCCAGCGGCTCCACCAGCGCCACCTCGCGGTAGGCGGCTTGCAGCGGTTCGGCCAGCGCCAGCGTGGCCTGGCCGCCCAGCGTGCGCGTGCCTGCGGTGCGCGCGTCGCCGGCGGCGGCGTCGGCCTGCTGCACGGCGCGCTGCCAGCTGGCGGCCAGCGCGGGCTGGCCGTCGCGGCGCGCCAGTTCGGCGAGGTGCCAGCGCGCCTCGACCGCGGACTCCAGCGGCTGCGGGTACTGCTGCAGGTAACGCGCCCAGGCCTTGAAGGCGGTGGCCATCAGCGGCGTCGAGCCGGGTGCCGGGGGCGCCACCGGCGCGCGCGCCGCGGCGGTGGCCTTGCCCTTGGCCGGCGTGCTGCGAGCGACCGGCTTGCGCGATGGCGCGGCCACGGCCGGCGGTGGTGCGCTGGCGCGCTGCTGCAGGTCGGCCAGTGCCGCCTTCTCGTGCAGGTCGGCGGCCTGCCACAGCGCGCCGCGGGCCAGCTCGGGGTCGCCGCCGGCGCTGGCCACGCGTTCGAACTCGGCCGCCGCCAGGCTGTGGCGGCCGGCCTCCAGATAGGCCAGCGCCAGCCGCGGCGCCACCTCGGCCTGCAGCGCGTGGCCGGGCTGCTCGCGGCGGAAGGCTTCGAGCGCGGTGGTGGCCTCGTTCCAGTCCTTCAGCGCGACGAGACCGGCGGCGGCGTCGAACTGCGCACTGGCGCGCACCGCCGACGTCGCCGGCAGCCCGGCGCCGGCGGCCATTGCGGCCACACGCCGGAAGTGGGCCACGGCGGCGCGCGTCTCGCCGCTGCCACGGGCGGCTTCACCCTGCCTGTAGATGGCCGCGGCCTGGCGCTCGACGAGCTCGGCGCGGCCGGCACTGCCCGCCGGGCTGAGCGCCAGCACCTCGCCGTAGGCGGCCTCGGCCGCGGCGTGCTGGCCGCGTTCGAAGGCGTGGTGGGCCAGCACCGTCCAGGCGGTGCGGCGCAGCTCGGGCGCCGGCACCGGCTGCAGCGCCAGCGCCCGGCGTGCCACGCCGGCCGCGGGCTCGGCATCGCCCAGCGCAAACAGCTGCTCGGCGGCGCGCACCAGTACGGCGCCGTTGCGCACGTCGGCCGGGAAAGCGGTGGCAAACCGCAGCGAACTGGCCACCGAGGCGCGCTGCAGCGCGGTGCGCTGTGCGGCGTCGCCATCACGCTCCTGCGCCGCGTAGGCCAGCAGCGCGCCGTAGCCGGCGTCGGCGCGGCGCAGCGGCGTAGTGGGTTGCGGTGTCGTGTTGGCGGCGCCGGCGTCAGGGGGCGCCACGGCCGGCGCAGGCGTGTAGGCCACGGTTTCGTATTCACGCGCCGCGTCGGCCCAGCGGCGGTCCTCGAACAGCAGTTCGGCCAGCAGGAAACGCTGCGCCGGCGCCTCGGCGTCGTCCGGAAAGGCGGCCAGCAGTGCGCCGTACCAGCGCACGGCCTCCTGCACGTCGGCGCCGGCCTTGCTCTTCTGCGCCAGCGCGTGGTGGTGGCGCGCCAGCTGGCCCAGGTGGGTCTTGACCAGCGGCTGCGCGCCCAGCCAGCCGCTGGGGTTGGCGCGGCGGAACTCGCTGTCGGCGCCGTAGCGCAGCACATGGTCCTTCTTGGCCTGCAGCGCCAGCGTGTCGAAGCCGTGGCGCTCGTAGATCTCGATCACGCGCGCCTGCAGCAGCGGCGCCTGTGCGTGCAGCGGCTGGCGGCGCACGAACAGCGCATAGGTGTCGGCGGCGTCCTTGATGCGTTCTTGCCGGATGTAGAGCTCGCCCAGGGCGCTGTAGACGCGGAACTGGTAGCCCTCGCGTGCCGGCGTGCCGATGTGGCGCGCGATGCTCTCGGCGCCCTGCAGGTTGGACAGCGCGATGCTCATGACGCGGAAGCTGTCGTCCACCAGTTCGCGGTCGGCGCGGGTGAGCCCGCGCACGGCGGCCAGTTCGGCGGTGTCGCGCACCTCGGCCGGCAGGCCGCCGAGCTTGAGATCGAGCACGCCGAAGAAGGGTTGCAGAGATTCCTCGAGCCGGCCCTGCTTGAACAGCGACCAGCCCTGCATGTAGAGGGCACGTTCGACGAAGGGCGTGGCCTGCCCGCTCTTCAGCACGGCGGCGTAAGCCGTCTCGGCCTGCTTGTAGTCGCGCATCGCGAACAGCAGCTCGCCGCGGCGGAATTGGGCCTCGTCGCCGTGCGCCGTGGCGGGGTAGCTGCCGACGAGGTGCGTCAGCGTCTTCAGCGCGCTTTCGAGGTCGCCACCCTGCTCCTGCGCGCGCGCCAGCTGGTAGAGCACGCGGTCGTTGTGCGGGTCTTGCGGGTAGGCCTTCAGGAACTCGTGGTAGCGGGCGATGGCGGCCTTGTAGTCGGGCTCGGCGCTGCGGGCCGCGCCGGTGGCGTCGGCGGCGATGCGGTCGGCGCGGTCCATCTCCAGGTCGCCCAGCCGGCGCAGGGCGTCGGGCCGCTGCGGTGCACCGGGTGCCGCCTGCAGGAACTGGCGGTAGGCGGCGATGGTCTGCTCTTCGGCCACGCCGGTGATCTCGTCGGGCGTGACCTGGAGGCTGCTCGCGCCCAGGCTGGCCAGCGTGGGCTGGTCGTCGCCGGGCAGTGTCTTGCGGCCGGCGCAACCGGCCAGTGCCAGCACCGCGGCGAGCGCGGCGGCCAGCGCCTGCAGCGCCGGCCGCGCTGGCCGCGGCGCCGCAGCCAGCCCGCGCGGCCGACGTGGTGCGTGATGCGTGGCCTTCACCGCGCGGCTCCCGGCGCGCCGGTGCGCTGCGCAAACTGCGCCTGGTCGTGGATCTGCGCGATGGCCAGCCGCGCCTGCGCGGCGTACTGCGCCAGGCGTTCCTGCTGGCTCTCGAGCTCGGCCACGGCGATGTCCTGCAGCTGCGCCTGCACGGCGCTGGCGGCCAGCGTGATGCCCGGCCGCAGCGCGGCCACGCGAGCCGCCAGCGCGGCGATGCGTTCGGCGAAGGCGGCATGGCGCGCCGGCTCGTCGCGCTGGGCGCGGGCCAGCGCGCTGTCTTGCGCCTGCGCGTGGGCCAGCGCGTTGTCGCTGGCGCGCAAGGCCTTGGTGGCCTGCCAGCCGCGCTCGCTGAAGGCCAGCGCCAGCTGCCAGGTCAGCGCGCCGGCGGCGCGGCGCAGGCGCTCGGTGGTGTCGGCGGCAAGCAGCACGTCGGGCGCGCCGTCGCTGGCGGCGATCGTCGCCCGGCCGTGGGCCAGGCGCTGCAGCAGGCCGCGCTCACGCTCGTCGGCGAAGGCTGCCGCGTCGCCGTCGGCCATCACGCGCGCCAGCTCGGCGGCCAGCGCGTCGCGGCGCCGTGCCAGCGCGGCGATCTCGGCCGCGCCGCCATGGGCGCGCGCGGCGGGCAGCTTGACGGCAAAGGCGCGCCGGCGGTTGTCGAGCATTTCGGTGTAGACGCCCAGGCTGTCCTGCCAGCGCGCCAGGTTGGCGTCGAGGAAGTTCAGGTCGCGCAGGTTCCTGAACGCGGCCTGGAAGGCGTGGCCGGCGAACAGCGGCGCCAGGTGGGCGGCATGTGGCATCGCGGGCAGCGTGCGGATGCCGGTGGCCGCGCCCAGGTCGGCGGCCGCGGCGTTGTCGGCCAGCAGCCCCTGCACCAGCACGCCGGCGCGGATGGCGGCGATGGACTCGACCAGCGCCAGCCGCTCACGCTCGAAGCCCGCCACCGCCTGCTCGTAGCCCTTGAGCGCGCTGCCGTAGGCGCGCAGCTCGGCCATCGCGAAGGGCAGCGCGATGCGCGCCTCGAGCACCGAGGCATCGGCGCCGCCGGCCGAGCCGCGGCCTGCGAGTTCGGTCCACGGCGCCAGCGCCAGCTGCGGGTCTTTCAGCTCGGCAGCGGCCCAGCCAAAACCCAGCAGCGCCTTGTTCGACGATGGTCCCGTCAGGCGCACGCGCTGCAGCGCCGAGCGCGCCTCGCGCGGCTGCTTGCCGGCCAGCGTGGCAAAACCCAGCGCGACGTTGGCGCGGTCGCGCAGGCTGCGCTGTTCCTCGTTGGCCGCGGGGGTGCGGCCGACGGCATCCAGCAGCGCCAGCCCCTTGTCGGCCTGGCCGCTCTTGACCAGCGCCACGCCCAGGTTGTAGCGCGCGTACAGGCCCGCATGCGGCGTGGCCTGGGGGTCGGCCTGCAGCGCCTCGAGCACCGCGGCGGCGCCGGCGTGGTCGTCGCGTGCCATCAGCAGCTGCGCCTGCAGCAGCCGGCGCTCGTCCTGCAGCGCGCCGGGCAGCGGCGCCTCGATGCGGGCCAGCGCCTGTTCGGCCACGGCGTTCAGGCCGCGCTGGTGGCGCGCCTGGGCCAGGAAGTACCAGGCGCGGTCGCGCACGGCCGGGCTGGCGTTGTTCTCGATCAGCTGCGCGAACACCGCGGCGGCCTCGTCGTGCAGGCCGTAGGCCAGCAGCATGCCGCCGCGCAGCACCTCGGCCTCGTCGTCGTGCGGGGCGATGCGGCCGAAGTGCTGCGACACCATCAGCCCCGTGAGCGCGCTGAAGGTCTTGTCCTGGTAGAGGTTGAACAGCGTGTCGCCGTAATGCGGCGCCCCGACGGCCTGCGGCGCGCCGGGCTCGCGCGGCTGCGCGACCACTGCACCGACAAACGAAAACGCGAGCAACGCGACCAAGCGAACGCCGCGGAACCGGCTCCGCCGGGCCGCTGGCGTTGCCCCCCCCCGGGGGGGAGCGCCGCAGGCGCTTCGGGGGGGGAGCGGTTTCACCAGACCTTGACCTCGAAGCTGGGCTGCAGCTTGGCCTGCACATCGCGGATGCGCAGCTCGATGTAGCGCGGGTCGACGCCCTTGTCGAACTCGAGCGTGGTGCCGCGCCTGTAGTCGCGCTCGTGCGGGCCGCGGCCGGTGAAGAAGGCCGTGACCTGGTGTTTGCCGGCGCGCAGGTTGCCCATGAAGACACGCTGCACGCCGCCGCGGTGCAGGGCCTGCACTTCCAGCGGTGTGTAGAGGTGGTTGGCGACGACCTTGTCGTCGAGCTTGATCTGCACCGACTCCAGCTCGAACAGCTTGCCCACGTCCATGCTGACGAACAGCGCGACCTGCGTGCCGGCCGGGTAGAGCAGTTCTTCCTCGAGCACGAGCAGGTCGCGGTTGAGGCGGATGACGTCGGCCTTGAGCTGCTGTACGCGGGTGTCGAGTGCGGCCGGTGCGTCGGGCTCGGCGGGCGCGCTGGCCGCCGGCGCGGCGGCAGGCACGACGGCCGGCACCGCAGCCTCGGCCGCAAGCACCGGCAGGGACATCACCAGCGCCGACAGCAGCGCGGCGAGAAGCGCCCAGGTCAGCGCGAGGAAGGAGACGAGTCGCAGGGGCATGGCGATTCCCGGAGGTCTAGAAGGTGGCCAGCACCATCAGCTGCAGCACGTTGGCGTCGTAGCCGTAGTTGCTGCCGGTGCGCAGGTCGGTGAAGTCGTCGAAGCGGAAGCTCTTGCGCTCGTAGGCGCCCATGAGCTTGACGTCCCAGCCCGGCGGCAGCCGAGGCCAGGTGTAGCTGAGGCGGGCAGAGAACGAGGTGCTCTTGAAGGTGCTGAGCTGGCGGTTGCGCGAGACGTAGACCGTCTCGACCTGCGCGTTGTCGCTGTAGAACAGCGCCTTGTCTTGCGCATAGAACCGCAACGAGGCGTCGAGCAGGAAGCTCTCGCCCAGGCGCTTGGCGAAACCGAACTCGGTGGTCGTGGCCAAGATGTCCCAGTTGTCCCAGTAGCGGCGGAACTCGGCACGCACCGAGCTGCCGGCGAGCAGGCTGCCGCTGTCGTAGAGCGTGCGCAGCTTGACCGCGCGGCTGCTGCGCGTGCGCGGGTTGCGCTCGGGCACCGCGGCGCCGAACACGCGCGCGGCGCGGTAAGGGCTGCCGAGGAAGCCGCTGTCGGCCACGGCCTCGGCATTCAGGCTCACCAGCCAGCGCGGTGTCAGGATCTGCGTCACGCCGGCGCGGTACTGCCAATGCCTGGCCTGGTCGATCCAGCCCAGCTCGCCCTTCTTGCCGACCTGGTCGCGGGCGCGCGTGAAGCCCAGGCTCACGGTCGTCATGCCGCCGAAGACCTCGTGTGAGACGTCGGCGTTGACGGCTTGCGCGATGTAGTCGGGCTCGTCGCTGCGCGACACGCTCAGCGTCAACAGGCTGTCGCGCACCAGCAGGTCGGCACCGAAGTCGTAGGCCTTGCGCGTCTCCTTGAACGGGCTGGCGGTGGTGACGACGTCGATGCTGGCGTTGCTGACGGCATCGATGTAGTACTGCGCCGACAACGAGACGCGGTCGGCCAGGCTCTTGCGCACCAGCAATGCCGGGCCCGTGGCCTTGACGCCGCCACCGTCGTAGACGTGATAGATCGCCTCGGCCTTGTTCTCGGGCAGCGTGGCGGCGGTGGCAGCAGTGCCGCCGGCCAGCAGGCCACCGAGCAGCCCGCGCAGCAGCTGACCGACGCCGGCGCAGCCGCGTCGCCACCAAGTGGACGCCGCGGAACCGGCTTCGCAGCGCCGCTGGGGTCGCCGCCCTGGGCGGAGGCGGCGCAGCCGCTTCGGGGGGGGGCTAGTTGCAGCCACAGCCGCCGCCTTGGACGCCGGTCGCGCCGCGTGAGCCTTCGCGCACGAGATGGATGTGCTCACGGTGCTTGTCGGCCAGCGCGGTGCGCGACCACTGCATCACCGGGTCGGACAGGCGCTCGCGCTCATAGGGCGCGACCCAGGGCTTGACGGCACAGCCGCTGCTGGAAAGGGCAGCGACGGTGCAGATGGCCAATGTCAGTGCCCGACCAAGTGGCCGCCGCGGAACCGGCTTCGCCGGGCCGCTGGCAGCGCCCCCTTGAGGGGGAGCGCCGCAGGCGCTTCGGGGGTGGGCCATGTTCACTCCTTCACCAGCTCGCGGATCTGGCGCTCGTAGTCGGCTTCCATGCCGTCGCGGTAGCCGCGGTGCAGGTAGCGCACGCGGCCGTCGCGGTCGATGAGCACGGTGCCGGGCATGCTGCCCAGGTCGTAGCGCTTGACGACGGCCTTGTCGGTGTCGAGCAGCACGGTGAACTTCACGCCCAGGCGCTGCGCCACCTGCGCGGCCAGCCGCGGGTTGTCGTCGACGTTGACGCCCAGCAGCCTGAAGCCGCTGGAGGCATAGCGCTCGTGCAGGCGGTTGAGGTGCGGCATCTCCTGGAGACAGGGCCCGCACCAGCTGGCCCAGAAATTGATCAGCACGACCTGGCCGCGCTGTTCCTGCAGGCGCAGGTTGCGGCCTTCGGCGGTCTTCAGCGTGAAGTCCGGTGCCGCGGTCTGGGGCGTGACGGCGGCGCGGGCACCGGTGGCGGCGAACGTGCCGGCGGCCAGCATCAGGGCGAGGATGAGATTGCGCATGGTGATCGCCTTCAAAACAGGAAACTCAGGCCGGCGGTGACCTCAAGGTTCTGCGTGCTGCGGCGCCGGCCCAGCAGGTCGAGCGAGTAGACGTGGTCGCGCACGTCGGCCTGCACGGTCAGGCGGTCCAGGGCGTGCACGCGCAGGCCGAAGCCGGCGCTGATGGTCTGGCGCTTGACGCCGGCGAAGTCGGTGCTGCCCACGCCGCCCACGATGTAGCCCTGGAACAGGCGCGCGTTGCCGCGGCCGAAGAACACCTCGCCCGGCAGCAGGTTGTAGCCGGCCACCACGCTGTAGTAGCTGACCTTCTGCTGCGGCGTGGGAAAGATGCCGCCGTTGGGGAAGATCTTCCGGAAGTCCTCGTCGCTGGCCTTGGTGCGGCCCAGCGTGGCCTCGACGAACACGTCTTCGGTGATGTGATAGGCCAGGCGCAGGCCGCTCACCGCGCTGGTGCCGAAGTTCTGCGTCGCGTAGGTGCCCGCGAAGACGCCGGCCGAGAAGTCGCGCGAGGCGTAGCGCGGCAGCCTGACGTCGCGGCGCTCGACCTGCGGCACGATGACCTGCTCGGCGGGCTGGGGCGTGCCCGGAGCACTCGGCGTGCTCGTCTGCGCGGCGGCGGGCCGCGCCGCCGCGGTCAGGGCCATGGCCGCGGCGATGGCCAGGGCCGGCAGGTGCTTGTCGACAGAGGGCATGGGCGTGGGCGGGTCAGAAGTAGAAGCCGAGGCCGGCCGTGAGGCTGCGGTACTCGGTGCTGCGGGTGTCGGCGACGAAGGCGGTGTAGAGCGTCCAGTCCAGCCGCGCCGTGAAACGCTCGCTGATGTGCCAGCGCAGGCCGATCGAGGCCTGCGCGAGCTTGGCGTCGGTGGGCGCGGCGTCGACCAGGCTGCTGTTGGGGATGTTGCGGAACTGGCCCAGCCCGACGGCGAAGTAGGGCGAGAGGCGGCGGTCGGACCACGGCTCGCTGACGAGGCTGACGTGCCAGAAGTCGGTGCCCGAGAACAGGCCCTGCACCTGGCCCACCGTGAGCTCGGCGCCCAGCGTGTCGGCCAGCCGCGCCTGCAGGCCCAGGCGCAGCATGGGCTCGCCCTTGAAGCGCCCCCAGCCGCCGCTGAACTCGACGCGGCGCGCCAGGTAGTCGTCGAGCAGCAGGTCGCGAAAGGTCTTGGCGCCGCCGGCGGCGGTGAGCGTGCTCTCGAGCTGCTTGCGCTGCACCCAGCCCACCTGCCCGCCGTCGGCGCGCACGCGGTACCAGTCGGTGCGGCGCAGCTCCACGGCCACCCACTGCGCCTTCTCGACGACGAAAAACACCGGGTAGCCGCGGCCCGGGCCGGTGTGCAGCTCGAGGTAGGGCTCGGCGACCTGCAGTCGCTCGGCCGGCGCCTCTGCCGCATGGGCCGGCAGGCAGGGGCCGGCCAACAGCGTGGCCGCGACGGCCAGCGCAGGCAGCGTGTGGTGCAGGGCGCGGGGCAGGTTCATCGGCAGGACCACCTTCACTCGATCCTGCAGGCGCCCGTGGCGTCGAACATCGATGCGGCGGCGCTGCTGAACTCGTCCTGGCCCTGCGGCATCGGGCGGCCGATCCAGAAGCGGATCGTCTTGGCCTCGGCGGTGTCGGCGCGCTCGAAGATCAGGCCGCCGCCGTGCAGCACGCCGCGCACCAGCGGCTTGTTGAGCAAGCGGCTCTCGTCGGGCGCGCCCACCACCGTCTCGCCCAGCGACGAGTAGTAGTTCTTGTACATGTCGGTTGCACGCACCTCGGTGGGCGTGGCGGCGCTGGCCGCGGGCGCCGCGGCCGCCATCAGGCGCAGCGCGCCGCCGGTGCCGGTGGCGTTGTCGTGGCAGCCGGCCGAGGCGCAGGTGTTGACGGAAATCGCGCCGTTGATGTCGATCCGCAGCGGCGTCTTCAGCACCGGGTTCACGCAGCGCTCGAAGTAGGCGTACGAGAGCTTCTGGCCTGCCGCGCCGGCCGGATTGGCCAGCGTGGGCGGGTTGTCCAGCGGGCTGCCGCCACCGCAGGCCGCGATGGCCGTGGCCGCCGTGGCCAGGGTGATGAAGAGGCGACTGTTGTAGAGCTTGATCGTCATGCAGTCTCGTCGGGGGGGCGTCAGTGCGGCGTCAGTGCGGCGTCAGGGCGGCTCAAGGCGTGGGGCAGCCGCGTGCGATCCAGTTCGCGATGCGCGTGTAGCCGCTGCTGCCCGCCGGCAGCAGCGCCGTGACCTGGGCCGTGTCGCCGGCCGGGTGCGGCACGGTGGACGGCCGGCTCAGCAGCGGGTTGGCTGCCGGCGTGCAGGTGTCGTTGATCATCGTCAGCGTGACGTTGAAGTCGCCCTCCTCGCTGCCCGTCAGCACGAAGCGGTTGCGCGGGTTGCCCAGCCCGGCCTGGTGGCAGCTCGCGCACTGCGCCTGCAGCACCGGCTGCACCTCGGCCATGAAGGTGGCCTGGCTGAGCGCGCTCACCGAGCGCACGCCGCTGGCGCCATCGAAGGGGTCGTTGTAGTACTGGCCGCCGAGGTCCATCCACTCTGCGAGCAGGCGCTTCTCGGCGCGGTTCAGCAGCTTGGCGTGGTCGGGGATCGCGGTCGTCACCGCCGTCGCGCCCGTGCCGGTGGTCACGCTGGCCGGCGGATTGGGGTGGGCGGTGCGGGCGGCGGTGCCGGCCAGCAGGGTCTGGCCCCACAGGATCTCCGTCAGCCGGCTCTTGCGCGCCTGGCCCGCGGTGTTGGCCGCGCCCGAACTCGTCTCGACCAGCGCCGCGGCGCGCACGACCTCGGGGATGCCCTCGCGAACGCGGATCACCGGCCGGCCGGTGACGGCGTCGATCAGCGGGTCGCCGAGCAGCAGTTCTTCGTACGACACCAGGCGCCCGGTGCCCGAGACGGTGCCACGCAGGTCGAGCTTGAGCGTGTCGGCGTGGCAGTTGGTGCAGGTGGCCGCGCCGGCGGCGCCGCGCGCCCGGGTCCACAGCGGCTGGATGTGCTCGGGGTAGTTGATGACGCCGTTGGCCGGCACCGCCGTGGCCAGATCGTCGGCCGGGTCGGGGTTGCCGCGGTAGCGCAGGCTGATGGCGGGCAGCGCCGTCACGCCGGCCTGCGTGGTGTCGGCCCAGCGGTCGCTGAACACCGCGTCGACCGACAGCGCCAGCGCCGCGGGCTGCAGGCGCGTCACCAGCGAGGCCAGGGTCTCGCCGCTCTGGTGCTGCGCCGAGAGGGCGCGGTTCAGCCCGGCGGGCAGCGTATTGACGATGGCGCCCGAGTTCAGCGAGGCGCCGCGGCGCGGGCTGTGGCAGCCGTCGCAGGTGCGGCGCTCGCCCGGCCGCACCTGGATCCAGTTGGTGTGCGTCTGGATGGCGCGGCCCTCGGCGTCGATGATCGAAAGCGCCAGCGGCACGTCGGCCGGCACCCTGAGCTTGAAGCTGCCGTCGGGCTCGATGGGCGCGTAGCCGAGGATCTGCTGCTGCTCGAATTCGGTCTCGCCGATGGCCTGGCGCAGGCCCGTCGAACCCGAGGGCGGCGCCACGGCGCGCACGGCGCGCACGAAGCGCGCCGGGGCGCAGCGGTAGGCGGGGTCGGCGGGGTCTTTCATGCGCGCCAGGTCGGGCACCTGGGTGCGCGTGTCCAGGGTGTCGGCGGGGGCGGTCAGTGCGATGCTGCGCACGCAGCCCGCGGGGCGGTCGGCGGCTACGAACATCCGCTCGGCCATGCGCTGCAGGCCGTCGGTGTCGTAGACGCTGCGCACCTCTATCAGCGCCATGTCCTGTGCCGCCAGCGCGGCGTCGACCGTGGTCGGCTCGACCACGTTGGGCTCGGACCGCGGCTGCAGCGCGATGGGGTCGGTGTACATGAAGCCCGAGGGCGGCGCGGCCACGACCAGCCAGGTCTGCTTGTTGGGGTCGAACATGTAGACGGCGTAGGCCGCCGGCGCGTTGTCGCGCACGCTGTCGGTGGCGCGCACGGACATCGGGCGGTTGGTGTCGGCGAGCATCGCCTTCTCGTCGTCGGTGAGGGTGCTGCAGGGCACGACGGCGCCGTTGCGCGTCACCTGGCAGGGGCGCCACGCGACCAGCACGCGGTCGCTGCCGTCCCACAGCGGGTAGGGCGTGGTGGCGCGGCCCGCCAGCGCCAGCGCGCGCCCGTCGGTGAGCGCGTTGTTGGTGATCTCAACCTGGCCGCCGGTGGTGGGCACCGTGGAATTGGCCGGCGTGTTGAACTCGCTGTAGTTGGCGGCGTTGATCATGTGCAGCGAGCCGCCCTCCTGCGTGCCCGACAGCGGCATCAGCGAGCTCAGCACCTGGCCCTTGCGCGGGCCGCGCGGGTCCATGTCGCGCGGATGCAGGTAGCTGTTGCCGGGGCTTTGCGCGCCGTACAGCACGAACAGGTCGGTGCCGTCGGGCTTGGCGCGGAAGACGGCGAAGCGGTTGCGGTCGGCCACGTGTTCCCAGCGGCTGAACATGATGTCGCCGTTGGGCCGGATGACGGCGTTGCGGTCGTGGCTCTGGTTGAACGTGATCTGCTGGATGCCGCTGCCGTCGACGGCCATGGTGTGCAGGTTGAGCACCCGCTCGCGCTCGTACTCGTCGGCGGCGAAGTAGGCACGGCCCAGCGCCTGGTTCAGGCTGCTCTTGGCTTGGCGGTTGCTGGAGAAGACGATGCCGCGGTTGGCCGGCAGGTAGACCGGGTCGACGTCGTCGTCGGTGGTGGTGGAGGTGATGCGCCTGAAGCTGCCGCCGGCCAGGCCGCCGGCGGCCTGGTTGCTCATGTCGTATTCCCACACGTTCCAGCGCCCGGTGCAGGCTTTCGCGCCGCCGGGCGTGCCGTCCACCGTGGCGGTATTGCTGGCCGGGCACTTCATCGCGAAGACGACCTTCCTGCCGTCGTAGCTGACCTCGGGGTCCGAGGCATCGCCCAGGCCGGCGGTGAAACGTGCGGTGAGGTTGTGCTCGGTGGCGCTCGCGCTGCTCTTCTCGCGCAGCATGAGGTCGCCGCCGGGTGCGCTGTTGGTGCCGTCGGTGGGGTTGATGGCCAGCGCCGTGGCGCGCTTGACGTAGACCAGCGGCACGTCGCCGTTGACGGTGAGCGCGTCGGCGCCGCCGCTGCTGCCGCCGCCCGAACAGGCGGCCAGGGTCAGCAGCGCCAGCGCTGCGGCGCCGGCGACGAAGCCGGGCAGCCGGCGGCGCAGGCGCGGCAGATGGGGCAGGCGCGAGGAGGCAGGCAGAAACATCGTCGTCTCCTGGAGGTGTCGGGCGGGCACGCGGCGAGTCACGGGCCGGCTGCAGGCAGGCCCTGCAACAGGCCGGCCGACGCGTGCAGCCGGCCCCGGGTGTCGACGACCACGGCGTCGACACCGGGCAGCGTGGCCACCAGCGCCAGGCCGCGCTCGATGCCGAGCACGAACACGGCCTTGGACAGCGCTTCGCTGGTCAGGCCGTCGTCGGCGAGGATGGTCACGCTGTGCACGTGCTGCGGGCTGTGGCCGGTGGCCGGGTCGATGAGGTGGTGCACACGTTCGGCACCGTCGTCGAAGAAGCGTTCGTAGTCGCCCGAGGTCGACACCGAGGTGTCCTCCAGCGGCAGCACGGCCACCACCTCGCCGGCGCGGCGCGGGTCGCGGATGGCCACGCTCCACGGACGGCTCTCTTGGCCGCCGACGGTGCGCCCGCCGATGACACGGCTGTCGCCGCCGGCGCTGACCAGCGCGCTGCTGATGCCGCGGCGCCGCAGCAGCGCGGCGGCGCGGTCGACCGCATGGCCCTTGGCGAAGCCGCCAAGGTCGATGCGCATGCCCTCGAGGCCGAAGCGCAGCGTGCGTGCCTTGGGGCCGAGATGCAGGTGCTGCCAGCCGACGAGGGCGCGCGCGCGCTCGAGCTCGGCGGCGCCGGGGCGCACGCGGCGGCGGTAGTCGTAGAGCTGGCCGACGGCGGCGTAGCTGATGTCGAAGGCGCCGCCGCTGAGGCGCGAAAAGGCCAGCGCGCGCTCGACCAGTGCGTACATCTCGTCGCTCAGCGGCACCGCATGGCGCGCGGCTTCGCGGTTGATGCGGCTGAGCTCCGAGGCCGGCTTGTGCGGGCTCATCGCGCGGTCGATGCGGTGCATCTCGTCCATCACCGCGGCGGCGGCGGCTTCACCGAGGCGGCGGTCGTCGGCCCACAGTTCGACGTGGATGGCGGTGCCCATGATGGCCTCGTCGCGGGTTACCCAGGCGCCCCCGGCCGGCGCCGCCATGGTGCGGCGGGCGAAGTCGAATCGACGTTGGGCAGGTTGGGTCGTGGCGAGAAGCATGGTGGGCCGCTTGACAGCTGAAGGCGGAGCGGACGGTAGCGGGCCGCGCGCACGCTGGCCGTGACGGCTGGTGCGCCTTTGCGAGCAGATGCTTCAGATGTTGGGCCGCGTGCCATGCCGCCGCGGGGCGGCTGCGGCAAGGCCGCGATGCGACGGCAGCGCGCGCGAACGGCGCGCTCAGGGTCGAGTCGTGACGTTTGTCACGAACGGGCGGGTGCGGCGCCGCGTCGCGGTCGCTTGTCGGGTTGGCCGCCGGTGGTGGCGGCCGGTTTCACATTCCCTTGAACAGCCCGGTGTAGCTGCGGCTGACCTCGAGCTTTTCGGGGTGGCCCTTGACGCCGACGATCTGGCGGCCGCGGAAGTCGCGCGTGACGCTGGCAATGGCCTTCACGTTGACCAGCGTGCTGCGGTGGATCTGCCAGAACGCACGCGGGTCGACCTCGTCGACCAGCTCCTTGATGGGCTTGCGTATCAACGCCTCGACCTGCGCCGTCTGCACGCGGGTGTACTTCTCGTCGCTGATGAAGAACAGCACCTCGTCGACCGGGATCATCTGTATCGCCTGGCCCACGGTGGCCTGTATCCATTGCAGGTACTGCGGCGCGGCGCCGGGGTTCAGGCGCGCGGCCAGCTGGTGCAGCAGCTGCTGCATGTGCGGGCCGGCCGGCCCGTCGGCACCGGAGGCGCGCGCCGCCAGGCGCTGCTGGATGCGCTGCACCGTGACCAGCAGGCGGTCGCGCTCGGCGGGCTTGAGCACGTAGTCGGCCACGCCCTGCTCGAAGGCCTCGACCGCGTACTGGTCGTAGGCGGTGATGAAGACGATCTCGGGCAGCAGCTCGTCGTCGTCGGCCGCACCGTCGCCGGTCTCGCGCGGCGGCAGCTGGGCGATCTGGCGCGCCGCCTCCACGCCGGTCAGGCCGGGCATGCGGATGTCGAGGAAGACGATGTCGGGCCGGTGCTCGGCCACCAGCTGCACCGCCTCGAGGCCGTTCTTGGCCTCGGCGACGATCTGCAGCTCGGGCCAGACTTCGGCCAGGCGCGCGCGCAACTGGTCGCGCATGAGGCGTTCGTCGTCGGCGAGTACGGCGCGGGGCGCGGTGACGGGCGAGCCGGTGCGGTCGGGCGTGTTCATGACGGCATCGTAGCGGCGGGCGGGTGTGTGGGCGGGTGCGCGGGTGTACGCGCGGGTGTGTGCGCGGGCGCGGCCCGGCGGCGCAGCAGCAGCCACAGCAGCAGGCCTGCCAGCCACAGCGGCGACAGCAGCACCGCCGCCAGCGCCACCACGGCCAGCAGCGGCCCGGCCAGGCCGAGCACCAGGCCAAGCACCAGGCACAGCACCAGGCCCAGCACCGCCAGCACGACCGCCACCGGCACGACCACCGTGGCCACCAGCAGGCCCAGCAGCAGCGCGGCGCCGACGCACAGCAGCACCGCCGTCACGGCAACGGCGGCGGCGACGATGCCGGGGCCGTCGTGCGTCCAGGGCGGGCCGTCGACGATGACCTGCACGCCATCGGCGGCGCCGTCCGGCAGCGAGGCCAGCAGCGCCACGCCGCCGGCCAGCACCAGGCCGACGATCAGCAGCGCCGCGCCCGCCAGCCAGGGCCAGACGCGCCGGCGCGGCCTGGGCGTTGGGGCCGCGGCCGCCGCCGCGCCGGCGGCGGGCGGGCTGAAGGCGTGGATGTCGTCGTCGTTCATGCCGGTGTGCCTTCCACGGTCTTGTAGGGCACGGTGACGGTCACCACGGTGCCGCTGGGCCGGTTCTCGGTCACCGTGAGCGTGGCGCGCGGGCCATACAGCAACTGCAGCCGCTCGCGGATGTTGGCCAGGCCGACGCCGGTGCCGGCGGTGGCGGCCTTGCCGAAGCCCAGGCCGGTGTCGGCCACCGTCACCTGCAGCTTGCCGTGCACGATCTCGGCCTTCAGGTGCAGCGAGCCGCCTTCGGCCTTGGGTTCGAGGCCGTGCTTGATGGCGTTTTCGACCAGGGTCTGGATCATCATCGGCGGGAACTCGGCCGACAGCAGGCCGTCGGGCACCTGGACGTCGGTGCTCAGGCGCTCTTCCATGCGCACCTTTAGGATCTCGAGGTAGGGGCGGATGACGGCCAGCTCGCGCCCCAGGTCGCGCACGCCGTTGCCGTCGCCGCCGCTGGCCTCGCGCATCGTCGGCATGCTGGCGCGCAGCAGCGCGATCAGGTTCTTCTGCATCTGGCTGGCGCGCGCCGGGTCGGTCTCGATGAGGTGGTCGATGCTGGCCAGCGTGTTGAACAGGAAGTGCGGCTCGACCTGGGCCTGCATCGCCGCCATGCGCGCCTCGACCACCTGACGCTTGAGCGACTCGGCCTCGGCCGTCTCGGTGGCCTGGGCGGCCTTCACCTCGGCCTGGATGCGGCTCTTGTAGGTGTACTTCAGGATCGCCGAGCCCAGCACCCAGAGCAGGGTGAACTGCATCATGAAGTCGCCGATGCCCACGCGCGTGGTGCGCCGGGTCGGGCCGCGCAAGTCCTCGGTGAGGGTCTCGATCGCCTGCTGCGCGTCGCGGCGCGCCTCGTCGGCGTCGCGCACGGCCTGTTCAGCGTCGCGGCGGGCCTCGCGCACGGCCTCTTCCATGTCGCGTCGCGCTTCGGCGAGCGCTTCGCGCACGGCCTCGGCCACGGGCCCGGGCGGCACGCTGATGCGCAGGTCGCCGGCCGCCGAGGCGGCGGCCGACGCCGCCTGCGCGGGGCCCTGGCCCTTGGGCGTGATGCGCACGCCGTCCTTGCCGATGCTGATGTCGATGCCGCTCTTGTCCCCGTCCTTGGGCAGTTCGATGTGCACGCCGGGCACGGGGTTGGCGGGCGCCTTCGGGGCCTTCGGCGGCCGCGGCGGCGCGGGGCGCGTGACGATGCGCACCGAGGGTTCGACCAACTCGGTGACGGTCCAGGTGAAGGGCGGCGTGTCGTGCACGATCGCGACGACGCTGATGAGCGCCAGCGCCAGCACGATGAAACGCTTCCAGCTGATGCTTACCAGCCACGCGCCGTAGGCGTGGAAGGCCCTTACCGTCGTCGCTGAAAAGCGCTGCCAGCGGTCTTGCCAAGGCGACGGTGGGGGGCGGTTGGGCAAGGCGGCGTTCATGGGCGCTTCAGGGGGCGTATCGCTCTGGCCGCAGGGGGCGGCGGATACGGTGCACTGTACCCAGCGGCAGCCGCGCCGCCAGCGCCGCTCGACGCGGTGCGCAACCGGGGCGACGGGCTGCAACGGCTGCCGACAGGCCGCCGGGAACTTTTTCGCCGTCGGCATCCAATACGCAGCAGTGCCCCGCGCCTTGCTGTCCACCCGCCACCCATGCTGCCTTTCGTACCCTGGACCCGCCGTGAACGCCTGGCGCCGCTGGACAGTGCCGCGCTCGTCGCGCGGCTGGCCGACGGCGATGCGGCGGCGCTGGACGAGCTCTACCGGCGCGAGGTCGGCCCGGTCTACCGTTATGCGCTGGCGCTGGGCGGCAACGCCGCGTGGGCCGCAGACGCCACGCAGGAGGCCTTCGTCGCGCTGGCCACGCGGCCGCAGGGTTTCGACGCCGCGCGAGGCAGCCTGGGGGCCTGGCTGGCCGGCGTGGCGCGGCACGCGCTGTCGGCGCAGTGGCGGCTGCGCCGTCACGAGACGCCGCTGGACGAGAGTGACGACGGCGACGGCGACGGCGATGGCGTTGGGGCGGCGATCGGCGCTGCGGACGGCCCCGAGCAGCGGCTGCTGCAGGTGCAGGACAGCGCCCTGGTCTGGGCCGCGCTGCGCCGGCTGGCGCCGCCCTTTCGCGAGGCGGTGGTGCTGGTCGACCTGCAGGACAGGCCCTACGCCGAAGCCGCCCGCATCGCGGGCGTAGAGATCAACACCTTGCGCACCCGGCTGCACCGGGCGCGCCAGAAGCTGGTGGCGCTGCTGGCGGCCAGCGGCGGGAGCCGATGATGAAGATGCCGAACGACAGGCCTCGGCCGCTGGCCGAACTGCTGCAGCAAGTGGGTGCCGAACTGCGGGCGCAGGCGCCGCCGGCGGCGCTGCAGGCGCGCGTGCGTGCCGCCGCGCGAGCGGCCTGGCAGGCCGAGCCGGCCGCGGTCGGCAGGTCGCCGCGTCAGGCCGCCGCGGCAGTGCGGGCCTGGCTCGGCGGGCATCGTGGCTGGCCGGGTTTGGTGGCCGTCTGCGCCGGGGTGCTTGCGGCCACCGTGCTGTTGCGCGGGCCGCCGCCTTTGCCGCTGGTCATCGACGACGGCGCCGGGCGCGGCGGCTTCGTGTCCGTGGCCGCGGCCGAGCGCTGGCCGCGCGGCGCCGCCGCCGCCTGGCTGGTGGGCACCGAACTGCAGCGCGAGCGCCTGCCCGCGCTGGGTCTGCCCTACGACCCGGCGCGCGCCGGCGACACCGTGCGCGCCGAACTGCTGCTGCATCCCTCGGGCGAGGTGCTGGCGGTGCGCCTGCTCGATTGAGCGCCTTTGACCACTGCGAAACAACGAAACCACCAACCAAGGAACCGACCATGAAAACGACCCACGTCAAGCGTGCCATCCACCCATGCCCGTCACTGCCGTTCGGCGCCTGGGGCACATGGGCCGCATCGGCGGCGTTGGCCGCGCTGCCTACTCTGACCGTCGCGGCCCAGGCCAGCGCCAGCGCGCCCGCGACCGAAGCCGTGTCCTCTCAGACGCCGCCGACAAGACTGGCGCAAGCCGAGATCGAGCGCCGCATCTTCATCGGCGAGGGCGCCATGCCGCCCGGCGGCGCCGATGCCGCCGGCGGCCGTGTCGTCAAGGGCGCGCCCTACTGCGCCGACGCCGAACACGAGACCGTGCAGTGGCTGGCCGACGGCAGCGGCGGCGCGCCCAACCGCATCACCCACCTCACGCGCACCCGGCTGTGCCGCGACGGCGAGGGCCGCACGCGCCAGGAGACCGAGCGCAACGGGCGCAAGGTGATCTACCTGCGCGACCCCGTGGCGCGCGAGAACTGGACCCTGGACCCCGAGCGCAAGACGGCGCGGCGCGCCGACGATGGCCGCCACGAGGCGCTGGACTCGGCGGCTTGGCGCGAGCATGCCGAACGCCTGCGCGAATGGGCGCGCGGCCTGGTCGAGCGTTTGCGCCCGGGGGCGGCGGGCACCGTGACGCCTGCGGCGCCGCCGGTTCCACCGGTGCCGCCCGTGCCACCGGTGCCCCCCGAGCCCGTGATCATCCACACCGAGCCCGGCACGCCCGGTGGAGAGCGCCGCGTGGAGGTGGAGATCCTGCGCTTGCCGCCGGGGGGCGAAGCCGGCGCCACGGGCACCGCGCCGATGCCGCCGCCGGCCGTGCAGTGGCGCTCGCAGGTGCTGGCGCCGCGTGGCGCGGGTAACGTGACGCCGTTGCCCGCGCGCGAGATCGAGGGGCAGCGCGCCAACGGCGAACGCACCGCCTGGGTCATCGAGGCCGGCAAGGTCGGCAACGAGAAACCGATTCAGATCATGCGCGAGGTCTGGACCTCGCCCGAACTGATGCTCACGCTGGCGTCACGCGACTTCGACCCGCGCAGCGGCGAGGTGAACTACCGCCTCAAGAACCTGAAGCGCGGCGAGCCCGATGCGGCGCTGATGCGCGTGCCGGCCGACTACACCCAGCCGACGCGGCCGGCGTCGCGCGCCCCGGCGGCCAAGGGTTGACGCTGGCGGCTCGGTGGCCGCTGGTCGGTACGGCGCGGCGGGGGCGCCGGCCTTCAGACCGACAAGCCGGTGGCCAGTGCCAGCAGCGCGGTGGCCAGCGCGACGCAGCCCACCAGCCGCAGCAGTTGCAGATCGGCCGCGTCGGCACTGGCCAGCGCGTCAGCGGCCTCGTTCGCATCGCCTTGCACGGCCGGCATGGTGGCGCGCGCCGCTTCGACGGGTCGGGCACGTGTGTTGGAGGAGTCAGGTCGCGGCATCGGCGCATTGCTGATCATGGCGGGCTCCCTTCTTGGTCTGGTGCCGCCGTGGAAGCGCCGCGGCCAGGCCCAGGTTCAGGCCCAGGTTTTAGGCGGCCGGCCGTTATGGAGGCGTTACACGCAAGGCGCAGGGTGTTGCGCCGGCGGCGGGGCGCCGGGTGCCGGTGCCTGAAGCTGTTGATGCAGCGGGTGCCGCAGGAAGCCGTCGGCAAACTCGGGCGGCACATGTGCCGCGGCCGTGGTGCGTACCCAGGCCTGCCCGGCCTGCCAGACGGCCAGGGCCTGCACCGGGGCGGCCCGCTGCAGCGCCCGCGCCGGTGCCAGCCAGCGCCAGGCGCGGTCGATGTGCAGCGCTTCGGTGCCCTCGGCCAGGGCCAGGCTGCGCCGCGCCAGGCCGGCTGCCGCCGCGACCGCCGCGTCGGCATCGAACGCGGGCGCCTCAGGCCCGGGTGAAACAAGCCGCGCTGCCAGCGCCGTGGCCTGCAGCAGCGCACCCAGTTCGGTGCCGTGCAGGTGGCGCGTGCGCGCTTCGTCGGCCACGGCCAGCAACTGCGGCAGGGCCTCGGCAGGTGCGCCTGCCAGCGCCTGTTCGGTCTGCACGATCAAGCGCAGTTCGGGCCAGCCGTCGCGCGGCGCCAGCGCCTGGGCCTCGGCCAGCAGCGCAGCCGGATCTTGGCGCAGCCGGCGCTGCAGTCGGGCAGCAGCACCAGCCAGCGCACGGCGTGGCGGGCCGGCATGCGGCGTGCCGCGGCCAGCGCATCGCCGCCCAGCACCTGGCCGGCGCGGGCGTGCTGGCCGAGGTCGAGCCAGACCTGCGCCAGGATCAGGCGCGCCACCGGCACGCGCGAAGGGTTGCGCTCGGCCAGGATGCTCTCGGCACGCCGGCACCCGTCCAGCGCCGCGCCGTAGCGGCCGCTGGCGCGCTCGCACTGCGCCTGCAGCGTGGCGATGCAGCCGGCGCTGCTGCCGGCCATCTCAAAGGTGCTGACGATCAGCTGCGCCGGCACCAGCTGGGCGCTCGCGCCGGCGACATCGCCGGCGTCGAGCCGGCTGCTGGCGTAGTTGGCCCGCAGCGTGGCGTGCTCGGCGTGGTCGCCGTGCGCGCGGCTGAGCGCGACGCCGTGCTCGTAGTGCACGCGGGCGTCGTCGGGCCGGCCGAGGTTGCTGAGCACGACGGCCAGGTTGCCGTGGAACTCCGACGCCCCGTCGGCGGGCGCGTGGCTCAGTATCCAGGACTCGGCGGCGCGCATGTGCGGCAGTGCGGCGTCGAAGCGGCCGGCCAGGCTCAGCGCCGTGCCCAGGCGCTGGCCCAAGGTGGCGATGAGCCCGGGGTCGCCCAGCGGCCGGGCCAGCGCCAGCGCCGCCTCGCCCTGCTCGACCGCGGCGCCGAAGTCGCCCAGCACGGCGCTGTACCAGGCGCGGTCGCCGGCGGCCTGGGCCTGCTGCAACGGCGTCTGCGCCAGCGCCTGCAGGCGTTCGAGCAAAGGCAGGCCGTCGGCCTGGCGGATGGCGTTCATGTGGCCCTCGATGGCGTCGCGCACCAGCGCGAAGGCCTCGTCGGGGCGCGCCGCGGCCTCGGCGATGTCGGCCGCGCGCAGCAGGAAGCCGATGCGCTCGCCCTCGCGCAGCGCGCGATGGGCACGCGCCGCGGCGGCGCGCAACGCGGGCAGCGCGCGCGCTGGCCTGCGGCCTCCCAGTGCGCCGCCACGCGGGCGGGATCGACGGCGGGTGCCGGGCCGCCCGGTGCCCGCTCGGCGTGGGCAGCGTCGTCGCCCGTCGCCGTGGCCCCTTGTTGCTCCAGCCAGCCCGCCACCTGGCCATGCAGGTGGCGGGCGATGACCTCGGGCAGGCCCTGCAGCACGGCGTCGTGCACGAGATCGTGGGCAAAGGCCTCGCCGCGCATCACCTGCTGCGCCTCGAGTTCGGACCAGGGGTCGGCCAGGTCGAGCGCGCTGCGGCCCAGCAGGTGGCCCGCCAGGGGGATGCCGAAGTCGACGCCGGCCACGGCGGCCACACGCGCCAGTTGCAGCGCCCCCGGGGTCAGGCGCGCCAGCTGCTGGCCGATCAAGCCGCCCAGCGTGTCGGGCTGCGCCAGGGGCCGGGCGGGCGCACCGTCATCGGGCGCCGACAGCCCGGCCAGGCTGCCGTCGCTCCAGGCGCGCTTGAGGGTCTCCAGCGCGAAGAGCGGGTTGCCGCCGGTGCGCCGGCACAGCGTGGTGGCCAGCGCCGCCACCACCGGCGCCGCCGCGTCGACGAGGCCGGGCAACCCCAGGAAGGCGATGAACTCGGCCATCTGCGCGGCGTCCAGGGGCGGCAGGCCGAGCCGCATGTGCGGGCCGGCGCCGGCCAGTGCCTGCAGCACCTCGTGCAGCCGGGTGCCGGCGGCTGCGGGCCGCAGGCCCAGGCACCGGCGCAGGCCGTCGGCGCGCAAGGCGGGGGTCTCGCGCGGCCCGGTCCACAGTGCCTGCAGCAGTTCGAGGCTGGCGTCGTCGGCAAAGTGCAGGTCGTCCAGCGCCAGCGTGTCGACGTCGCGGCAGCGTTGCAGCAGCGTCGTCACGGGCAGCACCAGCGGCAACGGCGCTGGCGCCGTGCGGCCGCTGTCGGCGTCGGCCAGTTCGGGCAGCAGCGGCGCCAGCGCGCGCCGCAGCGCGGGGTCGACGGCGGCGGGTTCGCGGTCGAGCAGCTGGCGCAGCGTGCGCGCCAGCGTGGCGTAGGGCACCAGCGCGTCGCCAGGGCGCCCGCCGGTGTGCAGCACGCCGGGCCGCTGCGCTGCCAGGGCCTGCAGCAGGCGCGACTTGCCCATGCCGGCCTCGCCCACCAGCACCACCATCTGGCCGCTGGCCAGACCTCGCTGCAGCGCAGCCAGCTCTGCTTCGCGCCCGACCAGCCGCGGTGGCCGCAGCACGGTGGCCGGCAGCGGGCTGCGCACACGGGTGCTGCCTGCCACCTCGGTCGATTGCTCGATGGCCGCCAGCAGCGCCAGCGTTTCCGGCGCTGGCGCGGCGCCCGCCTCGTGCTTGAGCAGCTGCTCGCAGCGGTCGAAGGCCGGCAGCGCCGCGGCACGGTCGCCGCGCAGGTAGTGCAGCCTCATGACGCGGCGATGGGCGTGCGCCGACAGGGGGTCGTCGTCCAGCAGTGCCAGCGCCAGCGGCAGTGCGCCGGCCGCGTCGCCCGCGGCTTCCAGGGCATCGATGCGGTCTTGCTGTGCGTGCCTGGCGTGCGCATGCCAGGCCTCGCGGCGCCGGGTCAGCCATTGATCGAGCGCCGGGGCATCGGCCGCAGCCAGGTCACCCAGCAGCGTGCTGCCGGGCGCCAGGTCGAGCTCGACGCCTTCGGCCAGGGCCAGCAGGGTGTGGCCCACGACGACGTCGAGGCCCAGTTGGCGCCGCAGCCGGAACAGGCGCTGACGCATCGCGTTGCGCGCCGCGTCGGCGTTGCTGGCCGGCCACAGCAGCGTGGCCAGGCGCTCACGGGGGGTCGGGCCTTCCAGGGCCAGCCAGGCCAGCATCAGGGCGTCGGCAGGCGGCAGCGGCAGGCTGCGGCCGGCCACGCAGGCGCGGGGCGAACCGGCCAGGTGCAGCGTGAGCAGGGTGTCGGCCACGGCGCGCAGGATAGCGGCGGCGGTTCCGTTCAGCCGAAGAGCGTGCCGCGCGCGGCGCTGGTGATGGCTGCCACGCAGGGGTGGCGGATGCGCCGCTCCACCGAGATGGCGTAGAAGTCCTCGACGAGATCGTCGCTGCGGCCCAGCACCTCGACGCCGGACCGCGTGCATATCTCGGCCTCGACGAGCGCCGGCGCGATGAACACGCCGCGGCCCTCGCGGCCGAAGGCCTGCATCAGCGCGCTGTCGTTGAACTCGGCCACCACGCGCGGGCGCAGGCCATGCTGCGCCAGCCAGGCGTCGACCAGAGGCCGCACCGACGAACTGCCGCCCGGCAGCAGCATGGGGGCGTCGTCCAGGCACTGCGGGAACTCGCTGCCGATCTGCCGGCGCAGCGCGGCGGTGCACAGGAAGCTCATCGTCGAGCTGCCCAGCGTGTGGTTGAAGGCCTTCACGCTGAGGCGGCTGGTCAGCGGCTCGTCGCTGAGCACGAGGTCCAGGCGGTGCAGCGCCAGTTGCGCCATGAGGTCGTCGAACTGCCCTTCAACGCACACCAGCCGCACCGGCTGCGCCAGGTCGAGCGCCGGCGTCAGCAGGTGGTAGGCCACGGTCTTGGCCAGCACGTCCTCGATGCCGACGCGGAACTCCAGCGTCGCGGCGTGGTTGTCGCGGCGTTCGCGCATCGCCGTCTCGAGATCGCCGCCGAGGGCAAAGATGTCGTCGGCATAGCGCAGGGCGACGCGGCCGTCGTCGGTGAGCTCGAGCTTGCGGCCGCTCTTGCGGAACAGGCGCCGGCCGAGGCGGTCTTCGAGCAGCTTGATCTGCGTCGACAGCGTCTGCGGCGTGGTGTGCAGCTGTTCGCCTGCCTTGACGACGCCGCCGGCCCGGGCCGTGACCCAGAAGTAGTAGAGGTGCTTGAAGTTCATGAGGGCGCCAGATGATGCGCTTTTTCAGAAGTAATGTCCTCAAAACTTCGAATTTACGAACGACTTGGATGTCCCTACATTGCCTGGGTCCGTCGTCAATCCACCTCAGCCCAGGAGAACCACATGCGCATGAGCACCAAGGGTCGCTTCGCCGTCAACGCCCTCATCGACCTCGCCCTGCGCGAGGCCGCCGGCCCGGTGGCATTGGCCACCATCAGCGCGCGCCAGCAGGTGTCGCTGTCCTACCTCGAGCAGCTTTTCAGCCGCCTGCGCCGCGACGGCATCGTCGAGAGCACGCGCGGGCCCGGCGGCGGCTACACGCTGGGGCGCCCGGCGGCGCGGATCACCGTGGCCGAGATCGTCACCGCGGTCGACGATCCGCTGGAAAACGCCGAGGCCGAGAACGCCGCCGACGGCCTGTCGCAGGCGTTGTGGCTGCGCCTGAACGCCACGATGCTGCAGCACATGGCCGCCATCACGCTGCAAAGCCTGGTCGAGGAACAGAAGACGCAGGGGGCGATCGTCGAGAGCCGACCGGCGCGCCGGGCCATCGCCAGCCAGCCCGTGGTCAAGCCGCTGCGCACGAAGGCGCCGAACTCGGTGTTCGCGTTCGGGCGTTCGTTTGCGCGCTGAACGGTTCGGGCGATCGTTCGTCCGTTGAAATTTCGGGCCGCTGCCCAGGAGGCAGCGCCCTGAGAGAAACGGGCTGCAGCGCGCACGCTGCAGCCCGCGCTCAGCACCCCGTCACCGGGTCACTTGTACAGCAGTGTCGGCAGCCACAGGCCGATGCCCGGGAAGGCATACAGCAGCGCCAGCGCCAGCACCTGTATGCCCATGAAGGGCAACATGCCCGCGAAGATCTGGTTCAGCGTGACGTGCTTGGGCGCCACGCCCTTCAGATAGAAGGCCGCCATCGCCACCGGCGGGCTGAGGAAGGCCGTCTGCAGGTTCAGCGCCACCAGCAGGCCGAAGAACAGCGGGTCGACGTTGAACTTGGCCAGCAGCGGAATGAAGATCGGCATGAAGATGACGATGATTTCCGTCCACTCCAGCGGCCAGCCGAGGATGAAGATGATGAACTGGCTGAGCAGCATGAACTGCAGCGTGGTCAGGCCCAGCGACAGCACCCAGGTCTCGATGATGTCCTGCCCGCCCAGCAGCGCGAATGAGGCCGAGAAGATCGAGGAACCGACGAACAGCCAGCACACCATCGCGCTGGTCTTGGCGGTCAGGAACGACGACTCCTTGACGATGCCCCCCAGGTCCGACAACGTCTTGCCGACGGCACTGCCCACCTTGGCCTTGCGCGCTGCGTTGTAGCGGTAGGCCGCGGTCAGCAGCACACCGCCGAAGGCACCCACGGCGGCCGCCTCGGTGGGTGTGGCCAGGCCAAAGACAATCGAGCCCAGCACGGCGATGATCAGCACCGCGAGCGGGAAGAACGATGCCAGCAGCATCTTGAAGATTTCCAGCCGCTGCCAGTTCATCAGCCAGCTGATGAGCGCCAGGCCAGTCATGCCGACGCCGAAGACGACCCAGTACCAGGTCGGCGCGGGCACGCGTTCTGCCTTCGGCGCCGCCGGCATGGTTTCGGAGGTCTTCGCGACCGGGGTCGATGCCACGGCGGCGGTCGGTGCAGCGGCAGGTGCCGAGGCGGCTTCGCTGCTGGGAGGCTCCGTCAGCCCGCCTTCTTCCTTGGGCGGCTCGGAGAGCGACCCGCCCATTTCGGCTGGCGACTCTTCCGCAGAGATTGCGCCGCCCGATTGCACCAGTCCCGTGGTGTCGACCGTGGCCACCGGCGACGTCGCGGCGTTGAACATCAACACCAGCAGCACGGCGATGGAAAGCGCGGGCAGCATCGAGACGAACAGCTGGCCGGCCACCTTGCCCTTGGGCAGCGACGGCATGCGCAGGCCGCCGAACAGGCCCGCCAGCGCGTTGTTGCCGCGCTCACTGAGTGCTTGCGACAACGGCGGCAGGGCCACCGCCCGTTCGCTCGCGGCCAGCGGGGGCGCCAGGTGCGGCTTCCACTTGGCGACGACGATGACGTAGACCACGTACAAACCAGCCAGCATGATGCCGGGGAAGAAGGCGCCCGCGTAGAGCTTGACGACCGAGACGCCCGCAGTGGCGCCATAGACGATGAGCAGCACCGAGGGCGGGATCAGGATGCCCAGGCAGCCACCGGCGGTGATGGCGCCGGCGGCGATCTTGATGTCGTAGCCGGCACGCAGCATGGCCGGCAAGGCCAGCAGGCCCATCAGCGTGACCACGGCACCGACGATGCCCGTGGCCGTGGCGAAGATGGCGCAGGTGACGATGGTGGCCACCGCCAGCGCCCCCGGCACGCGCGCCAGCGACAGGTGCAGGCTCTTGAACAGCGACTCGATCAGGTTGGCCCGCTCGACCAGGTAGCCCATGAAGACGAACAGCGGGATCGCGATCAGCACGTCGTTGGACATGACCGAGTAGGCGCGCTGCACCATCAGGTCGAGGATCTGCTGCACCGCGAGATCGGGGTTGACGCTGCGATAGGCCAGCCAGCCGAAGAACATGCCCATGCCCATCAGCGTGAACGCCGTGGGGAAGCCCAGCATGATGGCCACCACGATCAGCGCCAGCATCAGCAGGCCGAGGTGGCCGTTGGTGATGGCGGGGGCGCGCAGCAGCACGACGCTGATGGCGACGAGGATGATCGCCATCAGGCTGAGTCCGAACCAGAGCTCCTTGCGGATCTTCATTTCGTGCCCCCCTGGTGCACGACGAGCTTGTCGAGGGCTTCGATGTCAGCGTCTTTCACGTGGACCATTTCCTTGAGTTTGTCGACGTCGACTTCTTCCACGTCGTGTTCACGCGAGGGCCACTCGCCCTGCCGGATGCAGATCACGCAACGGATGATCTCGATGACGCCCTGCACCAGCAGGCCCAGGCCGGCCAGCGGCAGCACGGTCTTGAAGTGGTAGAGCGGCGGGCCGTCGGCGGTGATGTTGGAGTGTTCGTTGATGGCCCAGGATTCGGCCGCGAAGGTGTAGCCGGCGTAGGTCAGAGCGATCACGCCGGGCATGAAGAAGAGGATGTAGAGCACGAGGTCGATGGTGGCCTGCGTGCGCGGCTCGAAGAAGCCGTAGAGCACGTCGCCGCGCACGTGACCGGCCTTGGACAAGGTGTAGGCGCCGGCCATCATGAACAGTGTGCCGTACATGATGATCATCATGTCGAAGGCCCAAGCGTGCGGCGCATCCAGCACGTAGCGTGAGAACACTTCCCACGAGATCATGAAGGTCAGCGCCACGATCAGCCAGGAAAACGCTTGGCCGATGAAGGTGCTGATCTTGTCGACGGTCAGGAGCAATCTCTGCATGTCATGGCCTGCTCAGTGAAAAAGGGCCATCCGGGCTGTGCCCGGATGGCCGCATGTGGAGCGTCGAAAGCTCAGGCCTTCTTGGGCGCCGGCGCCTTGGCGCCGAAGAAGTGGCCCACGGCCATGCGACGGCTGACGTAGGTGTCCTGGTCCCACTTCACGGCGCGCTCGGCGAAGGCGCGCTGCGACTCCACGATCTCCTTGAACAGCGCGTTCTCGGCCGACTTCTTCTCGAGGATGGCGTCCCACAGCTTCAGTTGCGTCTGCAGCACCGCGTCGGGCGTCTTGTAGAACTTGACCTTGTCCTTGGTCTGCAGCTCGATGTAGTCCTTCGAGTAGCGGTCGATGGCCTTCCACGACATGTCGGCCGAGGAGGCTTCCACCGCGTTGGCGATGATCGCGCGCATCTTGGACGGCAGCGCGTCGTACTTGGTCTTGTTGAAGGTGATCTCGAAGGTCTCGGCGCTCTGGTGGTAGCTCTGCAGCATGCAGACCTTGGACACGTCGGGGAAGCCGAGCAGGCGGTCGGAGGTGGCGTTGTTGAACTCGGCGCCGTCGAGCAGGCCGCGGTCCATGGCCGGCACGATCTCGCCGCCCGGCAGCGCGTTGACCGCCGCACCCATCGCGGTGAAGAGGTCGATGGCCAGGCCGTTGGTGCGGAACTTCAGGCCCTTGAAGTCTTCGACCTTGGTGATGGGCTTCTTGAACCAGCCCAGCGGCTGCGTCGCCATCGGGCCGTAGAGGAAGGACACGACGTTGCCGCCGATGGAGGCGTAGAGCTTGGTGAGCAGCTCGGCGCCGCCGCCGTACTTGTGCCAGGACAGCAGCATGTTGGCGTCCATGCCGAAGGCGGGGCCGGAATTCCACAGTGCCAGCGCGTTCTGCTTGCCGTAGTTGTAGCCCAGCACGCCATGACCGCCGTCCAGCGTGCCCTTGGACACGGCATCCAGCAGGCCAAAGGCCGGCACCACCGAGCCTGCCGGCAGGACTTCGATCTTCAGCTCGCCACCGGTCATGTCGTTGACCTTCTTGGAGAAGTCGACGGCGTACTCGTGGAAGATGTCCTTGGACGGCCAGGTGCTCTGGAAACGCAGCGCGGTGGGCGTCTGCGCCGAGGCGATGTGCGGAGCGGCCATCGCCCCGACACCGACGGCACCGGCCGCGGCGGACTTCAGAAAACTCCGGCGCGGTGCCGGCTTCAGGGCTTGGGTCATGACGATGTCTCTCCGTTGATGTGGTGATTCGGCGGTCGCGACTCTGACCTTCTTCGGCCACCATGGATGACTATGTCCGACGCGCTGGCGGCTTGGCAAGTCGGTCTAACCCGACCCGGGCTGCACGCAGGTTCAAACACTTCTGACCTGGGTGAGGGCAATGCGCCCGCCGCCGCCGTGCGGCAGACTCGGCACTGCCGCCCAGGCCCCTCGAGCGTGCGGCCGCCTTCGACAACGCCCGCTGAAGCCATGACCACAACACAGACGATCGCTGCGCCGCTCACGGGCCAGCAGACCCGCCACCACCTGCTCTCAGGGCGCGCCGACGTGGAGGACTTCGTCGCGCGGCGGCTGGCCCACGCCCGGGCCGTCGAGGCCTCCATCCACGCCTTCGCCTGTCTCGATGAAGGGCTGGTCACGCGGCAGGCTGAACACTTGAAGGCGGCGTTGTTGCGCGGCGAGCCACCGGGGGCTCTGTTTGGTGTGCCGGTGGCCATCAAGGACATCATCGACACCGTCGACTTCCCCACGGCCTGCGGCAGCCCGATACACGCTGGGCGCCAGGCAGGGGCCGACGCCACCGTGGTGCGCCGGCTGCGCGACGCGGGTGCGGTGATATTCGGCAAGACGGTCACCACCGAATTCGCCACTCTGCACCCCGGCCCGACGCGCAACCCGAACGATCTGGCACACACGCCGGGCGGTTCGTCCAGCGGTTCGGCGGCGGCGGTGGCGGCGGGCGTCGTGCCGGTGGCCTTGGGCACGCAAACCAACGGGTCGATGCTGCGGCCGGCGTCGTTCTGCGGCATTTACGGCTACAAGCCGTCGACCGGCCTTCTGCCGCGCACTGGTGTGTTCCCGCAGTCGCCCACGCTGGACCAGGTTGGCGTGTTTGCGCGGTGCATCGAGGACCTTGCCTGGGTGGCCGAACTGATGGCGGGTGACGACGGGCACGACAGCAGCACCCGGGGCGTCACGCCGAGACCGCTGCTCTCGGTGTGCCGTGCCGTACCGCCCACAACGCCGCGCTTTTGCTTCATCAAGACGCCCTGGTGGTCGCAGGTCGACGACGAAGCGCGTGCCGCCTGCGAGGCCTTCATCGACCTGATGCAGGGTCTGGTGACGGTGGTCGACATGCCCGCCATCGCCGAGCAGGCGGTGCCATGGCTGGGCATCGTCAACGAGGCCGAACTGGCCTGTGCGCTGCAGCACGAGTATCGGCACCACGCCGACGCGCTGAGTCCGGGGCTGCGCCGGCGCGTCGAGCGTGGCATGGCCATGCCGGTGCTGGATTACCTCATCGCGAAGAACGCCATGCCCCGGGTCACCCACGCCTTCGACGGGCACTTCGAGCGTTTCGACGCCATCCTCTGCCCGGCCGCGCTGGGCTCAGCGCCCAAGGGACTGGCCAGCACCGGCAACCCGGTCATGCAGACGGTGTGGAGCTTTTGCGGCCTGCCCGCGCTGTCGCTGCCTCTGCTCGAGCTTTCGCGCGGGCTGCCGCTGGGCGTGCAGGCGGTGGGCAGTCGCCACAGCGATGACCGCCTTTTTCGCGACGCGCGCTGGCTCGTGCAGGAGTTCCTCGACCGCAGCGCGGTCCGAAGCTGAGCCCGCCCGCCGCCGAGCCCAGGCCGGCCTGTCGTGGGCGCGCCAGCAGGGTGATTACTGTCTGATCGCCTCGACCTGCACCAGCAGCCGCACGCTGTCGGGTGCGGCCATCGGCAGCGCGTAGGTGATGCCCCACTGGCTGCGCTGCAGCGTGGTCTCGAAGTCGCCGCCGCAGACTTCGCGCTTGACCATGGGGCTCATGTAGCAGTTGAAGTTGGTGGCCTTCAGGCTCACCGGCTGGGTCTTGCCCATCAGCGTCAGCGTGCCGGCCACGGCGGTGACCTTGTCGCCGCTGAAGCTGAACTTGTCGCCGACGAACTTGGCCGTCGGCTGGCTGGCGACGTCGAACAAGTCCTTGCTCTTCAGGTGGCCGTCGAAAGGCGCCACACCGGTGTTGATGGACGCCATGTCGATGGTGATCTCGGCCCGGCCGGTCTTGGCGGCGCGGTCGATGCTCACGCTGCCTTCCTTCTTGTCGAAGCGGCCGCGGATGGTGGAAGTGCCGAAGTGCGTGATCTCGAACGAGGCGAACGTGTGCGCCGGGTCGATGGCGTAGGTGGCGCTCTCGGCGTGGCTGCTGCCGAAGGCTGCGGCGAGGAGGGCGGCGGTGATCAGGGTCTTGGTCATGGGGTATGGGGGTTGGGGGTTGAGGAAAAGGGTCGGGCTGTGCGCTGTGCGGCTCACGGCGGCGTCAGGCCGGCGAGCTGCAGCCTGAAGCGGATCTGCACCTCGTCGGCGAGCAGCGAGGTGTCCGTCCACTCGCCCTCGCCGACCATGAAGGCCAGGCGCTTGATGGCGAAGCTGCCGCTGGCCGTGCTGACAGCCGCGGCGCCCGTGCCGGCCTGCGTGACCTGAACCGGCACGCTGACGTCGCGCACGATGCCCTTGATCGTCAGCTTGCCGGCGACCTCGAAGCGCCCCGGGCCGTTGGCCTTGATGGCGGTGCTCTGGAAACGGGCCTGCGGGAACTTCGCCACGCTCAGCCAGGTGGGCTTGGGCACCTCGGCGTCGAGCTCGGCGCTGCCCAGACGTGCGCTGCCGGTTTCGATGGTGAAGGCGACGCTGCCGGACTCGGGCGTCTTGGGGTCGAGCGTGATCTGGGCGCTGAACTTGCCGAACTTGCCTTCCACCGGCACACCCATCTGGCGCGTGGTGAAGGCGACTTCGCTGGCGGCGGGTTGCAGCACGGCAGGCTTGGGCTGGGCGAGGGCGGGCTGGACCAGCGCGCCGAGCAGGGCGGCGGCCAGGGTCAGCGTGAGCAGGAGGCGGGCAGACATGGGATACATCCTTGGAAGTCAGGTGACGAGGCGCGTCGGGCAACTCAGTCGCGACCTGGCCACATGCGGCGCAACAGGCCGTCGCGGTCGATGAACTGATGCTTCAGCGCCCCGGCCACGTGCAGCAGCACGACGGCGGCCAGCGCCTTCGCCAGCCCGCCGTGCCACGGCTTCAAGGCCTCGGCCAGTTCACGGCTTGCAGGCACGAAGTCGGGCAGCGGCAGCACGCCGAAGAGCACGATCGGGAAGCCGGCGGCCGAGCTGTAGGCCCAACCCATCAGCGGCACGGCGAAGAACAGCGCATACAGCGCCACGTGTGCGCCATGCGCCGCACGGCGTTGCCAGGCGGGCATGGGCAGATCGGCCGGCGGGCGGTGCGTCAGGCGCCACAGCAGGCGCAGCGCCGACAGCGCCAGGATCAGCACGCCCGCCCACTTGTGCCAGTTGTAGAGCTTCAGCCGCGTGACGGAGACCGGCAGGTCGACCATGTAGGACCCGACGGCGAAGCTGCCGACGATCATCAGCGCCAGCAGCCAGTGCAGGGCGATGGCGGTCTGGGTGTAACGGGGGCTGGCGGTGTTCATGCTGCAGGGCAGTATCCGGGTCGCTCCCGGTGTTGCCGTTCAAGGGATTTGATCGCGCCGGACAGCGTGGGTGAACAAGGCCCCGGGCGGCCGGTTCAGGTGTTCAGCGGCGTGAACTCGGCGAACAGGCCGTGCGCCTTGGCCAGCGACGAGGCGCTCGCCGTCTTCTCAGGGGGCGCCGCTCTCGGCGCCCAGCACCAGTCGGTGCCCGCCCGGCGCCTGCAGCGCCATCTCGCGCAGGCCCCAGGGCTGATCGGTCGGCGGCAGCAGCACCGTCGCACCCTGCGCCAGCGCGTGGGCGTGCAGTGCGTCGATGTCGTGGCCGACGTGCAGCCGCGTCTCGCCGCAGGGCAGGATGTCGCCTTGATGGCGTGAGAGGTGGATGTAGACCGGTGCGCCCCAGCTGCCGTCGCCGGCCTTGACGCGGCCGTGCAAGGCCTCGGGCTCGCCGTGCAGGAAGTCGATCTCGAAGCCGAGTACGCGGCAGAACCAGTCTGCTGCGGCCGCCACGTCGGGCACGGGCAGCATCGGTTGCACGCCGTGCAGCTGGTGGTGTTCGGCGAGGCCCGGCATGGTCACGCCGCCTGCCGCAGTTCGCCGGCGCGCCAGCGCTGCATCAGCGCCTGCCACTTGGGCCGCGCGGCAGACAGGTGGCGCTGCCTGACGTGGCCATACCCGCGAATTTCTTCGGGGATGCGTGCGATCTCGACGGCGAGCGCGCGGTTGCCGGCGTCCAGCGTGCGCAGCAGCTCGGCGATGCAGTCGCGGTACTCGCCGATCAGCGCGCGTTCCATGCGGCGCTCGTCGCTGCGGCCGAAGACGTCCAGCGCGCCGCCGCGCAGGCCCTTCATCCGTGCCAGCAGTCCGAAGGCCCTGCGCACCCAGGCGCCGTAAGGCGACTTCAGCGGCGCGCCCTGGTCGTTCTTCCTGGCCAGCCCCGGCGGCGCCAGGTGGTGCACGAGCTTGTAGTCGCCCTCGAACATGGCGGCCAGCTTGGCCGTGAATGCGGCATCGGTGTGCAGGCGCGCCACCTCGTACTCGTCCTTGACGGCCATCAGCTTGAAGAGGTAACGCGCCACGGCTTCGCTGAGTGCGGTGCCGCCGCCCAGCGGGGCCTCGGCCGCCCGCACCTTTTCGACGAAGGCCGCGTACTGCGCGGCGTAGGTCGCGTCCTGGTAGCCGGTGAGAAAGTCCACGCGCGTGGCCACCATCTCGGCCAGTGACGGCTTCTTCACGAACTGGATCACGGCCTGCGCCTTGAACATCGCCTGCACCGCGGCCAGGTCGTGCGCGCAGCGCCGACCCCATTCGAAGGCCGCCTTGTTGTTGTCGATCTGCACGCCGTTGAGCTCGATGGCGCGCATCATCGCGGCCAGGCCCAGGGGCACGCGGCCGTGCTGCCATGCATAGCCCAGCAGCAGCGGGTTGGCGTAGATGCTGTCGCCCAGCATCTGCACCGCCACCTGTTCGGCGTCGAAGGCGCCGACCAATGCATCGCCGACGCTGGCGCGCACCGCCGCTTCGCAGTGGCCGCCCGGGAACTGCCAGTCCGGGTTCTTCACGAAGCCCGCGGTCGGCGTGCCGTGCGTGTTCAGCGCCACAAAGGTGCGGCCGTGCTGCATCACGCCCAGCGTGGCCTTGGCCGCGCCGACGATGCTGTCGCAGGCGATCACGAGGTCGGCCTGCGCGGTGTCGACCTTGGTCGTGAAGATGGCCTCGGGGCGGTTGGCGATCTGGATGTGGCTCCAGGTGGCACCGCCCTTCTGCGCCAGGCCGCCGGCGTCTTGCGTCACCACGCCCTTGCCCTCGAGGTGCGCGGCCATGCCCAGCAGGCTGCCGATGGTGATGACGCCGGTGCCGCCGACGCCGCCGACCACGATGCCCCAGGCGCGTTCGGTCAGCGGCAGCGCGGGCTCGGGCAGCGGCGGCAGGCCGGCGAGGCTGCCCTTCTGTTCCTTCTTGGGCTTGCGCAGTTGCCCGCCCTCGACGGTGACGAAACTCGGGCAGAAGCCCTTCACGCAGCTGAAGTCCTTGTTGCAGCTGTTCTGGTTGATGCGGCGCTTGCGGCCGAACTCGGTCTCCACCGGCTCGACGCTGAGGCAGTTGCTCTGCACGCTGCAATCGCCGCAGCCTTCGCACACCAGCTCGTTGATGACGACGCGCTTGTCAGGCTCGGCGAGCTTGCCGCGCTTGCGGCGGCGGCGCTTCTCGGTGGCGCAGGTCTGGTCGTAGATGATGGCCGTGGTGCCCGCGATCTCGCGGAACTCGCGCTGGATGCGGTCGAGCTCGTCGCGGTGGTGCACGGTGACGCCGGGGGCCAGGCCGATGCCGGCGTACTTCAGCGGCTCGTCGGTCACGATGACCAGCCGGGTCACGCCTTCGGACAGCAGGCTGTTCATGATCTGCAGCACGGAGTGGCCCGAGACCGCAAGGTCTCCCTCGGAACCCTGCCGCTCGCCTACCAGCTGGCCGCCGGTCATCGCCACGGCGTCGTTGTAGAGCAGCTTGTAGGTGATGTTGACGCCCGCGGCGATGCTCTGGCGCACGGCCAGGATGCCGCTGTGGAAGTAGGTGCCGTCGCCCAGGTTGGCAAAGACGTGGTTGTCCCTGGTGAACGGCGCCTGCCCGACCCAGGCCACGCCTTCGCCGCCCATCTGGCTGAAGGTGGTCGTGCTGCGGTCCATCCAGGTCGCCATGTAGTGGCAGCCGATGCCGGCCAGCGCGCGGCTGCCCTCGGGCACGCGCGTGCTGGTGTTGTGCGGGCAGCCGCTGCAGAACCAGGGCGCGCGCTCGCCGGTCTGCGCCTTCATCGCCGCCAGCTGCTGCTCGCGCGCGGCGATGACGGCCAGCCGCGCGTCCATGCGCGCGGCGGTGTCGCGGTCGACGCCCAGCTTCTTCAGCCGCTTGGCGATGGCCTTGGCGATGATCGCCGGCGTCAGGTCGGCCTTGGCGCGCAGCAGCCAGTTGTCCGTCGGGTTGGGGCGGCTCCACTCGCCGCCCCCGTCGCCTTCGCCCTCGGCCTCGTCGAACTTGCCCAGCACGTTGGGGCGCACGTCGGCGCGCCAGTTGTAGAGCTCTTCCTTGAGCTGGTACTCGATGACCTGGCGCTTCTCTTCGACGACCAGGATTTCCTGCAGCCCCTGCGCGAAGCTGCGCGTGATGGTGGCGTCCAGCGGCCACACGACGTTGACCTTGTGCAGCCGCACGCCCAGGGCGCGGCAGGCGGCGTCGTCCAGCCCGAGATCGACCAGCGCCTGGCGCGTGTCGTTGTAGGCCTTGCCGCTGGCGATGATGCCGAAGCGGTCCTGCGCGGTGGCGATGACGTCGTGGTTGAGCTTGTTGGCGCGCACGTAGGCCAGCGCCGCGTACCACTTGTAGTCCATCAGCCGCGCTTCCTGCTCCAGCGGCGCGTCGGGCCAGCGGATGTGCAGGCCGCCGGGCGGCATCACGAAGTCCTCGGGCATCACGATCTTCACGCGGTCGGGGTCGACGTCGACCGAGGACGACGATTCGACCACCTCCTGGATGGTCTTCATGCCGCTCCACAGGCCGCTGAAACGGCTCATCGCGATGGCGTGCAGGCCCATGTCGAGGATGCCCTGCACGTCGCTAGGGAAGAAAACGGGCAGGCCGCAGGCCTTGAAGATGTGGTCGCTCTGGTGCGCCGCGGTCGAGCTCTTCGCGACATGGTCGTCGCCGGCGATGGCGATCACGCCGCCGTGTCTTGCCGTGCCGGCCATGTTGGCGTGCTTGAAGACGTCGCTGCTGCGGTCCACGCCCGGGCCCTTGCCGTACCAGATGCCGAACACGCCGTCGTACTTCTTGCTCTGTGGGTAGAGGTCGAGCTGCTGCGTGCCCCACACCGCGGTGGCGCCGAGTTCCTCGTTGACACCGGGCTGGAAGACGATGTGGTGTTCGGCGAGGTGCTTCTTCGCCGCCCACAGCGCCTGGTCGTAGCTGCCCAGCGGGCTGCCGCGGTAGCCGCTGATGAAGCCGCCGGTGTTGAGCCCGGCGCGCTGGTCGCGGGCCCGCTGCAGCATGGGCAGGCGCACGAGGGCCTGCACGCCGCTCATGAAGGCGCGGCCCGAGGCGAGGCTGTACTTGTCGTCGAGGGTGACGGACTCGAGGGCCAAGCGGGCGGCGTCGGGCAGCGGGGCGTTCATGCGGGGCGGGCTCCAAAGGGGCGTGCGGCAGTTTAGGGAATGCGGGCGAACGTGTCTTTTCTATTGATGCCCGCCAGGGCCTGCTCGACGAAAGGAAAATGCTGCTAAACGACCATTGAGGAAGAAGGCATGCCCATCCGCAACAAATCAGGGCAAACCAGCATGCTGTCGCCCGAGTCCGCCGAAAGTGCCGAGAGGGCCGGCGACCAGCTCGACCGCTACGACGTGGCCATCCTGCGCGAGCTTCAGGCCGAGGCGCGCCTGACCAACACCGAGCTGGCGGCGCGCATCGGCCTCAGCGCTGCGCCGACCTGGCGGCGCGTCAAGTGGCTGGAGCAGCAGGGCTACATCACCGGCTACCGTGCCGAGATCGACCGCCGCAAGATCGGCCTGGGCGTGCTGGCCTTCGTGCGTGTCGATGCCGAGCGCCACAACGCCCAGGCCACGCAGGCACTGGAGGCCGCCATCCGCGAGCTGCCCGAGGTCGTGGCCTGCCACTACATCAGCGGCACCGGCACCTTCGAGCTGCAGGTCATGGCCACCGATCTCGACGCCTTCTCGCGCTGGGCCACGCAGACGCTGTTCAAGCTGCCGCACGTCAAGGACCTGCAGACCAGCTTCTCGCTGGGCGAGGTCAAGGCCGGCGCGGCGCTGCCGCTGGGCCACCTGGACGCCCGCCGCTGACCCGGGCGAGTGCGCTAACCTCGCGCCTCCTGCGCATGCCTGCCGCACCACGCCCCAGCCCAAGATGAGCCGCCTGCTCGACCTGCTGCTCGGCACCGACCCCGCGCACCGCGCGCGGCTGGCGCAGGCCGGGCTGGCGTTGCTGCTGCTGGCGCCCGGGGTGCTGGGCATGCACTACTTCGTCTGGGTAGGCGCGGCACGCCTGCAGTCCGTGGCCTGGTGGTCCGCGCTCACCTTGCTTGGCACAGTGGTGTTCTTCGCGCTCATCCGCGGCGGCTGGTCGCGGCGCCGCGCCGACCCTTCGCTGACGGTGCCGCAGATGCTGTTTGCGCTGGTCAGCGGCGCGGGCGCCTACACGCTGCTGGGGGCCGGGCGCGGCGCCGTGTTCCCGATGGTGATGGTGGTGCTGATGTTCGGCATGTTCATCGCGTCGCCGCGCCAGATGCGCTGGGTCAGCGGCTTCGCCGTGCTGCTGTTCGGCGCCACGATGGCGCTGATGGTGGCGTTGCGGCCGGCCGAATACCCCTGGACCATCGAGCTCGGGCATTTCCTGGCCGTGGCCACGATGATGCCCGCCGTGTCGGTACTGGCCGCGCGCCTGTGCGGCATGCGCCGGCGTGGCCGGCTGCACCGCGCCGAACTCGCGCAGGCGCTGTCCCGGCTGCGCGAACACACGACGCGAGACGAGCTCACCGGGCTGCTGAACCGCCGCCACATGGAGGAGGTGATGGCGCAGGAGCACCAGCGCTGCGTGCGTTCGGGCCAGAGTTTCTGCCTCGCCGTGCTCGACATCGACGACTTCAAGCCCGTCAACGAGGCCCATGGTTATGCCGTCGGCGATGCCGTGATGCGCGCCGTCGCGCAGGAGGCGCAGCGCCACGTGCGGCTGTCGGACATGCTGGCGCGCTGGGGCGGCGACGATTTCGTGCTCATGCTCAGCGACACGCGCGCCGCGCTCGCCCGGGGCGGGCTCGAGCGGCTGAGCCAGAAGATCGCGGCGCTGCGCATCCTGCACGGTGCGGCGGCAGTCGGTGTCACGCTGTCGGCCGGCCTGGCCGAGCACCACGCCGGCGAAACCGTGGCCCAGACGCTGCAGCGCGCCGAGCGCGCCCTGCAAGACGCCAAGGCGCTCGGCTGCGACCGCGTCGTCGTCGCGGGCTGACCGCCTCAGCACTGCCATGCTGCCGACGCCGAAGGCCGGACCATGTGGCTGTTGATCCTGGAGGCGCTGGCCGCGCTGGGGCTGCTGCTGTTCATCGTCTGGTGGACGATGTTGTCGGGCCGCCGGCGCGACGACGACGAACCGCGCTGACCCGCGCAGCGGCTCGGCGGTGCGCCGTCAGTGCAGCGCGCCGGGAAACACGAGTGCGAACTCCGGCACCAGGGCCTCGAAGGGGTGGGCGTCTTCGGTCATGCAGAAGAAGGTGCCCTGCATGGAGCCGTGGCTGGTGTCCAGGCGCGTCCCGCTCGTGTACTCGAACTGTTCGCCGGGCTTGAGCACCGGCTGGTGCCCCACCACCGCCAGGCCGCGCACGTCTTCGCGCCGGCCTTCGGCATTCGTCACCACCCAGTGGCGCGCCACCAGCTGGGCCGTCACCGCGCCGGTGTTGCGGATGTTGACGGTGTAGGCAAAGGCATAAGGGCCTTCGGGCGGGTGCGACTGCTCGGGCAGGTACTGCACGCGCACTTCGCAGGTGAACTCGGGCTTGGCCATCGCCGGCATTCTAGGTTTCCGGGCGCCGCCGGTTGTCTAGAATTGCTCTATGAGCATCTACCGCATTGCCCCCAGCATCCTCTCGGCCGACTTCGCCCGCCTGGGCGACGAGGTGAAGAACGTCATCGCCGCCGGTGCCGACTGGATCCACTTCGACGTCATGGACAACCATTACGTGCCCAACCTGACCTTCGGGCCCATGGTCTGCCAGGCACTGCGCAAGCACAGCAGCGCACCCATCGACGTGCACCTGATGGTGCAGCCGGTGGACGCGCTGGCCCAGGCCTTCTGCAAGGCGGGGGCCGACCTGGTGAGCTTCCACCCCGACGCCAGCGCCCACGTCGACCGTACGCTGCAGCTCATCAAGGCCGAGGGCAAGCAGGCGGGCCTGGTGTTCAACCCCGCGGCACCGCTGGACGTGCTGGAGTGGACCATCGACAAGCTCGACCTCATCCTCATCATGAGCGTGAACCCGGGCTTCGGCGGTCAGAGCTTCATCGACAGCGCGCTGCGTAAGGTCGAGCAGGCGCGCAAGCTGATCGACGCCGAACGTGCAAGATCAGGCCGCGACATCCGTCTCGAGGTCGACGGCGGCATCAAGGTCGACAACATTCGGCGTGTCGCCGATGCCGGCGCCGATACGTTCGTCGCCGGCAGCGCCATCTTCAACACGCCCGACTACAAGGCCGTCATCGACGCCATGCGCACCGAGCTGGCGCGCTGAAGCCGCGTGCCTGCGCCGGTCAGACCCTGTCGACGCGGCGTGCCAGCACGACGCTGGTTGTGGTGCGCGTGACGCCGTCGATGGCGCCGATCTCGTCGAGCAGCCGGTCCAGCCGCGCCGTCGACTCCGCGCGCAGCAGCGCCAGGTAGTCGAACTCGCCGCTCACGCTGCACAGCTGGCGCAACTCGGGCAGCGCCGCCAGGCGCTGCGTCACCAGCGCACCGGCCTTGGGTTCGGTGGTGATGCCGACGTAGGCCTCGACGCCGCGGTCGCCTTCTTCCTGACCCAGGCGCACGGTGTAGCCGACGATGACACCTTCGCGCTCCAGCCGCGTCAGGCGTGCCAGCACCGTGGTGCGCGCCGCGCCGAGCCGGCGCGCCAGGTCGGTCGTGCTGGTGCGGGCGTCGGCCTGCAGCAGGGCGATCAGGCGGCGGTCCAGCGTATCCAGCAACATGAGTTGCATTGTCGGATATCAACGATGCGTTTCGAGGGGATGGCGCTGGTGATGTTGCGCGGCCTAGAGTGCCCTCAAGGGCGTGCCGTCAGCGGCGGCGCGCGCTTTCGCTGACCCTGGGGAGGGTCATGGACCGCACACTCACTTCGAGGGTTCACCATGAAAGTTCGCCACGTCACCATCTTCAGCGCAGAGCAGTTCGATGTGCCGCAGGGCATACAGCGCATAGACCACCGTGCCACGCACGGCTGGCAGTTGCGCTACGGCGGCACCAAGCTGTTTTCCGACCACAGCAGCGACGGCAGCGGCGCCGCGGCATCGTTGCAGCTCGCGACCAAGGAATTGCTCAGGCGCATTGCCTCCCTGCCCGCGCCTTCGCTGCTGCAGCGTGGCCCCAGCGCCAACAAGCGCAGCGGGCTGCCGCCCGGCATCACCGGGCCGGTGGTGCGCACGCGGCCCAACAGCGGCACACGCGACTGCAGCCTGATGGTGCTGATCCCGCGCTTCGGCCAGAAGCCGCGCCGCCGCACCATCTACATCGGCACCGAGAACACCTACACGATAGAGCGCTACGAACAGGCGCTGGCCCGGGCGGTCGAGATGCGCCAGGCGGCCGAGACGGCCTACGAAAAGGCCACGACACGCGCCAAGCGCGCCGCCGCGCGTGAACTGAAGACGCAGTTGCAGGCGCATTGAGCAGGCGACTCGTGGCGGCGAGGCACTCCACTATGACTTCTCATAGATACGAATCGACAGAATCGAAAGTCATATCGACGAATTGATGCTATTTTCTGTCGAGCGCTTTGCCTAGACTGAGCGGCAGTTCAACTCTTGGCGAAGGATCTCGACATGCGCACCACCCTGCTCGGCGCCGGCCACATCGGCCAGACCATTGCCCGCCTGCTGGGCGAGTGCGGTGACTACGACGTCACCGTCATCGACCGCAACCCCGAGGCGCTGGCGCATTTGCGCGGCCTGCCGGTGCGCACGCGCGTCGTCGAGACGGCCGACGCCGGCGCGCTGCTGGGCGCCTTGCGCGGCCAGCAGGCGGTGATCAACGCCTTGCCCTACCACCTGGCCACGCTGGCGGCCACCGCGGCGCGCGAGGCCGGCTGCCACTACTTCGACCTCACCGAAGACGTGGCCGCCACGCGCAGCATCAAGGCGCTGGCCGACGGCGCGCCCACGGCCTTCATGCCGCAGTGCGGTCTGGCGCCGGGTTTCATCGGCATCGTCGCGCACCATCTGGCGCAGACCTTCGACTCGCTGCAGGAGGTGAAGATGCGCGTCGGTGCGCTGCCGGCCTTCCCGACCAACGCGCTGAAATACAACCTCACCTGGAGCGTCGACGGTCTCATCAACGAGTACTGCCATCCCTGCGAGGCCATCCGCGGCGGCAAGAACATCGAGGTGCTGGCGCTGGAGGGGCTGGAGCACTTCAGCCTCGACGGCACCGAGTACGAGGCCTTCAATACCAGCGGTGGCCTGGGCACGCTGTGCGAGACGCTGGCCGGCAAGGTGCAGACGCTGGACTACAAGAGCGTGCGCTATCCCGGCCACCAGGCGCTGATGAAGATGCTGCTCGAGGAACTGCAGCTCAACCAGGACACCGAGACGCTGAAGACCATCATGCGCAAGAGCATCCCGAGCACGATGCAGGACGTGGTGCTGGTCTTCGTCACCGTCAGCGGGCAGCGCGGCGGCAATCTCGTGCAGGAGGTGTTCGCGCGCAAGATCTTCGCCGACCGCAACGAGGCGCACCCGCTCAGCGCGATTCAGATCACTACTGCGGCGGGCGTCTGCGCTGCGGTCGACCTGTTCCGCGAGGGCCGCCTGCCGCAGCGCGGCTTCGTGCGCCAGGAGCAGGTGGCGCTGCCCGACTTCCTGGCCAACCGTTTCGGCGCGGCCTACCAGCAATCGCGCCAGGTCGAGAGCATCGGCTGACGCTGGCGACGGGCGCGCTGCGCTGCGGCGTGAAGGCCGCGGCGCGCGGCTGTTGCTGGGGTGCCGCGGGCGTCAGGTGACGTCATTTGCGCCGGCTATAGTGCCGTCGCCATGACCAAACTCTGGCTCCTGTTGGCCGTGGCCTGCGCCGTCGGCCCGGGCGGCGCCTGGGCGCGGCGCGACGCGCTGGCCGAGCCCCGGCTGGCGCAGATCGGCGACGCGCGGTCGATCAACGACGGCGTCGTCACCGCGCTGGCGCAGGACGACACCGGGCTGATCTGGACAGGCACGACGGTCGGTCTGGTGCGGCA
Organism: Leptothrix sp. (in: b-proteobacteria); assembly: GCA_013822265.1. Classification (GTDB taxonomy): domain Bacteria; phylum Pseudomonadota; class Gammaproteobacteria; order Burkholderiales; family Burkholderiaceae_C; genus Rubrivivax. The sequence goes on from PNKD01000010.1 coordinate 46,288, forward strand.
CGACGGCTACCAGCTGCGGCCGGTACCCGTGGGTGAGGCGCAAGGTGGGGCGTCCGGCGCCAGCTTCGTGCGCACGATGCTGGCGGCGCCGGGCGGTGTGCTCTGGGTCGGCCTGGAGGGCGAGGGCCTGGCCCGCCTGGACATCGCCACGCAGCGCTGGACGCGGTTTCGCCCCGACCCCGCGCGCGCCGGCGCACTGGGCAACGGCACCGTGCGCGCACTCGCGATCGACCTCGACGGCGTGCTCTGGGTGGGCACCACCGGGGGCGGCCTGCACAGCCTGGCCCCCGGGCGCCGGCAGCTTCACGGCCCACCGCCGCGCCGCCGGCAGCCTGCCCGACGAGCGCGTGCAATCGCTGTGGGTCGACCGCCGCGGTGATCTCTGGGTCGGCACCTGGAACGGCCTGGCAAGACGTGCCCGTGGCAGCACGCAGTTCACGCCCGTGCTGTCCGAGCCCGGCGCGGCCGACAGCCTGGCAGGCCGCACGGTGTCGATGCTGGGCCAGGCGCCCGACAGGCGGTTGTGGGTGGGCACGCGCCAGGGCGACCTGCTGCGCCTGGACGTCGAAGGCCTGAAGGCCGACTGGATAGAGCACGGGCGCGACGCCGAGGGCACCGCCGAGAGCACGCTGCTGTCGATGGCCGTGTTCGGCGACGACGAGGTGTGGCTGGGCCGCACCGACGGCATCGACCTGCGCGCCGCCGACGGGCGTCGCGTCAAGCCACTGCGGCACGACTTGCGCAAACCTTGGGGCATAGGTGGCGGCAACGTGGTGGCGTTGTTGCGCGACAACTCGGGGGGCATGTGGACCGGCAGCTATGGCGGTGGCCTGCAGCGCCACAGCACCAGCCCGGGCCTGTGGGTGCGGCGCGGCGAGGGCGCCGACGACGGCGTGCTGGCCGCGGCCGACGTGCGCAGCCTGGCGCAGCTGCGCAACGGCGAGATCTGGGCCGGCACCGGCCAGCGCGGCATCGCCGTGATGGATGCGCAACTGCGCCTGATTGCCGCCATCCGCCCCGAGGCGCCGGGCGCGCGCGGCTTTGCCGGTGGCCTGGTCGGGGCCATCGCGCAGACGCCCGACGAGCAGGTCTGGGTCGGCACCGACACCGGCATCTACGAATTCAGCGCCACGCGCCGGTTGCTCGGCCAGCACCGCGCCGGCCAGGGGCGTGCGCGCCGCATGCTGGTCACGAGCGACGGCGCGCTGTGGGTGGCCACGCAAGACGGTGTCTACCGGCGCGGGCCGGGCCGCGGCGGCTTCGAACGTGTGCCGCTGGCCGACGGCGGGACGCTCTCCGGCAACATCAACGCGCTGGCGCAAGCCGCCGACGGCGGCATCTGGGTGGGCGGCAACAGCGGCCTGCACCATGCCGCGCCGGGCCGGGTCGAGCTGAAGGCGGTGGTTTCACCTGCCGGCCAGGGTTTGCGCAAGCCGCTGGTGCTGGGCCTGCTGGTCGACCGCCAGCAGGTGCTCTGGGTGGACACCGGCGCCGGCCTGTACCGCATGACCGCCTGGAACGGCCGCGAGGCCCGGTTTGCCGGTGTCGCGGCGGCCGGCGAGCCGGCGCAGCGCAGCGTCGGCGCGAACCTGCTCGACGACGCGCAGGGGCGCATCTGGACCCACCAGCTGGTCTTCGACCCACGCGAGGGCAGCCGCCACGAGATCACTTCGGCCGACGATGCCGACATCGGCACGGGCTGGTTCCGGTCCTACCTGCGCCCGGCCGATGGCCGGCTGCTGTTCGGCGGCAGCGCCGGGCTGCTGGTGGTCGAGCCCGATCGCTTCAAGCCCTGGAGCTACCTGCCACCGGTGGTGGTGTCGGAGCTGCGCATCGAGGGCGAGCGCGTGCCGGTCGGCGTGCTGGCCAAGGGCCTGACCTTGTCGCCCGAGCGGCGCCGCTTCAGCGTCGAGTTCGCGGCGCTGGATTTCGGGCAGTCCGATCGCTACCGCTACCGCTACCGGCTGCAGGGGTTCGATACCGCCTGGACGGAGACCGGTGCCGACTTCCGCGTCGCCAGCTACGGCAACCTGCCGCCCGGCACGTATACGCTGCAGGTGCAGGGCAGCAACCGGCCTGGCGTGTGGAGCCCGCGCGAGATCAGCATCGCCGTCAAGGTGCTGCCGGCCTGGTGGCAGACCTGGTGGGCGGTGGCGCTGGGCGTGGCCGCGGTGGCGGCGCTGCTGCTGGCCGTGGTGCAGCTGCGCACCGGCATGCTGCGGCGACAGCAGGGCGTGCTCGAGCGCCGCGTGCGCGAGCGCACGGCCGCGCTGGAGGTGCTGTCGCTGCAACTGCGGGAGAAGTCCAAGGCGCTGGAGGCCTCGAGCCTCACCGACCCGCTGACCGGCCTGCACAACCGCCGCTACCTGGCGCAGAACATCGAGGCTGACGTGGCGCTGGCGACGCGCCGCCACGAGCAGCATCGACGTGTCGGCGGCCCGCCGCCCGAGGGCGCGGACCTCGTCTTCTTCCTCATCGACATCGACCACTTCAAGCAGGTCAACGACCAGCACGGCCATGCCGGCGGCGACGCCGTGCTGGTGCAGATGCGCTGGCGGCTGGAGCAGGCCTTTCGCAACGGCGACCACATCGTGCGCTGGGGCGGCGAGGAGTTCCTGATCGTCGCCCGCGCCACCTCGCGCCACCGCGCCGCCGAACTGGCCGAGCGCGCGCGTGCTGTCGTCGCCGCCACGCCCTTCGTGCTCGACGACGGCAGCACGCTGCACCGAAGCTGCTCGGTGGGCTTCGCGGCCTTTCCGCCGGCGCCCGAGCTGCCTGCGGCGCTCGACTGGGCGGCCGTCATCGACCTTGCCGACGCGGCGCCCTACACCGTCAAGCGCAGCGGCCGCAACGGCTGGCTGGGCCTGGTCTCGGCGCAGGCCGCATCGGCCGAGGCGCTGCGTGCGGCGGCGGCCGGGCCGCTGCGCGAGTGGCGCGCCAGCGGTGCGCTGCAGATGGTGCAGTCGCCGGGTCTGGCCGACGGGCCACGGGCGCCCGACACCCGCAGCTGAGGGGCATTGCCGCTGGCGTGCCGTGCCGCCCGCGATCCCGGGCGACACTCGCGGCGTGAAACCTGCCAGGAAGCACCCACCCCGCCCGCTGAACGCCGACACCCTGTGGCAACTGCAGCGCCTGGGCGGCCTGGCGCTGTCACCCGACGGCCGGCAGGCCGTGTGCACGGTGACGACGCCCGACATGGTGCTCAACCGGTCGACCAGCCAGCTCTGGCTGCTGCCCACCGATAGCGCCGCGCCGCGCCAGCTGACGGCCTGCGGCGACAAGGACGGCCAGGCCGCCTGGTCGCCGCGAGGTGAGCGAGTGGCCTTCGTCGCCAAGCGCGAGCAGCAGGGCCGCAAGGACGCCACGCCCCAGCTCTACACCATCGCCGTGCAGGGCGGCGAGGCCGTGCGCCACGGCGACTTCGCGCCCGGCATCGACTCCTTCAAGTGGCTGCCCGACGGGCGGCGCGTGGTCTTCGCGGCCTGGGTCTGGCCTGGGCTCGAGGGTGCGGCAGCGCAGAACAAGGCGCACAAGGCGTGGGACGAGCGCAAGGAAAGCGGCTACGCCACCAGCGAGGCCTACTACCGCCACTTCGATCACAACGTGCCCATGGGGCGCGTGCTGCACCTGCTGCTGCTGGACCTGGGCAGCGGGCGCGTCACCGACCTCTTCGAGGGCACGAAGTGGGAGCTGCCGCGCGATGCCGCCGGCAACGAGGTCTACGACGTGCACCCCGACGGCCAGCGTGTGGCCTTCGTGCACGACCCGGCGGCCGAGCCGCTGCAGGGCAACCGCCTGGCTCTGGCCGAGATCGACCTGCGCACGCGGCGCATTCGCGCGCTGGCCGACGACGTGGCCTGGGATTTCGGCGCACCGCGCTACAGCCCCGACGGCCGGCGCATCGCGATGACGGCGGCGAACGTCGGGCTGCGCCACACTGCGCCGACGCAGCTGGCCGTGTTGGCGCCGGGGGCCGGCTGGCAACTGCTGGCGGCGCACTGGGACCGTTCGGTGAACACGCCCCTGCGCTGGGCCGCCGACGGCCACGCCCTCTACGCGGCCGCCGAAGACCGCGGCCGCTGCCACCTGTGGTGCTATCGCTTCGCCGACGACGAGGTGCGCGCGGTGCACGAGGGCGGCTGGGTGCAGGGTTTCGACGTGGCCGGCGACACGCTGGCGGTGCTGGCCGACAGCGCCACCCATCCGGCGCACCTGCTGGCCCGCGACCTCGCCTCGGCCGAGGCGGGCGCGCCGCGGCGGCTGGAGCGTTTCAACGACGGCCTGCTCGCCGGCGTGGTCTTTGGCGAGACCCGCGAGGTGGTGCTGGCCGGCGCCGGCGGCGAGCCGGTGCAGATGTGGCTCGTCTTCCCGCCCGGCTTCGACGCGAAGAACAAGCACCCGGTCACCCACGTCATCCACGGCGGGCCCTTCGCCGCGGCGGGCGACACCTTCAGCTGGCGCTGGAACGCGCATGTGTTTGCCGCTGCCGGCCACGTCATCGCCCAGCTCAACTACCACGGCAGCAGCGGCTTCGGCGCCGCCTTCCGCGACAGCCTGATCGGGCGCCAGGGCGCGCTCGAGCTGCAGGATCTCGAGGCCGCGACCGACTGGCTGCTGCAGCAGCGCTGGGCCGACGCGAAGCGCGTCTTCGCCACCGGCGGCAGCTACGGCGGTTTTCTGGTGGCGTGGATGAACGGCCACGTCGCGCCGGGCCGCTACCGGGCCTACGTCTGCCATGCCGGGGTCTTCGACCGCATCGCGACCTTCAGCGCCGACAGCTACCCCACACGGCCCAAGGACCTGCGCGCCAGGTACTGGGAAGACATGGCGGCCGTGCTGGCGCAGAGCCCGCATGCACGCGCCGCGCACATGGACACGCCGACGCTGGTGACGCACGGCGCGCAGGACTTCCGCGTGCCCGACTGCAATGGGCTGGCCTACTACAACACGCTGAAGGCGCGCGCCGTCGATGCCCGCTTGCTGTGGTTCCCGGACGAGAACCACTGGATCCTCAAGCCGCAGAACTCGCGGCGCTGGTATGTCGAGTTCGCGGCATGGTTGGCACGGCATGGCGGCGCCAAGCTGGCGCCGGGAACGGCACAATCCGCCCGCCCTTGATCAACCCGACCCCGCACGTCATGCCCTTGCCGCCCACCCGTTTCGAAGCCGCCATCGTCGATCTCGACGGCACCATGGTCGACACCGTCGGCGACTTCGAGGTCGCGCTGGCGCGGGCCATGGCCGACCTGGGGCGGCCGCCGGTGAGCCGCGCCTTCATCGCGCGCACGGTGGGCAAGGGCAGCGAGTACCTGCTCACGCGCACGCTGGAGGAAATCGGCGCGCCGGCCGCGCTCTACGACGAGGCCTGGGCGCGCTACCAGCACCACTACATCGCCATCAACGGCCAGCAGTCCGAGGTCTATCCCGGCGTGCACGAGGGCCTGCAGGCGCTGCGCGCGCGCGGCCTGCGGCTGGCCTGCATCACCAACAAGCCGAACTCGTTCGCGCGGCCGCTGCTGGCGCTCAAGGGCCTGTCGGGCTACTTCGAGCACGCCTTCGGCGGCGACGCGTTCGCGCACAAGAAGCCGCACCCTATGCCGCTGCTGAAGGCCTGCGAGGCGCTGGGCGCAGCGCCGGCAAACACGCTGATGGTGGGCGACTCGAGCAACGACGCCGCCGCGGCGCGCGCCGCCGGCTGCCCGGTGGCGCTGGTGAACTACGGCTACAACCACGGCGAACCCGTGGCCAGCGCCTCGCCCGACGCCATCATCGGCCGCATCGACGAACTGCCGGCCCTGCTGAGCGCGGCCTGATCCGCGGGCGAGCCGGGGCCGCGGCCTGGCGCGCGTCAGCGCTGACCGCGGCTGCCGGGCGCGCGGGCGGCTTCGCCCAGCAGCGCTGCCTTCAGCTGGTCGTCGGCCGGCCGCGGACCGAGCCAGATGCTCATCAGGGCGTCGAAGAACTCGGGCTCCTTGATCGGCGCACCCTGCGCCTGCCCGTTGACGAGCACGGCCGTGCCGACACCGGGCACCCAGTCGACCGAGAAACTGTCGCCGGCCACCAGCTTTTTGCGGCCGGAGAAGATCTCGGCCATGCGCAGCGTGCCCGGGATGGACTTGCTGAACGATTCGCGCGGGGCGTTGTCCTGCATGCCGCGCGTGAAGAGCTTGCCGAGCTCGTTGGCGTCGATCTCGCGCAGCATCACCACGTGCAGCCGCTTGGGCCCGGGCATGGCCGCGATGGCCTCGGTCGTCGCGGCCTTTCCCGTCAGGTACAGCCCGGCCGTGTAGACCTTGATGATGAACTTGTAGCGCGTGCCCGCGCCGTTGAGTTGCAGCGCGCTGCCCGCCACCGCCAGACCCAGTGGGTAGGTCACCCCCGACACCGCCACCGAAGCGGGCGCGGTCTGAGTCTGGGTCTGGGTCGGGTTCGGGTTCGGGGTCTGGGCCTGCGCCAATCCGCCGGCCGGGAACACCAGCAGGCAGCACAGCAGGGGGGCGAACAGGGCGTTCGGTCGGTTCATGTTGCGTCGCGGGGCAGTCGCCATGGCAGCGGAGGCCGCAGTCTGCCACGAGCGACTTGGTCTCCCGGACGGGCTGTTAAACTGAGCGTCCGATGTCGACCGTCACTCACGCTCCCTGCTGCGCCCCGCGCGGCCCCGGTCTTTGCGACCAGGGAGCCTGGCCTTGGCGCCGCTCGCGCATTCCGGGCTGACCGCGCGTGCGGCCAGCCGCACGTCTTTGGCCTAGCCGGCCCGTCCCCCGAACACCGCCGCGCGCCGCCTGCCGAGCAGGCCCGCGGCCTCTGCGTGAACAGGTGCGAGAAGTGATCACAGAAGACGAATTCAAGAGCCTGGCCAGCGCGGGCTACAACCGCATCCCGCTGATCGCCGAAGCCTTCGCCGACCTCGAGACGCCGCTGTCGCTGTACCTCAAGCTGGCCGGCGGCGCGCCGCGCAGCTTTCTGCTCGAAAGCGTGGTCGGCGGCGAACGTTTCGGTCGCTACTCGTTCATCGGCCTGCCCGCGAAGACGCTGCTGCGCGCCAGCGGCTTCAAGACCGAAGTCGTGACCGAGGGCCGCGTCGTCGAGACCGATACCGGCAACCCGCTGGACTTCATCGCCGCCTACCAGCAGCGCTTCAAGGTTGCGTTGCAGCCCGGGATGCCGCGCTTTTGCGGCGGCCTGGCCGGCTACTTCGGCTACGACGCCGTGCGCTACATCGAGCCGCGGCTGGCGCAGACCTGGAAGGAGGGCGGCCTGGGCACGCCCGACATCCTGCTGCTGCAGTGCGAGGAACTGGCCGTCATCGACAACCTCTCGGGGCGGCTGTACCTCATCGTCTACGCCGATCCCGGCCAGGCCGAGGCCTACTTCACCGCCCAGAGTCGCCTGGCGGATCTGGCCGACCGGCTGCGCACCAGCGTCAGCGCGCCGGCCGTCGGGCGCGGGCCGGCGCAGCCGGTCGAACGCGACAACCCGCGCGAGGCGCTGGAGGCCGCGGTGCTGCGCTGCAAGGACTACATCGCCGCCGGCGATTGCATGCAGGTGGTGATAGGCCAGCGGCTGAAGAAGCGCTACACCGGCAGTCCGCTGTCGCTGTACCGCGCGCTGCGTTCGCTGAATCCCTCGCCCTACATGTACTACTACGACATGGGCGACTTCCAGATCGTCGGCGCCAGCCCCGAGATCCTGGTGCGCCAAGAGCACACGCCCGCCGGCGCCAAGGTCACCATCCGCCCGCTGGCCGGCACGCGCCCGCGCGGCGCCACGCCCGAGCAGGACGCGGCGCTGGCCGACGAACTGCAGGCCGACCCGAAGGAGCGCGCCGAGCACCTGATGCTCATCGACCTGGCGCGCAACGACATCGGCCGCATCGCCAAGATAGGCAGCGTCAAGGTCACCGAGGCCTTTGCCGTCGAGCGCTACTCGCACGTCATGCACATCGTCAGCAACGTCGAGGGCGTGCTGAAGGACGGCATCGGCAACCTCGACGTGTTGAAGGCCACCTTCCCGGCCGGTACGCTGAGCGGCGCACCCAAGATCCGTGCCATGGAGATCATCGACGAGCTCGAGCCCGTCAAGCGCGGCATCTACGGCGGCGCCTGCGGTTACCTGAGCTTCGCCGGCGACATGGACGTGGCCATCGCCATCCGCACCGGCATCATCAAGGACCAGACGCTGTACGTGCAGGCCGCGGCCGGCGTGGTGGCCGACAGCGTGCCCGAGATGGAGTGGCGCGAGACCGAGCACAAGGCGCGCGCGCTGATCCGCGCGGCCGAGTTGGTCGAGGAGGGGTTCTGATGCCCCCGATCTCACTTCGTTCGCTGCCCCCCAAGGGGGCGTTGGCCTCCCGTGGGGCAGCCCGGCGGGAGGGCTGACCATGCTGCTGATGATCGACAACTACGACAGCTTCACCTTCAACCTGGTGCAGTACTTCGGCGAACTGGGGCAGGACGTGCGTGTCTTCCGCAACGACGAGATCACGGTCGCCGGCATGGCGGCGCTGAAGCCCGAACGGCTGGTGATCTCGCCCGGCCCCTGCAGCCCGGCCGAAGCCGGCATCTGCGTCGAGGCGATACGCCACTTCGCGGGCCGGCTGCCGCTGCTGGGCGTGTGCCTGGGCCACCAGGCGATGGGCGCGGCGCTGGGCGGCAAGGTGGTGCGCGCGCAGGTGCAGATGCACGGCAAGGCCAGCACCATCACCACCGACCAGCAGGGTGTGTTCCACGGCCTGCCCAGGCAGTTCAGCGTCGTGCGCTACCACTCGCTGGCCGTGGAGCGCGCCTCGCTGCCGCCTGAGCTGATCGTCACCGCCACCAGCGAAGACGGGGAGATCATGGGCCTGCGCCACCGCGGCGTGCCGATGGAGGGCGTGCAGTTCCACCCCGAGTCCATCCTCAGCGAACATGGCCACGCGATGTTGAGGAACTTCCTCGAACAGGTGCACGCATGAAGCCCGTCGACCTGCGCAGCGACACCGTCACGCAGCCCACTGCGGCGATGCGCGCGGTGATGGCCGCGGCCGAGGTCGGCGACGACGTCTTCGGCGACGACCCGACAGTCAACGCGCTGCAGGCACGCATCGCGGCGCTGCTGGGCAAGGAGGCGGCGCTGTTCACGCCCACCGGCACGCAGAGCAACCTGTGCGGGCTGATGGCGCATTGCCAGCGCGGCGACGAATTCCTCGTCGGCCAGATGGCCCACACCTACCGCTGGGAGGGCGGCGGTGCGGCGGTGCTGGGCAGCATCCAGCCGCAGCCCTTGCCGCAGCAGCCCGACGGCTCCATCCTGCTGGCCGACATCGACGCCCACATCAAGCCCGACGACGCGCACTTCGCGCGCACACGGCTGCTGGCGCTCGAGAACACCTGGGGCGGGCAGGTCCTGCCGCTGCCCTACATCGAAGAGGCCACGGCACTGGCGCGGCGCAGAGGCCTGGCCACGCACCTGGACGGCGCCCGCGTGTTCAACGCCGCCGTCGCCAGCGGCGTGCCGGTGGCCGACATTGCACGGCCCTTCGACAGCGTCTCGGTCTGCTTCAGCAAGGGGCTGGGCGCGCCGGCGGGCTCGGCACTGGTGGGGTCGCGCGCTCTCATCGCCCGCGCCCACCGCGTGCGCAAGATGCTGGGCGGCGGCATGCGCCAGGCCGGCGTGCTGGCGGCCGGCGCCCTGCATGCGCTGGACCACCACGTCGATCGCCTGGCCGAAGATCACGCCCACGCGCGCACCCTGGCCGAGGGCCTGCAGGGACTGCCCGGCGTGACGGTGCAGGCGCCGCAGACCAACATCGTCTTCATCGACCTCGCGCCCGAGAAGGCCGCGGGCGTGGTCGAGCGCCTGCGGGCGGCCGGCGTGCTGTGCACGGGGCTGTACCGGCTGCGTTTCGTCACCCACCTGGACATCTCGGCCGACGACATCGCGCGCGCCGTCGCCGTGCTGCGCCAGACCCTCTGAAGCGAGAGAGCCCCATGCCCACGCCCATCACCGACGCCGAGGCGCTGACGCGCATCATCGAGCACCGCGAGATCTTCCACGACGAGATGCTGGTGCTGATGCGCCGCATCATGAGCGGCGAGATGAGCCCGGTGATGATCGCGGCCTTTGCCATCGCCTTGCGCGTGAAGAAGGAAACGGTGGGCGAGATCGCCGCCGCGGCGCAGGTGATGCGCGAGTTCGCCACGCCCGTGCCGGTGGCCGACCGCACGCACCTCGTCGACATCGTGGGCACCGGCGGCGACGCCTCGCACACCTTCAACATCAGCACGGCCTCGGTCTTCGTGGCCGCCGCTGCCGGCGCGCGCGTGGCCAAGCACGCCGGGCGCGCGGTGTCGTCGACCTCGGGCTCGGCCGACGTGATGGAGGCGCTGGGCGCGCACATCAACCTCACGCCCGATCAGGTGGCCGCCTGCCTGGAAGAGACCGGCGTGGCCTACATGTTCGCCCCCAACCACCACGCGGCCATGAAACACGCCGCGCCGGTGCGCCGAGAACTGGGCGTGCGCACGATCTTCAACATCCTGGGCCCGCTGACCAACCCGGCTGGTGCGCCCAACCAGCTGCTCGGCGTCTTCCACCCCGACCTCGTGGGCATCCTGGTGCGCGTGCTGCAGCGCCTGGGCAGCGAGCACGTGATGGTGGTGCACGGCATGAACGGCATGGACGAGATCTCGCTGTCGGGTGAAACCGCGGTGGGAGAGCTCAAGGACGGCGAACTGCGCGAGCACGTCATCCATCCCAGCGACTTCGGGCTGCCGGTCTACGACTCGCGCGTGCTGAAGGTGGCCAACAAGGACGAGTCGGTGCAGTGCATACGGCGCGCGCTGGCCAACGAGGACGGCCCGATCCGCGACGTCGTGCTGCTCAACGCTGGCGCGGCGCTGTATTGCGCCGGCGTCGCGGCCTCGGTGGCCGACGGCGTCAAGCGCGCCCGCGAGGCCGTGGCCTCGGGCAAGGCGGCGGCCAAGCTGAGCCAGTTCGTGGCCGTCAGCAACAGGCTCAAGGGCGCATGACGCCGGGCCGCCCTCAGGCGCTCATCCCGGAGCGCGCAGCGCGGAGGATCGTCCAGTGAGCCGCGACATCCTCGACCGCATCGTCGCCGTCAAGCGCGAGGAGTTGACCGCGGCGCGCGCGGCGCGCAGCCTGGCCAGCTGGCGCGACGAAGCCCTGGCGCGGCACGACCAGCGCGACTTCGTCGGCGCTCTGCGAGCCCGCATCGTCGCGGGCCGTGCCGCCGTCATCGCCGAGGTCAAGAAGGCCAGCCCCAGCAAGGGCGTGCTGCGCGAGCACTTCGTGCCGGCCGACATCGCCGCCAGCTACGAACGCCACGGCGCCGGCTGCCTGAGCGTGCTCACCGACGAGCGCTTCTTCCAGGGCAGCGCGGCCTATCTGCAGCAGGCGCGCGCCGCCTGCGCGCTGCCGGTGCTGCGCAAGGATTTCATGATCGACGAGTACCAGGTCGTCGAAGCCCGCGCACTGGGCGCCGACTGCGTCCTGCTCATCGCCGCCTGCCTGTCCGACATGCAGATGGCCGAACTCGAAGCCGCGGCCCACGCGCTGGGCATGGCGGTGCTGGTGGAGGTGCACGACGGCGCCGAACTCGACCGCGCCTTGCGGCTGAACACACCTCTGGTCGGCATCAACAACCGCAACCTGCGCACATTCGAGGTCACGCTGGACACCACGCTGGGCCTGCTGCCGCGGGTGCCGGCCGGGCGCGTGCTGGTCACCGAGTCGGGCATCCTCGGCGCCGCCGACGTGCAGCGCATGCGTGCGGCGGGCGTACATGCCTTTCTCGTCGGCGAGGCCTTCATGCGTGCGCCCGATCCCGGCGCGGCGCTGGCCTCCCTCTTCGATTGAACCGGCTCGAACGTCCGCTCGACGAACTGCTGTCGGCCGACTTCGGCGACTGGCAGCCGCTGCTGCGGCGCTGGCGCGCCAGCGCGGCCGGCCAGGCGCTGGTCTCGGCGGTCGACGAGCGTGTGGCGGGCGGGACGGCCGTCTACCCGGCGCAGGTCTTCCGCGCGCTGGCGCTGACGCCGCTGTCGCAGGTGCGCGTGCTCATCCTCGGGCAAGACCCCTACCACGGGTCGGGTCAGGCCGAGGGCCTGGCGTTCTCGGTGCCGGCCGGCCAAAGGCCGCCGCCCAGCCTGCGCAACATCTTCAAGGAACTGCAGCGCGACCTCGGCCTGGCTTGGCCGACCACGGGCTCGCTGCTGCCCTGGGCGCGGCAGGGCGTGCTGCTGCTGAACGCCACCCTGACGGTCGAAGACGGTCAGCCTGCCAGCCATGCCAAGTGGGGTTGGCAAACGCTTACTGACGCGATATGCGTCGCCGTGGCGGACGACACCGCCCCCAAGGCCTGCATGCTCTGGGGCGCCCATGCGCAGGCCAAGGCGCACCTGCTGGCGCCGCCGGGCGCGCGCCACGAGCTGTTGCTGAGCAACCATCCGTCGCCGTTGTCGGCCCTGCGCCCGCCCGTGCCCTTCATCGGCTGCGGCCACTTCGGCCGCGCGAATGGATTTCTCCAGCAGGCGGGTCGGCCTGCGGTGGACTGGCAGCTGCCGTGACCTGCGGCCGTGGTATAGTCACAGGCTCTCCGGAGGGGTGCCCGAGTGGCTAAAGGGGGCAGACTGTAAATCTGTTGGCTTACGCCTACGCTGGTTCGAATCCAGCCTCCTCCACCAGAGACTTCCCGTCGTACGCCGCGGCGGGGCCCGAACTCGGTGGCCAGCTTGACTCCACGGAGTTTCGGGAAGGTTCCGGGCGGGAGTAGTTCAATGGCAGAACCTTAGCCTTCCAAGCTAATGGCACGGGTTCGATTCCCGTCTCCCGCTCCACGGCAGGTTCACGTTTTTTCAGGATGGCATCGTCAGCAACGTCGTCAAGGGCCTGCCGGTTGGCAG
>PNKD01000011.1 GCA_013822265.1 Leptothrix sp. (in: b-proteobacteria)
CGCCCGCGGCGCGGCGCTGTGGGACGCGTTCGTCATGGCCTGCACGCAAGCCACCTTCTTCCACCGCAGCGAGTGGCAGAGGCTGATGCGCGAGGTGTTCCACCACGACACCCACTTCCTGTACGCGACGCAGTCCGGCCGCATCACCGGCGTGCTGCCGCTGGCGCACGTGAAGAGCATGCTCTTCGGCAAGTCGCTGACCAGCCTGCCTTTCGCGGTGTATGGCGGTGTGGCGGCCGACGACGAGACCAGCGCCGTGGCGCTGGAGCGGGAAGCCGAACGCCTGGCGCGCGAACTGGGTGTCGATCACCTGGAACTGCGGCAGTTGCGGCGTCAGCACGAAGGCTGGCCGCGGCAGGAGGTCTACGCCACCTTCCGCAAGGCCATCCTGCCCGACGAGGACGCCAACCTGCTGGCCATCCCGCGCAAGCAACGCGCGATGGTGCGCAAGGGCATCAAGAACGGGCTGAAGAGCGAGATCGACAGCCACGTCGGCCGATTTTTTGCGCTCTACGCCGACAACGTGCATCGCCACGGCACGCCAGCGCTGCCCAAGCGCTACTTCGAGGCCTTGCAGCAGCACTTCGGTGACGACTGCGAGGTGCTCACCGTCACGGCGCCCGACGGCAAGCCGCTGTCCAGCGTGCTGAGCTTTTACTTCCGCGATGAAGTGCTGCCCTACTACGCCGGCGACGACGAGGCCGCGCGCGACCTGGCCGCCAACGACTTCAAGTACTGGGAACTGATGCGACGCTCGTGCGTACGCGGCCTGAAGACCTTCGACTACGGCCGCAGCAAGCTCGGCACCGGCCCCTTCGCGTTCAAGAAGAACTGGGGTTTCGAGCCGATGCCGCTGCACTACGAGTACCGGCTGCTCAAGCGCGACGCCGTGCCGCAGAACAACCCGACGAACGCCAAGTACAGGCTGATGATCGAGACCTGGCGGCGGCTGCCGTTGGGGTTCGCGAACTGGCTGGGGCCGTTCGTGGTGCGAAGCCTGGGCTGATGGCGTGATGGCGAACCTGCTCTATCTCGTGCACCGCATGCCTTATCCGCCCAACAAAGGCGACAAGGTGCGGTCGTTCCACCTGCTGCAGCACCTGACCACCAAGCACCGCGTGTTCGTGGGGACCTTCATCGACGACGAGGCGGACGCCGTGCACGTCGATGCGCTGCGGGCCATGTGTGCCGGCCTGCATGTGTCCGAACTGCATCCCACGCGCGCCCGCCTGACTAGCCTGATGGCCCTGGTGACGGGTGAAGCGCTCACTCTGCTCTACTACCGAAACGCCGGTCTCCGTCGTTGGGTTGCTGGCATCCTGGCGCGCGAGCGCATCGACGCCGTGGTGGTGTTCTCGTCCTCCATGGCCCAGTACGCCGAAGATGTCAAGGGGCTGCCTGTGTTGGTCGATTTCGTCGATGTCGATTCCGCAAAGTGGACGGCCTACGCCGACCAGCATCGCTGGCCCATGTCGTGGCTGTACCGTCGCGAAGGCGCTCGCCTGCTGGCCTACGAGCGCGCAGTCGCCAAGACCTCGCGGCGCAGCTTCTTCTGCACTGACAAGGAGACCCGGCTTTTCCTGGACATGGCGCCCGAGTGCGCCGGCGGCGTGGAGCCCATGAGCAACGGGGTCGATGCGCAGTACTTTTCCCCGGCTTCGGGCCGGGCTTCCCCCTTTGCGCCTGGCGAGTGGGCCATCGTGTTCACCGGCGCCATGGACTACTGGCCCAACGTCGACGCGGTGACCTGGTTCGCGCAGGAAGTCATGCCGACCTTGAGGCGCAGCCGGCCGAATCTGCGCTTCCACATCGTCGGCCGGGCACCCAGTGCCGCGGTGCGGGCCCTGGCGTCCGCCAGCGTCGTCGTCACCGGCACCGTGCCCGATGTGCGGCCCTACCTGCAGCATGCCGGCGTCGTGGTCGCACCGCTGCGCCTGGCGCGGGGCATACAGAACAAGATCCTCGAAGCGATGGCGATGGCCAGGCCCGTGGTGGCGGCCGCGCCCTGCGTGGACGCCATCGACGCGCAACCCGGGACCGAGATCCGTTCGGCCAGCGACCCGGCGGACTACGTGCGGTGCGTCGAAGAACTGCTGGCCGACCCGGCGCTTGCCGATGCCGTAGGGCAGGCCGGACGTCGACGCGTGCTGAAGAACTACAGCTGGTCGGCCCACATGTCGGCACTCGATCGACATCTGGCGCCCGCCTGCAACTTGGCTGTGGCATGAGCGCCGTGCTGAACGCTCCGACGGCAGGGGCCACGCCGTGGCGCCATGCGCTGGCCGCCCTGGGCCTGCTCTTCGTCGCCATTCTGCTGCTGTACCGCGACACCTTCGCCGCCATGTACGGCATCTGGATGCGGTCGGACACCTTTGCGCACGCCGTTCTGGTGCCGCCGATCGTGCTCTGGCTGGTATGGCGTCGGCGCGAGGAACTTCGGCGCTTCGCGCCGCGCCCGCAGCGCTGGATGCTGCTCCCGATGGCGCTGGTCGCGTCGGGGTGGCTGATCGGCGACCTGGCCGGCGTGAACGCCGTGACACAACTCTGCGTCACGGCACTGCTCGTGTTGGCCGTTCCGGCCGTTTTGGGCCTGGCCGTGACGCGCCTGATCGCGTTTCCTCTGGCTTTCTTGTTCTTCATGGTCCCCATCGGCGACTTCCTGCTGCCGCTGATGATGGAAGCCACGGCAGACTTCACCGTAGCGGCAGTAGCGCTGTCGGGCGTGCCGGTGTACCGCGAAGGTCTGCAATTCGTCATTCCTTCCGGCGCTTGGTCCGTGGTCGAGGCTTGCAGCGGCGTTCGCTACCTCATTGCCTCGTTCATGGTCGGCACGCTGTTCGCCTACCTCAACTACAGCACGCTGTGGAGGCGGCTGGTCTTCTGCGTGGTGGCCTTGCTCGTTCCCGTGCTGGCAAACTGGCTGCGTGCCTACATGATCGTGATGCTCGGGCACCTCTCGGGCAACACGATCGCGGTCGGTGTGGACCATCTCATCTACGGCTGGGTCTTCTTCGGGGTGGTGATCTTGCTGATGTTTCTGATCGGATCCCGCTGGTCCGAGCCGGAGGCTGCCGCCGGCGTGCCGGCGCCTTTGCACGCCGGCCAGATCGAACCAGCGCCGGTGGCGACCTGGGGGGTGGCCCTGTTGGCGGCGGCTTTGGTGAGCGCCCCGTCGGCTGCGGCGTGGCAGCTAGGGCACCCGGCAAGAGAGTCGACTGTCTCGCTGACCTTGCCCGACTTCCCGGACGCACCTGAAGCCAAAGGCCAGACTCCCTTGCTGAATCCCACGTTTCCCGGGGCCGCAGCACAGGCCACTCGCAGCTACATTGTCGATGGCGGGCTGGTGACGGTTCACGTCGCCTACTTCCGCCACCAAGGTTATGGCGCCAAGCTCGCCAGTTCCGAGAACGCGCTGGTCCGGTCTGACGACAAGAAATGGAACCGCGTGGCAAGCGGCCAGAGCTCATTGGCGCTCGAGGGTCGAGACGTGCCGTTGCGCACGGCCGAGATGATAGGCGTCGGTGCCCTGCATGCCGGGAACCGCCAGCGCGTCGACGTCCGGCAGGTCTTGTGGGTGGGTGGCCGCTTCACCATCAACGACCACTGGGCAACGGCGCTCGGTGTCTTCAGCCGACTGGCGGGTCTGGGCGACGACGGCGCCATCGTGAGCTTGTATACCCAGGACGAAGACAAGCAAGTCACTGCGGCCAGACTGAACAACTTCGTTGCGAGGCGCCTGCCCGCCATCGAAGCCAGGCTCGAGGCTGCGCGCCAAGTGCGCTGATCCGCTTCTGGCCGCGCCTGCTTGTGGAGTCGAATCTCGTATGAACAAAGGAAGTCGAGCGTTATGAGTACCGTAGCAGTCATCGGCCTCGGTTATGTGGGCCTGCCGCTTGTCGTCGAATTCGGCCAACAGGTCCGCACCATCGGTTTTGACATCTCACGCAACAAGGTCGAGTGCTGCCAACGCGGCACTGACCCGTCGCGTGAACTGGAAGACGCGCAGATGTCAGCGGCCAAACTCGCCGTGTACACCGATGACGCGGCGATGCTCGCCGAGGCCGACATGATCATCGTCGCCGTGCCGACACCGGTGGACCAGGCGCACATTCCTGACTTCAAGCCGCTGATCGGTGCATCGACCAGCGTGGGCCGCCACATGAAGAAGGGCGCCACGGTGGTCTACGAATCGACGGTCTATCCCGGCGCCACCGAAGAGGTATGCATCCCGGTGCTGGAGAAGGAGTCTGGACTGAAGTGGAAGCAGGACTTCTTCGTCGGCTACAGCCCCGAGCGCATCAACCCGGGTGACCGCGAGCACACGCTCACCAAGATCCTGAAGGTGGTGTCGGGTGACTCCCCCGAGACGCTGGACAAGGTCGCCAAACTCTACGAACGCATCATCGTGCCCGGCGTGCACCGCGCCAGTTCCATCAAGGCTGCAGAGGCCGCCAAGGTCATCGAGAACACTCAGCGCGACCTCAACATCGCGCTGATGAACGAACTGGCCATCATCTTCGACAGGATCGGTATCGATACGACCGAAGTGTTGGAAGCCGCCGGTACGAAATGGAACTTCCTGAAGTTCAAGCCGGGCTTGGTGGGCGGCCATTGCATTGGCGTCGACCCCTACTACCTGACGCACAAGGCCGACATGCTGGGTTACCACCCGCAGGTCATCCTGGCGGGCCGGCGCATCAACGACAGCATGGGCAAGTTCATCGCCGAGCAGACCATCAAGCACATGATCGCCTCGGGCAGCTACATCAAGGGCGCAAGGGTCAACGTGCTCGGCCTGACCTTCAAGGAAAACTGCGGCGACCTGCGCAACAGCAAGGTCATCGACATCATCCACGAGTTGCAGAGCTATGGCGTGGAGGTCTTCGTGACCGACCCACAGGCCGATCCCGAGGAAGCCATGCACGAGTACGGTGTGCGTCTGTTGCCATGGGATGAGCTACCCCGTGCCGATGCGCTGGTGGCGGCGGTGTCGCATCGTGAGTTCGGCGAGCTCGGCAATGAGGACCTGTGCCGAAAGCTGGTCAAAGGGGGAGCGTTCATCGATGTCAAGGCGGCGTTCGACGAAAGGGCGCTCAGTGTCGCGGGCTACCGGGTGTGGCGCCTCTGACGCTTAGCGCGGCCGTCGACACCGACGCCAGGCGATTGATCGTGCATGTTGTCTACCGCTTCGCGGTGGGCGGACTCGAGAACGGCGTAGTGAACCTGATCAACCACATGGATCGCCGCTGCTGGCGTCATGCGGTGGTTTCACTGACCGACATCGACCCTACTTTCGCACGGCGTCTGGAGCCTCTGGACGTGAGGCTGATCAGCTTGCACAAACCACCCGGACAGGGCATCTGGCAGGTCCCGAAACTCTGGCGGCTGTTTCGCCGGCTGCGCCCGGACATCGTGCACACGCGCAACCTCGCGGCGCTGGAGGCACAACTGGCGGCCTGGCTGGCTGGCGTGCCAGGGCGAGTGCACGGCGAGCATGGGCGGGACGTCGAGGATGTGGACGGCACAAGCCGACGGCACATGCTGATGCGCCGCGCCTACCGGCCGTTCACGCAGCGGCAGATCGCCCTGGGACAGGATCTCGCAAGCTACACGCGCGACAAGGTGGGGGTGCCGGCTGACCGGCTCCACTCGATCTACAACGGCGTCGACACCACACGATTCGCGCCTGCGGTTCGGCGGCAAGCGCTTGCCGGCAGCCCCTTCAACGATCCTGCGCTGTGGCTCATAGGCACCGTCGGGCGCATGCGCACCGTGAAGGCGCAACCGCTGCTGGCGCAGGCATTCGTACAGGCCGTGCAACTGCAGCCGACCTTGCGAGAGCGCGTGCGGCTGGTGCTGGTGGGCGACGGACCCCTGCGGGCATCATGCGAGGCGATTCTTCAGGCCGCCGGCATGGCTGATCTGGCCTGGCTGCCGGGCGAAAGGGCCGATGTGCCGGATGTCATGCGGAGCCTCGATTGTTTTGCGCTGCCTTCGCTGGCCGAAGGCATCTCGAATACGATCCTGGAGGCCATGGCCAGTGGTCTGCCGGTGCTGGCCACGCGGGTTGGCGCGAATGCCGAACTCGTGCAGGACGGCAGCACCGGGCTCGTGGTCCCGCCGAACGATCCGGCGGCGCTGGCGAACGGCATTGTGAGACTGGCGCAGGACGGCGCGGGTGCCGCGGCCATGGGCCGCAAGGGTCGTGTGGTTGCGGAACGGCAATTCAGCCTCCCAGTCATGGTGCAGGCCTATCAGGCTGTTTACGAGCAACTGCTGCCTTGCAACGGCAGGGAGTGATTCGGTCATGTGTGGAATTACCGGCATCTTCGATACCCGTGGCACACGCCCGGTGGAGTTGGCCGTGCTGCAGCGCATGAACGACTCGCAGCACCACCGCGGCCCCGACGAGGGCAGCCTGCACATCGAGCCCGGCGTCGGTTTCGGTCACCGCCGTCTCTCGATCATCGATGTCGCCACTGGCCAGCAGCCGCTATTCAACGAGGACGGCTCGGTCGTCGTGGTCTTCAACGGCGAGATCTACAACTACCAGGATCTGATCCCTGAATTGCAGGCGCTGGGCCACACCTTCCACACCAAGAGCGACACCGAGTGCATCGTGCATGCGTGGGAGGAGTGGGGCGACCAATGTGTTCAGCGATTTCGCGGCATGTTTGCCTTTGCGCTGTGGGATCGCAACCGGCGAACCTTTTTCATGGCTCGCGACCGACTGGGCGTCAAGCCGATGTACTACGCGGTATTGGACGATGGCACGCTGCTCTTCGGCAGCGAGTTGAAGTCCCTCATGGCCTACAACGCTCAGGGCGGTGGCCTCGAGCGCGACATCGACCCGCTTGCGATCGAAGAATACTTTGCGCTGGGCTATGTGGCCGAGCCGCGCACCATTTTCCGCCAGGCCAAGAAGCTGTCGCCGGGCCACATGCTGGCCATACGGCGCGGTGAAGCCGTGGGCCAACCGCGCGAGTACTGGGACGTCAACTTCACGCTCAACAACCCCATGAGCACCGAAGACGCCTGCAGCGAACTGGTGCACCGGCTGAAGGAGTCGGTCAAGCTGCGGTTGATCGCCGAGGTGCCGCTGGGGGCATTCCTGTCGGGCGGTGTCGACTCCAGCGCCGTGGTGCAGGCGATGGCAGGGCTGTCGGACGGACCGGTCAATACCTGTTCCATAGCGTTCGACGATCCCAAGTTCAACGAGAGCGAGTTTGCACAGAGGGTGGCTGCGCGCTACCGGACCAACCACCGCGTGGAGATGGTCCAGAGCGACGACTTCGACCTCATCGACACGCTGGCCCGCTTGTACGACGAGCCGTATGCCGACAGTTCGGCCATTCCAACCTACCGTGTCTGCCAGCTGGCGCGAAAGCACGTCACGGTGGCACTCTCGGGTGATGGCGGCGACGAGACCTTCGGTGGCTACCGCCGCTACCGCATGCACCTGATGGAAGAGCGGTTGCGGTCCACGCTTCCGGCCGGCATTCGCCAGCCACTGTTCGGCGTGCTGGGTCGTCTCTACCCCAAGGCTGACTGGGCGCCGCGCATGCTGCGCGCCAAGACCACCTTCGAAGGCATGGCGCGCAGTTCGGTCGAGGCCTACTTTCACTCGGTGAGCATCCTGCGCGGATCCATGCGCGACCAACTCTTCAGCCCCGCGCTCAAGCGCCAGTTGGCCGGCTACAGCGCGCAGGAGGTTTTCGACAATCATGCGGACCGTGCTCGCACCGACGATCCGCTGGCACTGATCCAGTACCTCGACCTGAAGACCTACCTCGTTGGCGACATCAATACGAAGGTCGACAGGGCGTCCATGGCCCACAGTCTGGAAGTTCGCGAGCCGCTCATGGACCATCCACTCGTCGAGTGGTTGGCCACGCTTCCATCGACCTTGAAGGTGCGGGGCCAGGAAGGCAAGTTCCTGCTCAAGCAAGCCATGGAGCCGCACCTGCCGGGCGAGGTGCTCTATCGCCCCAAGATGGGGTTCTCCGTGCCGCTGGCGCGCTGGTTCCGCGGCCCGTTGCGGCAACGTGTGCAGGACGCGGTCTTGGGTGAGCGGTTGGCGGCGACAGGGTGGTTCAACCGGCCCTATCTGGAGCATCTCGTTGGTGCGCACCAGTCGGGCGCCAGCGACTACAGCGCCGCGTTGTGGACCCTGTTGATGTTCGAAGCCTTTCTGCGGAATGTCGTCGATGCCCCTGTGTCGGGCTGCGCACCCTCGCGCGTCGAGGCCGTGCCCGCATGAGTCTGCGCGTCCTTCACGTGCTGGACCATTCGATCCCGCTTCACAGCGGCTACACCTTTCGCACGCTGTCGATACTTCGCGAACAACGCCGCCTCGGTTGGCAGACTTTCCACCTAACCAGCCCGAAGCAAACCACGTCTTCGGCAGCCGAGGAGACTGTCGACGGGTGGCACTTCCACCGCACCGTGGCGCCGCCCGGCGCCAGTGCGCTGCCGGGACTCGGCGAAGTTGTGCTGATGAAGCAGACCCAGTCGCGACTGCTGGAAGTGGCACAGAAGGTGCAGCCGCAGGTCATCCATGTCCACTCCCCGGTTCTCAACGCGATCCCGGCACTGCGGGTGGGCAAGCAACTCGGCATCCCCGTGGTTTATGAAGTGCGCGCCTTTTGGGAAGACGCCGCAGTTGACCACGGCACCACGACCGAGGGCAGCCTTCGCTACCTGCTGACACGTCGTCTGGAGACGTACGCCCTGCGCAAGGCAAGACATGTGTTCACGATCTGCGAGGGCCTGCGCAGCGACATCGTCGCCCGTGGGATACCCGCAACCAAGGTGACAGTGATTCCCAACGCCGTGGACATCGAGTCGTTCGCAGCCGGCGGCACACCCGATGAGGCGCTGAAGGCCAGGCTGGGCCTCGGTAACGCCGCCGTGGTAGGGTTCATCGGCTCCTACTACGCTTATGAAGGCCTAGACCTGCTGCTCGCGGCGTTGCCCCAACTGCTGGCCGCTCGCCCCGAAGTGCGCGTGCTGCTGGTGGGCGGTGGCCCGCAGGAGTCGGCCCTCAAGGCCCAAGCCGCGGCGCTGGGCGTGGCCGACAAGGTGGTCTTCACGGGCCGCGTGCCGCATGCGGAAGTACAGCGTTACTACGACCTGGTGGACGTGCTGGCCTACCCACGGCACTCGATGCGCCTGACCGAGCTTGTCACGCCGCTCAAGCCGCTGGAGGCCATGGCACAGGGACGTGTGCTTGTGGCAAGCGACGTGGGTGGTCATAGGGAGCTCATTTGCCACGGTGAGACGGGGTTCTTGTTCAAGGCAGGCGATCCGCAGGCGCTGGCAAAGGCCCTGCTCAACACGTTGAACTGCCGCCACGACTGGGCGCAGATGCGAGCCAACGGCAGGCAATTCGTCGAGGTCGAGAGAAACTGGTGCTCCAGTGTGTCTCGGTACGCGGCGGCGTACGCCAGCGTGCTTGACCTGCCCTCGAAGCTGGCCCTCCTTGGCGCGGCACCACCATGATCCCGCACGTGGTCGTGCTTAGCAGCCTGTTCCCGAGCGCCCGGCAGCCGGGTTCGGGACTCTTCGTGCGCGAACGGGCGTTCCGGCTCGGGCAGCGCACCTCGCTGGCGGTCGTTGCCCCTACGCCTTGGTTTCCGGCACAGGCTGCGTTGCACTACTGGCGGCCGGGCCTGCGGCCGGGCGCTCCAGGCTACGAGAGTCAGCGGGGCTTCGACGTGTGGTACCCGAGATTCCTGTCCGCGCCCGGCTTGCTGAAGCGATGTGACGGGATTTCGATGGCCTTGGCCGCCTACCCGCGGATGAAGACGCTCAAGGCGCAGGGGCGCCTCGACGTGATCGACTCCCACTTTGGCTACCCCGATGGCCGAGCCGCAGGCTTGCTTGCCCGCTGGTTGGGTGTGCCGTACACAGTGACACTGCGCGGCACCGAGGTCCGCCATGCCGCCGACCCGGTACTGGCGCCCCAGCTGGGGCAAGCACTGCGCAGCGCTGACCGCGTCTTCTCGGTTTCGGACTCCTTGCGCCGCGTCGCCTTGTCCCTGGATGTCGCACCAGAACGCGCGCGCGTCGTCGGCAACGGTGTCGACATCTCCCGCTTCTATCCGTTGGACCGAACCGAGCAGCGCCGCGCGCTGGGACTGCCAGATGACGCCCCTGTGCTCGTCACCGTCGGCGGGTTATGCGAACGCAAAGGCTTCCATCGAGTAATGGCGTGCCTGCCCGAGTTGCGACAAGCCTGGCCGGACTTGCGTTATCTCGTGATTGGGGGCCCAAGCCCGGAAGGGGATTGGACCACCCGTTTGAAGAGTCTCGCAAGAGAACTGGCCCTGCAGGATTGCGTGCACTTCACAGGGCCGCTGCCACCTGAAGATGTTGGCCGCTACCTTTCGGCCGCTGATGTCTTCGTGCTTGCCACACGCAACGAGGGCTGGGCAAACGTCCTGCTTGAAGCCATGGCGTGCGGCCTACCCGTGGTTGCCACCGACGTGGGCGGAAACGCAGAGGTCGTGTGTCGCCCTGAATTGGGCACGGTGGTGCCCTTCGGCGACGCCACGGCACTCGCGCGGGCTCTGCGCAAGTCACTTCAATACGACTGGAACCGCAGCGAAATCAGAAGGTACGCAGAGGCCAACGTATGGGATAGGCGGATCGATGAACTCGAAGCGGAGTTCATCGACCTGGCCAGCCGCCCTCGCTCGCCCGCGCAGTTGCGCACCATGTACTGAGCGAGTTGTCAATGAGCGCTGGTTTGTACACTCGCATCGTCTCGGGCCTGATCTTTCCTTTGCACGAACGGTTGAAGCGCCATGACACCGTGGCCTTGCGGCGTGAAATGGAGGGCACGCAGTGGTGGCCGCCTGAAAGACTCGCGGCACTGCAAATGGAGCGCTTGCGCAAACTCCTCGCCGATGTCGGCGCCCATGTGCCGTATTACCGCGACTTGTTCCGGCAGATCGCGTTCGACCCTTCAAGGGTGTCGAGTCTGGAAGATCTGCAGCAACTACCCCTGCTCACCAAGGCAGACATTCGCGCACGAACTCCGGACTTCCGGCACACCAGCGCGGGACCGCTGGCCCGCTTCAACACGGGCGGGTCGTCTGGGGAGCCTCTGGTCTTCTACATCGGCCGCGAACGCGTCAGTCACGATGTGGCCGCGAAGTGGCGCGCGACACGATGGTGGGGCGTCGACATCGGGGACCGCGAGACGGTCATCTGGGGTTCGCCGATTGAATTGAGCGCGCAAGACAAGGTGCGCGGCTGGCGCGACCGGGTGCTTCGGACGCAGCTGTTGCCGGCCTTCGAGATGTCCGACGCCAAGCTCGATGCCTTCATCGAGGCAGTGCGCAGGCAACGTCCCCGCATGCTCTTCGGCTACCCCTCCGCCTTGGCGCACATCGCAAGCCACGCCGAGAAGCGTGGCGCAGTGATGAGCGATCTGGGCATTGTGGCTGCGTTCGTCACGTCTGAACGCCTCTACGACGCCCAGCGTGCCCTTATCGAGCGCGTCTTCGGGTGTCGGGTTGCAAATGGCTACGGTGGGCGCGATGCGGGCTTCATTGCCCACGAGTGCCCTGCCGGGGGCATGCATCTCACTGCCGAGGACGTGATCGTCGAGTTGGTCGACGCGCGCGGCCTGCCCGTGCCCGATGGTTCTTCAGGGGAAGTCGTCGTTACGCATCTGGCGACCCGCGACTTTCCCTTCATTCGCTATCGCACCGGCGACGTCGCGGTCAAGGACCGTGAACTCTGCAGCTGTGGCCGCGGCCTGCCTCTGCTGAAGGAAATCCAGGGCCGCACGACCGACTTCGTTGTCGCGTCGGACGGCACCGTCATGCATGGCTTGGCACTCATCTACATACTTCGCGATGCTCCTGGAGTCCGGTCCTTCAAGATCATCCAGGAGAGCCTTCAGTCCACGACGGTTCTGATCGTCCCCGGGGGCACGGCTGACGAACGCGTGCCTGACCGCGAAGCCATCGCGCACGCGTTCCGTCTGCGCCTGGGTCAGTCGGTCACGGTGAACATTCGGCTCGTTGATCACATTCCACCGGAATCGTCCGGCAAGCATCGCTTCGTGATCAGCCACGTCGCAGGTGCGCGGCCAGGTGCTGGCACGGGCAACGCCGAGTCCTGAGCATGCGTGATGTGCTGATACTGTCGTTGGCCTTGCCAGGCATTTTTGTCGCGCTCTGGCGGCCGTGGGTCGGCGTCATGATGTGGACGTGGATCAGCATCATGAATCCGCACCGTCTGGGTTGGGGTATCGCCTATGACGCACCCTTGGCGGCCCTGTCGGCTGCCGCCACCCTGATAGGTCTGGTGGCGACCAAGGATGAGCGCGCCTCTCCATTCAAGGGCCCGCCAGTAACCATCCTCGCCGTGTTCGTTGTCTGGATGACCATCTCGTGGTTGATGGGCATCGATCCTGTGAATGACTACGAGCAGTGGTCGAAGGTCATGAAGGTCAACTTGATGCTGTTCGTTGGCCTGGCTGTCCTCCATTCGAAGCAGCATGTCCTGGCACTCATGTGGGTCTCCGTGGGCTCGCTGGCTTTGCTGGGAATGAAGGGCGGCGTTTTCACGCTCGCCACCGGCGGCAATCACAGGGTCTGGGGCCCGCCTGGAACGTTCATCGCCGACAACAATGAATTCGCCCTGGCCTTGATCACGGCCGTCCCCATGCTGCGATTCCTGCAGTTGCAGTTGAGTTCGAAGTGGGGGCGGCGCCTCATGACGCTGGCCATGCTCCTGTGTGCGACGGCCGCCTTGGGCAGCCACTCTCGGGGTGGCCTGCTTGCATTGCTTGCGATGTCTATGCTGTTGTGGTGGCGCGGTCGAAGTCGTTTGGTCGGCGGGGTAATGATGATCGTTGCGGGCGTGGCTCTGGTGTCCTTCATGCCGGACTCGTGGACCGACCGCATGGCCACCATCGAGACCTACCAGGCGGACCACTCCGCGATAGGGCGCATCAGCGCATGGTGGAACGCATGGAACATGGCCTTCCACTACCCCTTTGGGGCGGGCTTCAATGCGGCGCGCCCAGCGCTCTTTGCCAAGTACTCGCCGTACCCCGAGTTTGTTCAGGGGGCTCACAGCATCTACTTCCTGGTGCTTGGCAACCACGGTTTCATTGGTCTGGCCCTCTACCTGGCGCTGGGCGTTGCCACGTGGCGCTCCGCCAGCTGGCTGCGCGTTCATGGCGCGAAGTCTCCGGAGTCAATCTGGTGTGCTGAACTCGGCTCCATGGCCCAGGTGTCGCTGCTGGGGTTCGCCGTCGGGGGCGCGTTCTTGAGTCTTTCCTATTTCGACTTGCCTTACATCATCATGTCGGCAGTGGTTGTCACGAGAATTTGGGTGCAGACGGAGGGCTGGAGGCGCGAACCGACCTACGTCCACAACTGGAAGGTGGTGCCCGGGATGGGGGGTCCCGCGCGGCGCAAGCCGTCGCAACTTCCCGTGCAGAATTCCAGCGGCAGGCTCGGCTAGGCATCGTGATGCTGCGTTATCTACTCGGACTGGCGTCTCCCGCCGGGTCGCACGGCCGGCTCTCGGTATTGATCTTTCATCGTGTGCTCGAGCGTCCGGATCCGCTGTTCCCCGGAGAAGTCGATGCGAGGCAGTTTCAACTCATCTGCCAGTGGCTGACCAGTCTGTTCAACGTCTTGCCCTTGCCCGAGGCCGTCGCCCGCTGGCGCGACGGCACGCTGCCTGAGCGCGCACTGGCGATCACCTTCGACGACGGCTACGAAGACAATTGCTCGGTGGCGATGCCCATACTCGTCCAACATGGGCTTTCGGCGACCTTTTTTGTCGCTACAGGCTTCCTGGACGGGGGCCGGATGTGGAACGACACGCTTATCGAGGCCGTTCGGCGCACGCCGGCGACGAGTTGGGATCTCAGCTCAGTCTTGAGTGACGGTCCGGCCTCGGTATCTTTGGCTTCGAGTGCCGAGCGGCGGGCGGCCATCGAGCAGTTGATCCGGCGAATCAAGTACCTGCCCGTCGAGGAGCGGGAAGAGGCAGTGCACGCTGTCGCTCGACTCAGCGGCACCCGCTTGCCGACCGACTTGATGATGACGTCGGCACAGGTCACGAAGATGCACCGGAAAGGTATGACCATCGGTGCGCACACCGTTTCACACTGCATTCTGGCTGGACTGTCCGCAGACGACATCCGTGACGAGATGACGCGCAGTCGCGACGCACTGCAGTCACTGATCGGTGACCGGGTAGGACTGTTTGCCTATCCAAACGGAAAGCCGGGTCAGGACTACGACGCCAGGAGCGCCGGGGTCGCCCAAGAGCTCGGGTTTGACGCGGCCTTCACCACCGCCTGGGGTGCCGCCGGCTCAACCAGCGATCGTTTTCAATTGCCTCGCTTTACCCCCTGGGACCGCACCCGACTTCGTTTTGGCTGGCGCATGATGACCAACCTGCGACAGGCCGCACCTCAGGTTGCAAAGTAGACAAGCTGTAGCCATGCAGCGATGGCGCCCCAAACGCCAAGCGTCACCATCAGACCGCGCCAGCGCAGGCGCCTGCGCCCAGCCAGCACTCCGCCGGCCACACCAGTGATCGCAGCGGGGACCAAGAGGGCTTTTGTGACCTTCGACCGATAGGGTTCGAGTGTTCGAAATCGCGGATACGCGGACAAGTGGGCTTTGAATGCCCGTCTGACCGTCTCGCGATCGGCCATCACCCCCGGGCTCGCGGGTTCTATGGCGGCAGCAACGGGCCCGCCGGCCCCAACGAACTGCAGGCGGTCCTGATGCCGGATGACGTTGATCCGTGACCCGTTGAGATCCTTGGCATGCACGGACCAGCGATCGCTGGACTCAACCTGCAGTTCCGGTCGAGGCACTGTCGCGGTGGTTGTGGGCGGCATCAAGGTCACGAAAGTCGCGAGCCAACGCGAGGCCTTGGCCTGCGTCGCCGCCAGCGCCGGCGCTTCTATGGGCTTGGGGCCATTCATGGCCCAGCCGCCGAACGGAGCCAGGCTGCCCCTCAACACCTCGACGTCGGGCTGGATATCGCTCACGAACTGGATCACCATGCGCCACCCCGAGATGGTGTCGGTGGCGATGTACGAACCGTCGTCTTGTCGCGAAACGCTCAGACCGGGCTCAATCGTCCAAAGTCGCGCCACCCGCAAGTCGGCTCTCGTCTCGGTGTGATCCAGCAGCATCCAGCCCAGCGGCGCGAACTGGACCAGTTGGCGCTGAACCCCTCCCGTTGGCACAGTTCGGCCAACCTCGATCAGGTGGCCCAAGGGCGTGCCGGCGACAGCCGTCAGGCGCATGTCGTCGCTGCCCCTGAAGTTCTCGTCCTGCAAATGGGGTGCGCTCGAACCGCGCCATGACAACGCGTCGGTGCGGCTTGCGCTGTCGTATCCCCAGTAGCCGACGTTGCCAAGCCAATTGCGACCGGCGGCCCACAAAGCAAAGCTGCCCTCTGCTGCAGCTTCATGTCCTTGTCCGGGAAACCGGGACCAATAGAGGGTGGCATGTGTCTCGACGACGGTGTCGTCCGCTTGCACGGTGCGCGCTGTGATTGAGTAGCCTGCACCTGGGTAGAGGTGAGTCGCGTCCGCGAGCTCAAGCGCCTTGTCCACGAAGCTGTTCGATGCAGGTGGCAAGTGCGGCCGAACACCGATGCCTCCGTAGGTGTCTCCAATGCGCGGCAACGAGCCGTCCGGGCGGGTGAGCCGGTCCAGCAAAGTCACGCCCCGGGCGTAGCGTTCTTCGAGGCCGTCGATTGGTCGCAGGTCATTCCAGGCCATTAGGCGAATGGCCATGCCGACGAGGCTGATGCCAAACCGGTGGTAACCCGGCCCATGTTCGAGGACGGCGCCCTCGGGATGGATGAAAAACGCCATCTGCGCGCGCAGTCGCTCGTCAGCCGTTCGTCGCGCCTCGGTCGACTCCGGCAACTGAGGAAAGCTCGCAGCGATCTGCAACAGGGCCAGGTTCTGCATGACGCCATGGTTGGTGGATGCCGTGTAGTGCGACGCAGCCATCAGAAAACGCGCGCAGCGCGCCACGTGCTCCAGCAACACCCGCGCCACTTCGGGATCGAAGTTCGGCCGACTTCGATAGAGACGCCAGAGATGGGTGACCACCCCCAGCCTTCCCGCGATGGCGTGGTCGTTGCGGACCATCCCGAAGTGCCCAGGGAGGGTGCGCTCGAACTTGGCGAACTCCACCACGTATCGAAGTGCCAGATCCAACAGCGCATCGTCGCCTGTGCGCTCCGCTTCACGCAGCAGCGTGTCAGGGACCAGCAGCATGGCCATGTTCAACTGTCCACTGCCCGTTCCATCGACCAAGTCGGTTGCGACGAATGGCAAGGTGATGGCGCGCCGTTCTCCATTCGGCAGCGTCAGGTGACCGGAACGGATCTGCGCGACACGGTTCGACAGGTCGCTGTCAGGAATCGACGACCGCAGGTCGCGCACCAAGGCCTCGATCTCGCGCAGCCGCATGTCGGAAGCGGTCGAGCGCAACGCCGCCAGGCGGCTTGAATCCAGTGATGCGGTGGTCGCGCGTCCATGCAACCATAGCGGCAGCCAGATCAAGGCTGCCACGAGCAGCGGCGGAACAAGGTAAGCCAGCGAAAAGAGCACGACCGAGGTCCAATTCGCCTGCCAGTTGGTTTTTGGGGAGTGAGCGAGTCTCATGGCTGAAGTCAAGGGCATCGGTGTTTCATCGGCCTCCACCATCTGAACCGCCGCATGCCTGATGGAGTGGCGCAACGCTGCAGCGCGTCGCGACCCACGCTGACATTGTCGGCCGGGGCGCCGCGTTGTCGGCGGCAGGATCCACGAACAAGGCGCTGGCTGCGCGCGGCGTCTGGAAGCAGGCCGCCGAGAGATGCGGCGGTTCGTGCGCTGTTTCACACTTCCACGTGATACACGCAGTTCACCTCGTTACAGTTGTTCTCGGCAGACCGGCAGATGGAAGCCGATATCGTTGGGTAGATGCTCCGAATCGTGCTCCCGCACGTGGGCCAGCCCCATCATGAACAGTCCGCTCGACCCCATCCTCACCACCGATCCGCAGCGCCGAGCGCTGCTTAGTGCCTTCCTCGCAACCTTGGGTACGACCCCGGCACTTGCACTGATAGGCTGCGGAGGGGGCGGAGCTTCGGCTGGCGACGCCCAGTCGACGGCACTTGGCAAGCTGGAGCCCACTCCTGCGCCCGTTCCAGCGCCGGCGCCGGCACCAGCGCCCACCCCTGAGCCGGCACCGTCGCCCGCACCCGCACCTGCGCCCTCGCCAGCACCGGCTCCTGAGCCTGCTCCCCCCGCGCCCGCACCTGCGCCGATGCCTGGCGGCAACTACACGCTGAAGTCGCGTTCGATCGACATGTCGCGCCTGCTGCTCTTTCGCGATTTCCAGGACCTGAACCCCTACGAGCGGTTCCAGCGACTTCGGGTGCTGACTGGCAACGCTGCCGTCATCCAGATCAAGGCGCACGACCTTTCGGGAGGGGGTACCGTGCGCACGTTCTCCGGCACGAGCTATCGCCTGCTCGTCGACGGTGTGGAGAGAGCGTCGATCGACGTGCCGACCGGCACGACCTACGCGGAGTTCAACCTGGACCTGGTGAACATCCCGGAAGGCTGGCACGAGTTCGATATTGCTGGCACGGCCAACGAGTCCTGCCCGCAGTGGGCCATGTACGTTCAGAAAGGTGCATCGCCGGTCGTACAGCAGATGATGCCTATCGTCCTTGGCTCGTTCGGGCTCTCGGCGAGTCGAGGTGCTCACTTCATAGGCACAGTTCCAGCGCGGCTCGCTCCCGTGCGGATAGAACTTGGAACACGCGAGTGCCCATCGTTCTCGGAGCCCTTGCCTCGCTCGGCGCTGGTTGGCACCGAGATCGTCCCTGTTCGACAAGATGACATCCACCGCCCGGCATCGAATGCCGACGGGTTGGTGCACACCTTCAACACGCAGTCGTACTTCTGGTCCACCTTCGTTGCCAAGTACCCCAGCGGCGTGTCACTGCTCGATGGACCCCGCGGCGTCGGCAACGTCGCAATGGCAACGCATCTGCAGGTCGGTCGGGTGGGGCAGATCTACTTCTGCGACCCTTGGCGCTTCGGCAAGGTTTGGCCCAACGGCACCGTGGAGACCCTCGCCGGCTACCGGCATGTCGCTGGTGTACCCCGCCATACCGCCCGGCCCGACACCGACGTCGAACTCGTTGGCGATTGGTCATCGATCCCGGTTGACCGGCGCGGCTTTCGTGAGCTGTGGGGTGCGACATGGGACGCACGTTCACTCACCATCAACGAGGCGGCGGCGTCGATTCCCAACAATGGGACGCTCGAGAAGCCGCACATCGCCGGGCCTCGACTCTTCCTTGCCGACACACAGAACAACCGAGTGTGCCTGCTCACCTTTCCGATAGACAACCATACTGCCCCGCCTCGAGTCACCGAGTTCCTGACGGGTTTGTCCGATCCCTGGGACGTGGTGTGCGAAGCCGGTGTGCTTTACGTCAGTGAACGCCTCTCGCACCGCATTGCTGCCTATGACGCGACGACGGGTGCTCTCCTCCGCGTGGTCGTCTCCGGCAGTGCACTCTCGACCGTCGACGCCAACCGTTTCGTTCGTCGATCGACAAGTCTGGCCGCGGTGCGCGCCCAGCCCTGCGTAGGACCCGAAGGCCTCGCCTTCCACGATGGCTGGCTGTACTTCGGCTCGTTTGCCATGGTGCAGGTCAAGCGCGTTCACTTGACGTCGGGCGAGATCCAGGTCGTTGCCGAACCCACGCTTGACGGCAACAGCAACTACATGAAGATTGCCGTGAGTGACGGCACCTTCGGTCCGGCGGGCACAGTCTTCGTCTCGAGTTGGTCCAACGCCTACGATGGCCGCCCGATGGCTTACCTGCCCAATGGAACGGTTTGGGGATATGCCGCCGTGACGAGTGGCGGCGTGGGCCCCGGCGCACCTTGGAAGACGCTGGGGTACACGACCGCTGTGACCGTATCTAAGGGTCGCATGGTTAGTGGCCATTCCGGTGAGGGCCTGGTGATGCATTCGAAGGCGCTGGGCTACGACGCGATCGTCGACCTGGACCGCTACAACGCGGGCCGTTCCGACTACTACCGCCGGGGCTTGCAACTGACCCATGGCTACAACGGCTGGGGTTACTATGGCCTGAATGCGCCCCTGGGCCTGTCCGCCGACATCGACTATTTCCTGAGGGCGCACGGCCACATCTGAACTTGGTGGTACCCGCGGGCCATGCCATGGGGCCCCCTGGAACCGGCGACTATTTCACATCTGCGCCAGGGGCGGGGCTTGTCGCATCGCGCATCATCGTGGGCTGGAGTGCGGCGCCGCGCCGCGCCCTCGTGATAGCCATCCAGGGCCATGCTCTCACCCGAAGATACGCACATAGCGGGCACGCCCGAGTTCGCAGACCCCCGCCTGGCGGCATTGGTCCGCGACCAGGGGGCGCTTGCCGCCTGGCGGGAGGCACTCACTGGTGAGCCGGCCGTCGCCTTGTCTGGCGTCGAAGGCGCATGGGCGGTCGGCCTGCGCCAGGGCGCGCGCACGGTGCTGGCGGTGGACCGGTTCGCGGTTCGAACGCTGTGCTGGCGCCACCAAGGCGAACGCCTGCTCTTCGCCGAGCGTGCCGATGAATTAGCCGACGAGTCCACACCCATCGACCCGCAGGCAATCTACGAGTACCTGTTCTTCCACGCGATACCTTCCCCGCGCACGATCTTCCGCGGTATCCACCGCCTGCCGCCGGGCCACTTTCTGGTGTTCGAGCATGGCCAGGTACAAGTGGCCCCGTACTGGACTGCTCGCTTCGATGAGTCCGACAAGCGACCCTTCGACGCGCAACGCGACGAGTTCAAGGCCTTGATGAAGCGCGCCGTGACGCGCCAGCTTGATGGTGGTGTTCCCGCCTGCT
The DNA here is from genome assembly GCA_013822265.1 of Leptothrix sp. (in: b-proteobacteria). Classification (GTDB taxonomy): domain Bacteria; phylum Pseudomonadota; class Gammaproteobacteria; order Burkholderiales; family Burkholderiaceae_C; genus Rubrivivax. The sequence goes on from PNKD01000011.1 coordinate 19,939, forward strand.
TCCTGAGCGGGGGCACCGACAGTTCCACCGTGGCCGGCATGATCTGTTCGGCTGGCGCGCAGCCGGCCCACACGTACTCGATAGGCTTTGAAGCGCAGGGTTACGACGAAATGGCGTATGCGCGCACCGCCGCGCGGCACTTCAAGACAGTGCATCACGAGTACTACGTGACACCCGCCGACCTGGTGCAGAACATCGCGCTTGTGGCGGGCCACTACGACCAGCCCTTCGGGAATTCGTCGGCACTGCCGGCCTACTGCTGCGCCCTTCGCGCGCGGGAAGATGGCGTGACCAAATTGCTGGCCGGCGACGGTGGCGACGAGTTGTTCGGTGGCAACACGCGCTACGCGAAGCAGAAGGTATTCGGCTGGTACGACGCTGTGCCGGTGCCGGTGCGGCGCGGGCTGCTCGAACCGGTCCTGGGCAACGACGCTGTTGCCGCGTTGCCCGTGCTGCGCAAGGCGGCCAGCTACGTGGAGCAGGCCCGGGTGCCGATGCCGCATCGCATCCAGATGTACAACCTGCTGCAGCGGCTTGGCGCCGACGAGGTGTTCGAGCCCGCGTTCCTGTCGCAGGTCGACCGCGGCACCGTGGCGCGACAGCAGCAGCAGGTGTGGGATGCAGCGGTCACGCCCAGCCTCGTGAACCGAATGCTGGCATTCGACTGGCGCTACACCTTGGCCGAGACCGACCTGCCCAAGGTCTGCGGCACGGCCCAACTCGCGGGGGTGGCAGTCGGCTTCCCCATGCTGGACGCCCGTTTGCTTGATTTCTCGTTGGCCCTGCCGGCGCCACACAAGCTGCGGGGCCTGAAGTTGCGCTGGTTCTTCAAGGAAGCACTGCGCGGCTTCCTGCCCGACGAGATACTCGTCAAGAAGAAACAAGGCTTCGGCCTGCCCTTCGGCGTCTGGGCGACGCAGCACGCGGGGCTCAACCGGTTGGCGGCCGACTCGCTGGGCAGCCTGGCCGGGCGCGGCGTCGTCCGGCCAGGGTTCATCAAGACGCTGCTCGGCACTCACCTGGCCGCGCACCCCGGGTACTACGGCGAGATGGTCTGGATCCTGATGATGCTGGAGCAGTGGCTGCAACGGCACAGGCCGGACTTCAAGCTCCAGGCCTGAGGACCTCAGCCGTGCTCGTGGTTCCAGATCCCTCTGCGCTGAGCGAGCACCTTCGAACGGAGGTCGGGGTCAGCGACTGGGTGCGTGTCGACCAGGCGCGAATAGACCGGTTCGCCGAGATCACCGAGGACTGGCAGTGGATCCACACCGACAAGGCGCGGGCTCAGGCCGAGTCGCCGTTCCGTGACACGGTTGCCCACGGCTTTCTCACGCTGTCGTTGTTGAGCCGATTCGTCAACTCGGTGGTGCGGGTGGACGGCGCCAGGCTGATCGTAGCGGCGGGGCTGGGAACGGTGCGCTTTGTCGCACCAGTCGTCGCCGGCAGCCAGGTGCGTGGCCGGGTGCGGCTGCGTGAATTGGCCCAGGACTCAGGCTTCGTTCAGGCCTTGTGGCGAGTGTCGGTCGAGATCGATGGCGTTCGCCATCCCTGCATGGTGGCAGACTGGACAGTGCGCTACTACACCTGAGCGCAGCGCACTGCCACGCGCCGGACGAAGTCGCCGACAAGGTCGTAACCGTCCCAGATGGCGTCGAAGGCCAGCGCCTCACCGACAGGTACCAACCGGTCGACACCGCGCGCGCCCATCTCGCCTGCCACCGCGCGCAGTTCGTCGATTGCGAAGCCATAGTGAGTCACGGTCTGCGCATCTTCGGTGGCCGCGGCAACTACATCGCCAAGCGTGTCGACCCGTACATGGGTGAGCAGACCGCCGCCACACTGCTCCTTGCGCCAGGGTTCGCCGTCGGCCATGCGAACGCCAAGGAAGTCGCGCTGCTTCAGGTCGGCACGCAGGTCGGCTTCGCAGGCCAGGTCGAACACGTGGTTGAGCCGGTGCATGGTGCCGCTGGCCGTCCCGTGGTGGCCTCGGCGTTCGATCTCGCGGGCCAGCGTTGCGTGAAAGCGGGGCACTGCCTCGTCCACTGCGGCCGCTACACCCACCCACACGACCATGTGCGGTGACGAGCAGGCCATCTGGTCGAACCAGAAGATGTCGTTGAAGAAGCCACCGGCCAGGCTGGTCACGGTCGCCTCGTCGGCCGCGGCGTAGGCTGCCGCATGCACCATGCTCCACGAGTACTTGCTGCCAAAGGCACGTTCGCTTGCATGCGGGCTCAACGGCAGCGCGCGCATGCGGCCCACCGTGTCGTCGCCACCCCAGACCACGCGGTGGTCGGCCCATCGCGACAGGGCTGCGCTGACGTCGTCATCGTGCGCGTAGGTCACGAACCTGTTGCCGGCGGCCAGCGTGGCATCGCTCTGCATCTGTTCAGACAGCACCGTCAGCAGTGCTGCAAGCACTTCGCTCTGCTGGCCCGACACACGCACGATGCTCTGGTTGCCGCAAAGGTAGGCCAGCGCCCATGAGTAGACGAACACGGTGTCCACGTTGCCCGGCGCGAGGTGGAACACTCGCCCAGCGGGCACATGCACCAGCTGCGGCTCGAGCGCCTCACGCTGAGCAAACGCCTTGGCCATCCGGTCGATCTGAGCGCGGCGCAGCCAATAGCCCAGGGCGACACTGGCGGCGTCCGCGCGCAGCCGCGGATGGCGCAGGATGTTTGCTGAAAGCTGTGCCAGCGTCGCCCGCCGCGTTGCCGCAAACGGCCTGTCCAGCGCCCTGGGCCACTGCAGCAGCGCCTCGATGCTGCCGGCTGGTGCGGTGGGCGCCAGCCACTCGACGGGAGAGGTGGTCATCGACGTCACCGCCTCAGGCTGCACCGGCAGGCGCCGGCTTCTGAAAGGTGTCGCTGCAGCCGCGCAATTCGGCCTTCGGCAGGCGACCGAGAATACGAAAGTACTGCCCGTTCATCTCCAACTCGGGGTCGTCACAGCCTTCGATGACGCCGAGGTCCTCGGTTAGCAGGGAATGTCCGGGATAGCTGGCCGGTAGAGCGCTCACGACCTGGATGAGCCCCGACTGTCCCGGCGGCAGCGGTTGCAGCGTGCGCGGGTCGCGGATGATGATGTCGGAGTAGACCGGTGCGTGCAGGCAGTGCTTGTCGTTCTCGAGGTACACGCTGCCCACCTGTTCGACCATGCCGTAGTAATTGACGACGCGCTCGATGCCAGTGACGGCCTGCACGCGGCGCCGAAACTCTTCGGGCGAGACGCGAAGCGCCTCGAGCTTCTTCCAGCCACCCGAATGCAGCAGGATCGCGCCGTGCAGAGCCAGCCGGCGGCCAGCCTGCTCGAGCGCTTGCACCAGGAACTGCCAGACCATGAAGGTGAAGCCGAAAAGCACTGGCGGCACGCCCTGCTCGCGCGCTGCCGCCACATAGGCCAGAACGGCATCCAGATCGAGCGACATGTCGTCGTCGCGAAGCGCATAGATCGGTTTGCGCCCGAAAGGCAGGAGGCCCAGGATACCGGCGCCGCGGGCCGAGAACGTACGGCGGTCGCGCACCACAGCGGCGTGGTCGATGAAGATCATCGGCCTGCGGCTGACGCCCAGGAAGTGCTGCATGATCTTCACCAGCGCGGCGCTCTGGGCCTGCGCCGTCGCCGCATCGAGGTGGATGCGGCTCACTGCCTGGCCCGTGGTGCCGCTGGAAGTGAGCGTCTTGATCACCGCCTCGCGGGGCACGCTGCGCAACTCGCGTGTCTTGAACAAGGACACGGGAATGAAGGGCGCATCCTCCAAGTGCTCGAAGTCGAGAGCGGTCCTGCCGCCAAACAAGCGGTCGACGATGTGGCGGTAGGGCTCGCTGCTGGCGTAGTGCATTCGGCACAGTGCACGCGTGCGGCGCGTGAGCAGCGCGCGCTTCTCGGCCTGCGGCAGTGCGTATGGCGGATGGGCCATGAAGTCTGCAAGTGTCGGTTCGGAATTCACTCGCTCAGCGCCTGGTAGTCCTTCTTGCCGCTGGCCGTGAGCGGCAAGGCGTCGATCATGGCTACGCGAACGGCGGCAGGCGGAACGCGCAGCGAGCGCGCCACCTGCTGGGTCATCTGAAGGGCGAGAGCGGCGCCGTCGGCCCCCGGGTGCGCGCTGGCGACGATGCGCAAGCCGTCACCGTGTTGCACCACGGCCGCCGATACCGGAAACGCACGCTCGACCTCCCGCTCCACGTCCTCGAGGCTGACGCGCTTGCCGAAGAGCTTGGCAAAACGTTTCAACCGACCACGCAGAAAGAAGTAGCCGTCGTCGTCGGCTTCGGCCAGGTCACCGGTGAGCAGGCAACCCATTTGTACGTCGCCGAGCGCCAGGTCGGCTGCGGTTTCCGCGTAGCCCAGCATCACGTTCGGACCGTCATAGACAAGTTCCCCGGCGGAGTGGCCCTCCAGCGGTGCAAGAGTCAGCCGCCCGCGCGGAATGGCGATGCCGATGGAGCCGATCTTCTCGACCAGCCGCTCAGGCGGCACGTGGGAGATGCGCGCGGTGGCCTCGGTCTGCCCGTACATGACGTGGAAACGCGCGCCGGCCGCGGCGGCTCGCTCGTGCATGGCGAGCGCGACGTCGCCGCGCAGGGCGCCGCCGGCCTGCGTGAGCGTGCGCAGTGTTGGATGCTTGGCCGGGTCGAAGCGAAGGCGATGCAGCGTCTCGTAGATGTAGGGCACGCCGGCGATTGCGGTGCAACCGGTGGCGTCGAAGCCGGCCCAGAACTCGCGCTGGAGGAACGACCAAGGGCTCAGCACCACGGTGGCGCCCGCCAGGAGGTGCGAGTTGATCAGCGACAGGCCGTACGAGTAATGCATCGGCAGCGTTTGCGCGCTGCGCGCCGAAGGCGGGATGTCCAGGTATTCGACGATCGAGCGTGCGTTGGCTTCCAGGTTGGCCAAGCTCAAGCGTACGAGTTTCGGGCTGCCTGTGGAGCCCGATGTGGTGAGCAACAGCGCCAGCCCGGCGTGCAGTTCACGTGCCTGGCGTTGCTGCCGGCGGCCCAAGCGGTAGGTGCTGCCTACGGCAACGGCCGGCGAGCCGTAGCCCGGCACGCCGTCGTGGCCGGCCGGCAGCAACACCGCGTCGGGGGCGAACGCGTCGAGCAGCCTTGACAGCCGCTCTGCCGGGGCGGGCTCGAGCAGGGCCACGGGGCAGCCCGCTTCCAGGCAGGCCAAGTACAGAACGACCGAAGCCACCGAGTTGTCGGCCAGGTGGAACACCAGCCCTCGCCCGAGCTCGCTGCGCAACTGAGCCGCCGCGGAAGACACTGCTTGGACCAACTCGGCGCGGCTCAGCCTGGCGCCTGTGGCGGCATCCACGATCGCCGTTGCGGCGGCGTCATGCCCCGAGACGAAGGCAATCACACCATCATCCCGCCGTCGACGCCCAGCACCTGACCGGTGACGTAGGACGAAAGATCGGAAGCCAGGAACAACGCGCTGCCGGCGACCTCGGTGGCGCTGCCGATGCGACCCAGGCGGATACCCGCCAGCGTGCGCTGCCGCACTTCGGCCTTGGTGTCGCGGGTGAGATCGGTGTCGATGAAACCAGGAGCTAGCGCATTGACGCGGATGCCTCGCGGCCCCAGTTCCTTGGCTGCTGCCAGTGTGAAGCTGGCTACGGCGCCCTTGGTGGCCGAGTAGACCGACGCGCCCGGCAGGCCGGCGCGGGCAATCGACGAGATGTTGATGATCGAACCACCGGACTTCATGGCCCGGGCCGCGAACTGCGTCAGGTTGATGGTGGCGATGACGTTCAATTCGAACAGCGCACGTGCATCGGCCAGGCTGATCATGCCGAGCATCGCCTGGGGCATGGCTCCTGCGTTGTTCACCAGCACGTCCAGCCGCCCGTGGGTACTGCGGCAGGCCTGAATGCACTGCTTGACGACAGCAGCGTCCGCGATGTCGCCCCTGACCACGGTTGCCGAACCGCCCGCCGCCCGGATGCCCTCGGCCACACCATCGACGCTGTCGGATCTCGCATTCAGCACCAACGCCGCGCCCTCGTGCGCAAAGCGTTCGGCAATGGCGCGGCCGATGCCTTTGCTGGCCCCGGTGACCAGTGCAACGCGACCTTGCAGCAACATGGCCGGTCCGCCCGCGCCGGCGTCAGGCCGCCGACAACGTGGCGCCGTGTTTGGCCAGTATCTCGATGGCCTTGGCCACGCTGCTCATGCCGATGATGTCGTCGGTGTCCAGCGTGACGTCGAACTGGTTCTCGATCTCGGCCACCAGTGCCATGTGCCCGACAGAGTCCCACTCGGGGATCGACTGGTACTCGAGCGCCGGGACGACGCGACCCGGTTCGATCGCGAAGGTCTGCACGAAGCAATCGATCAACTTGTCCACGTTTTCTTCTCGTTCAATGGGTTGGTGCGGCCGGGACCAAGGGGCCCTCGTAGCAGTAGACACCCCGGCGGGCCATGTCCTGCACCACTTCTGCCACGTCGGCGGCGCGCAGGAGGATAACCTGCAGCCGGCCCACGCGCGCCTCGTTCCAGAACCCACGGCGCTTCAACTCCGGCACCATCACCGCCATCGAGCGCCGCCGTGACAGGCCCGCTTCGAACAGGCGCATGCGCGTGAGGTAGCGGTGCCCGGCAGCATCGATGCTGGTGGCCTCGAACACCTCTTCGGTGAAGGGCGAGACGGGCATGAGCGGCTCGATCAACTCCTCGACGAAGTGATAGAAGGTCATCGGCTGCGGGCCGGTACCCAGCATCAGGATCTTGCCGTCGTGCTCGAGCAGGCGAGCGTAGGCCGTGCCGTGGCCGCAGGGCGTGCTGGCTTCCCAGTCGCGTTGCGCCAGCAACAGCCCGCGCTGCCCCCATAGGGCGACGGGGTGCGTGGGGTGGATGCTGCGCACCGCACCTGGCGTACGGCGCAACAGTTCGGTCATCATGCCCACCTTCGAGGGCGTGCGCGCGATGTTCGTCGGCTTGCCGGCGCGCAGGTAGCTGATGGCGCTGTCGCCAAAAGGCTGCGTCGGCATCATCAATCCACCCTCAGGGCCTACGGCCTGCTGCAGCAACTTCAGCGCGTCGCCCACGTGGCCGGTGAAGCCCATGAACTCATTGAACGAAGAGTGCGCGCAGACCAAGTCACCCGAACGGACACCCATGCCGCGCAACGTGGCCAGAAGATCGTCGGGCGTGAAGGCATGGAAGCGGCGCACCCAGCCGTTGACCACCCGCACACGCCAGACCTTGAGCCGGCTCTTGAGGACGCGTGCAAGACCAGCCACCGGCGAACCCGCTAGACCTTGGCCGCCGTGATGGCGCGCTCGGCCAGCAGCGATTCGACGAAGAAGTTCGTCGCCCAGTTGAGGATCTTCAGGCGACCGTAGTCGCCCCAGACTGGCCACGACCCGGGCACACCGCCGCGCAGCGCGGGGTCCGTGTTGTCGACGTCGTGGTGCCGCATCAGGTAGCGGTTGATGCGTATCGCCGCCTCCAGGTGGCGTGGCTGGCCGCGCAGCGCGTACAGGTGCGCGCAGACGATGGCGGTCTGCGCGTTGCCGGTCAGGCAACACCAGTCGGCGGCGGGGCGCCACTCGTGGTCGGACTGCCCCGGGATGAAGCCCTCGTCGTCCATGCACTCGATGACTGCATCGGCGGTGCGCTGGGCCGCGTCGATCATGTCCTGCCGCCCGACCAGGCGGCCGATGCCGACCAGCCCCTGCATCACATAGGCGGTGGTATGCAGCAATGGATGCTCTGGGTCGGTCAGGCAGTTGTTGGCGAACCAGCCGTTGGGTTGTTGCTGCGTCAGGCAGTGCTCGGCGTTGCGCACGGCGCCGTCGATGGCAGCCTGGTGGCCGAGCGCGTGGCCTGCTTCGCACAAGCCCCAGGCGGCCTTGACGTTGTAGACGGTGCTGGCGGCGTTGGCGAACCTGGAGTTGCCGCGCCGCCAGCAACCATCGGCATCCTGCATCGACAGCAGCCAGTCGCAGGCGCGCCGGGCCGAGGCGGCGCTGGGCTGGTGGCTGTCGCTGCGCATCAGTGCCGCCCAGCCCAAGAGCACCATGCCGGTGTTGAAGACGGCCGGTGTCGGGTTCTTGTTGAGGCGGCCGCCCATCACGGCGCCCTCGGGCATCTGCACTTCGCATTCCCAATCCGCTGCGGCCAGCGCGCGGTCATGCCAGGAGTCGTCCTGGTAGTGGCGGGCCAGTTCCAGCAGCGTGGGGATGATGTAGCCGGTGGTCTCGGGGTAGCTCTCGAGGAAGGGGCCACCGAAATCGGTGCCGTAGGAGATGCCGCGGTTGGCGCCGGCGTCCTGCGCGCGGGCGAGCCATTGCGCGGCCTCGGCGAGGTGTCGATCGAAGTCCTCGGTGCCCGATGCCCGGTACAGGGGGCTTCGCCGAAGGCGGTCGGCAAACGCGCTGGCAGAGCGATAGGTTCGCCGGGCGGCGGCAATCAGCATGTAGCAGAAGCGGGTTGGCGGAGCGTGGGGGTACCCGGGGCGTGAAGCAGCGGATCGGGCACAGGGCCCACGATTGTCTGCCAGCCAGGGTGCGTGACGCCCGGTTCAATGCGTTGCATTTGCCGCACCGGGCGACGGTTTCTGGCTGTCGCCCAGCGGCGCCGTGGCTTGGCCAGCGCGTGGCAAACGCTCGAGCCTGCTACGCGTGCACAGGCAGAATGCGGCCAGGGGGACTTGTGATTCACTTTTTTCTTACGTTCTCGGACGACGCGTCGGATTCACCGTTTGCCCGTGCGCTGCGCGATCTGGGCGTCGAGCACAGGATCTTCTCGGGCAAGGTCCTGCTGCGCTACAGGCACCGCATCTGGCTGTTGCTGCTGGGGCTGCCGCGGCTGGCCTGGTTTGCGGCACGCTCGGTGTGGCGGTCGTTGCTGCTTGCCCGGCCGCGGCCCGATGCGGTGGTGGTGGGTTCGCATCTGGAGGCTCTGGCCTTCGTCATGGGCCGGGCCGTGCTGCGCCGGCGCCTGCGCATCGTGCTGCTCGGTTTCATTTTCACGCGCCGGAAGTCAGCGTGGCTCGACCGCCTGCGCATCGCCTACTTCGGTTGGCTGTTCTCGAAGGTCGACATGGTGCTGTGCCATTCGACGCTGGAGATCGCGCGCTACGACGAGCTGTTTCCGCGTGCGCGCGGCCGGTTCCGGTTTGTCCCCTACGGCCTGCACATCCATGGGTACGATGAACCGGCGGACTTCCAGAACCCTGCGACAGCGCCAGCGCTCAGCGCGGGCAGGTCAGGGCGCGACTACAAGCTGCTGTGCGATGTATTTTCGCGGGCAGGTTATCCGTTGCGCATCGTCTGCGACTCCGAAGCCGCGCTGGCAGGCTGCGCCCATGCACCCAACATCGAAGTGCTTCGCCACTGCTACGACACCGATTACTCACGCGAACTGCGCAACGCCGGCATGGTCGTGGTTCCGCTGGCCGTAGACGACATCTCTGCCGGGCAGATGGTGTTGGTCCAGGCCATGGCCTACCGCAAGCCGCTGATCGTGACGCGTACGCCGACGGTCAACGACTACTTGAAACACGAAGTGAGTGCGCTACTCGTTGAGCCAGGCAGTCCAGAAGGCATGCGAAATGCGATTGATCGTTTGCGTGCAGATCCGGACTTGGCGCGACGCCTGACGGTCCGCTCGGCCGAGGCGTTTGAGCAACGGCACAGCATGCAGGCGTTCGTTGAAAACATCGTTGCCGCACTGCCGCGACGGTGAAGTGAACGAATCGATCTTTCCCTAATGAGCCGGCATTGAAGTGTTGAATTCAAGCGAGATGGTCGCCGCGTCAACGGGTCCCCTGCGCGATGGCGCCGTGTTGCCGAAGTGAATCCGCGATGGCATGGCGCAACGGGAAGGTGTCAGGAGTTCCTCTTGCGCCCAGAGAAGATAAACCACCCACCATCCCGCTCGAAGCTGGATAAGCCGAGAAGCCAGAGAAGGCGATCAGGTCGATATCGGTTCCATTTGACCGCCTGCAGCCAATGGCCGACACTCAGGTCGTTCAAGAATGGCTTGCGCCTCGTCTCGATTCGGTCGATATCGATCAAATGGCCGTACCGATGGGCTACTTCCTCCGCGGTACGGAAGTGGCGAACATGCGTATCTGCGTCGTAATTCGGTACACTGCAAACACACCATGTTCCTGCGGCCCACTGACTGACGGCGAGTAAGTCGTTTTCTATGTGCTCCAGCACCTCCGTGCATACGATCGCGTCATAGATTTGACCGATGTATGTTTCTGCCAAGGTGGCGTCACCCCGATAGAAGAGGCCCGGAGCGCCGAATCGCTGCCCCGCCTTCTCAATCGCCACGGCGCTGAAGTCAAATCCTCGATACGCTAGTTCCGTTTTCTCACGGAACATGTGCGCAAAGGTGCCAGTGCCGCAGCCGACTTCCAGCACGCGACTCACCTTGCCGCGCTGCAGCGCACCAATTACTGCCTTAAACATCGGGTAGTACGGTGAGCGGGCATAGGGCAAGTCGAACACGCCTTCGCTTCCGCCAGCAGTGAACATCTCATCGTAAGTCTGCGGGACCTGCGGTAGCTTTTCCATTGACGAACCCTTCAGGTGCTAAGAGGAATGCGGATAACATCGTGACGGACAGGCCTAGTAGTGTGGGCGGCAGTAATTTGCCGAGCCCGCGCAATCGGTAGCGGCCTGGCGCGTGGCGGCGGATTTCTTGGCCACGCGTGGCAATGAGGCCCTGACCAGGCCTCGGGGCCGTCGATGGCCCCGCTGAGGATCGGCAAAGTGGTCGAAGTGGGTCATCCGGCTGTCCTCATGCGACTTGCATGGCACCCATTCGCCGCAGGTTCAGCGCCAGACAGACGAGCTTGAACTCGGCTTGCACGCGGTGCAGTCCTCGCAGGCTGAATTGGCGAAACCCGAGCACGCTCTTGATCCACCCGTTGGGCGGCTCGGCGATCCACTTGCGCCTGCGGTAGGCTGCTCTGCCCTCATCGGTTTGCAGCTTGGTGGCCATCGCGGCCGTGTGCGGATGGTTATTCGCATCGATCTGCGCTTGGTTCTTGCCCTCGCGCCCAAGTGCCACTACCAGTTCGATGGGCACACCCGCGAGCTGCTCGAAGTTGTCCTCGCTGCGGTAGCCCGCGTCGGCCAGGCCTTGCCGGGGCAGCTCGCCCGTGTTGGTCTTCACCGCTTGCAGCATCGGCACCAGCTGCTGCGTGTCGGCGGCGTTGTTGCTCAGCTCGGCGGCCACGATGATGTGCGCCGTGTCGTCCACAGCCGTCTGTGCGTTGTAGCTGGCATCGAAGCCACCGCCGGCGCGCTTCATGATGCGACTGTCGGGGTCGGTGAAGTTGTCCTGCGCCTTCGGCTCGGGCACGCCGAACTCGCGCTTGTAGCGGCCACCCGTGGGCTTGCCGTCCTCGTCGCGCGGCTTGCGCTCGTCGTCGTCGCTGCGGCCGCGCTCGATGTCGGCATCGCGCTGGCGTTGCTCCAGGCGCTCACGCGCTTCGGTGATGGCCTTTAGGCGCACTTCGCGCCGTTGGATCTCGGCCGGGATGTCCAGTTCGGGCTCGTCGGCCTCGGCCGCATCAGTGCTCTTGGCGCGGTCCAGCAGCGCATCGATCTGCGCCTTCAGTTCGCCTTCGGCCTGCTGCATGCGCTCGTAGCTCATCGCCTTGTGGCGGCTGGCGTTGGCCTTGATCTTGGTGCCGTCGATGGCCACCGTGCCCAGCTTGACCAGGCCCATCTCGCGCGCCAGCTTGACCACCTGCACGAACAGATCGCTGAGCTCTTTGAGGTGCAGCGCGCGAAAGTCGCGGATCGTGCGGTGCTTGGGGAAGTTGCCGGCGCCCAACATGCGAAACGCCAGGTCCTCGTGCAATCGGCGCTCGATCTTGCGCGAGCTGAACACGCCCGTGGCGTAGCCGTACACCAGCACCTTGACCATCATCGCCGGATGGAAGGGCTGGTTGCGCGCTCCGCCACCGGCATAGCGGGCGTAAAACGCGCTCAAGTTCAACGCATCGACCGTGTCGCTGATGAAGTAGGCCAGGTGCCCCTTGGGCAGCCAGTCCTGCAGCGATGCGGGCAGCAGCATCTCCTGCTGCGGTTCGTACGGGCGGTAACTGATGGCCATGCCAGATCAACGCCCCATCGGCTCACGCGACATCAGGGACTTCCCTTCTGCCGCCCACGCTCCTAGCCCCGAGGCGCCGAAGGTTGCGTGAAACCGGCGGTCCTGACGAGTTGCGCTGCCGCACTATTTTTATCATCTTCAAGCTGGCACGAAATGGAGGCACAAGCACACAGTTCTAGACCTCTGTTGCCTCGGTCAGCCATGCCTCTAGCGTTTCGACTCTCTTTGCCCAACTATTCTCCGCCGCGACTGCAATTCGTTCCTGCGGGGAGCCTTGGCCACCTCGCAGCAGTGCATCCTCAATGGCTGCGTGCCAGTCGTTCACACCGTCAGCAATTCGCACGACGTGTGAGAACGGCCTCACGCTCGGGACGTCTGCACTGACCACAGGATGGCCCGTGGCCAAATACTCGTGTAGCTTGAGTGGATAGCCTGCGCTTATCCAACTGCTTGCAGATAGGCGATAGAACATCAAATTCACGTCCATGCCTACCAAGTACCGCGCGATGTGGCTGGCCGGTTTGGCGCCCAGGAAGTGGACGTTCGGCAGGGCCCGGCAACTCGCGATCTCCGCCTCGGCCCGGGGATCCGCCGTCTCGATGAGTACGCCGACCAGTACGAAGTTCCAATCTGGGCGTCGCTTCGCCAGTTCCGCCACCAGACCATAGTCAACTTGTGGGTGCAGACTGCCGACCCAGCCTAGTCGCGGACGCGAAATGGCGCTGAGGTCTGCTGGGAGCGGCAAAGTGTCGTGCCGCGCTTGTTCGAACGCTGTGAAGTCGGCTCCGTTTGGCAAGACCCTGATCTCACGATCCACCTTGGCACGCAGGGCGTCGGCGATCTGCTCAGAGGCAGTCAATACGAGGTCCGAGTCCTGGATCAAGGCACGCTCTGCGCGCTCCAACGCGTCGGTCCAGTCAGGCGTGTGATCGTAGAGATCGTAGGCGTGATAGACAACTACGTCGGCGTTCATGCGCCCGACATAGGCCAAGAACATTGGATGGAACACGTAGAGGATGAGCGGCCCATGGCCAATTGAGTCAAGACCTCGCTTCCAGCGGCGGGCCTGCAGCCGCATGACGAACCTGTCCCATGTCCTCCAGCGAGGCGAGCGCAACAGAAGCCGAGGCGATTGGTCGATCCAGACGTTGTCGCGTCGCATAAAGGAGCCCCACCAGGACGCCTCTTTCCATGCCGATCCGTCGCGATCCCACGTGAACCAACCCCCGGTCGAATACAGGACGTCGAGGTGCCTGCCAATTCGCGAGAAGATTTGTTGACGGTTAACCCACTGACTCGTCCAGGAGTTAGGCGCCAGAACGAGTATGCGGGTTCGTGAGCGCGTCTTGGTGGGATCGGATCTCATTACTTGGGGTAACTTCGAGTCATCGGGGTTCGCCCTTCACGCGACAGGAATCCCTCGTGCTGCTAGTTCAGTTGGGACCTGTGCCACCGAGTCTAGGGTTCGCTCCCAAAGCACGAATTGGGCCGCGGCAAACAGACTATCCGTGTGTAACGCCGCCCCGTCGCGGTGGGCCAGCAGATTCGCCCGCAGGGCTTGGGCGTCGAACATCGTGTGGCGATCCAGTGACGGGTCGTGCAGGATCTCGCGAAGGGGCTCATAGAGCGGGCCGCGGAACCAACCCGATGGATCGGTGGGGAAACCCATTTTGTCAAGGCGTGCGCGAACAGACTCCGGAATTCGCCCGCGCATCGCCTCGCGCAGAACGTGCTTGTTCCAGGGACCCTGCAGCTTATGCTTGGAGTCCATCGCGAACATCAGGCTGACCAGGCGATGGTCCAGGAAGGGCAAGCGCACCTCGACTGAGTGGGCCATGGAGTTCCTGTCCTCGACCCGCAGGTACAAGGGCAAGGGCCCGACGGCGACGGCGTCTGCGAGCACTTCGCGCAGCGCGATGGGGCAGCGGGCTCTTGACGGCGACAAGTAGTCGGCCAACTCCGGGCGCAGCCACGAGGTGCTGCGAAGGCGGGTCAGGTGCCGCTTGTCGGCAACTCCGCGATAGGCGGCAACAGCGCCGAACGCGTGCTGTGCGACATGCCGCGCGGCCTGCCGGAAACGCGTGGCCGCGCTGCCACCGTGGGCAGCGGAATACGCAGAGATCTCATGCCAGGCTTGAGCAACATGCCCGCCCCTTAGCAACTCCGACCACCGGTCGTTGAAGTAGCTGCCATAGCCGCCGATCACCTCGTCGGCGCCCTGCCCGTTGAGGATGACCTTGACGCCGTGGCGTGCTGCCAGGGCCATCAGGTGGTAGCCGACCAGGGCGGTCGTCGAGTGCATGGGCTCGTCCTGATACTCAAGGATCTTCGGCAACGAGTCCCACAGTTGCCTTGGTGTCAGGTCCAGCGGCACCAGTTGCGCCCCCGTCAGCGCCAACGTGTCGGCGATGTAGCGGCTCTCGTCGAACTTGCGGTCCTGGTAGCAGAAAGCCAGTAGCGGCGTGTCTGCACCCGCAGCACGCCTGATGCGTGCGGCGGCACAAATGATGGCCGTGGAGTCGAGCCCGCCGGAAAGGTTCACGCCCACCGGCACGTCGCTGCGCATGTGCACGCGCATGGCGTCTTCAAACAGCGCCGCGAAGGCCTGTGGTGCGTCCGCTGGTGCCGCAACCGTATCCGCCAGCACGTCCCACCAGCGCCACTGGCGGTACTGGCCTTCGGCAGAGAGCTCGAACGCGTGGCCTGCAGGCACGTGCAAGATTCCGTCGTGGAAGGTCGCATCGGACGTGTCCAGGGCGCCTTCATACAGATACCTTGCGACGGTCGGCAGGTGCAGGCCCCCGCGGTACAGCCCCGAGCGGCGTATCGCCTTGATCTCGCTGGCGAATACCGTGCGCTCGCGCTGCATCCAGCGGAAGAGGGGTTTGATGCCGAAGCGGTCACGCGAGCCGAAGAGCACGCCGCGGGCCTTATCGTGGATGACGAAGGCCCACATGCCGTTGAGTCGCCTCAAGCAGTCGGCACCCCACTGGCGGTAGGCCGCAAGCAATACCTCGCTGTCACCTTGGGAGCGGAACCGATGGCCCAGGCGAGCCAGTTCGTCGCGAAGTTCGAGGAAGTTGTAGATCTCGCCGTTGAAGACGATCGTGCACTGGCCGTCGTCCGACGTCATGGGCTGGTGCCCCAGCGGCGAAAGATCCAGGATCGACAGGCGCCTGAAGCCCAACGCTACAGGCCCAGAGTGGTAGGTGCCCGAATCATCCGGCCCACGGTGGGTGATGGCGTCGAGCATTGACGCCAGCGCGGCGGGCGCGTCCAGCGTGCGGCGTGGGTCGTGGATGGCTATGAATCCGCACATGGGTTGAAACTGGCAATGCTCGCTGTCAAGGGGTCAGGCCAAACAAGGCTTCGGCGGGTTCGCCGAAGCCTCGATGATTGGAAGGGGTCGCCTTGCAGGCCGTCTCCATGTCGCGAGGCGTCAGCCTGGGTTGGCCGAGCACGCGCCTCATGCACGAGGGTCCGCCGTCTGCTGACTCCGCAGCCCCCTTGACTTGATCATCGCCCAGAGTTGCGTCTCTGCACCGTCTCGATCTGGTCGCAAGACCCACAAGGCGGCTACCACGCCGACAAATGTTACGAGGCCGAGCGCCAGGAACGCTGCCAATCGAAGAACGCTCGCAGCATTTTCGGCTGCCAGGGGCCACTCCTGAGAGAGCCAAGTGATTGCCACGAACATGGACAGGGCGCCGGACAACGGACGCCACAGCACTCGGACCAGTGGCCATGGCGCCATCTTGAGCAGGCGGATGGCCGTGATGTAGTTGATGGTCATTGCCACCGTCGCCCCGGCCAGGATCGACCATGCGGCGCCAATTGCGCCGTGGTTGGGCACGAGGATCAGCATGAACGACAGTGCTATGACCAGCTGCACGCATTGAAGGGCCGCTACGAATTGCGGCCGCCCGACCGCCAGGTAGAGCGAACCGATCGGGCCATGCAGCGAGCGCACGATACCGAATACCGCGAGAACCTCCACCAGCGCGGCCGCGCCGCTCCACTTCGCCCCGAGCAAGACGCCGACGATAGGCTCGGCTGCAGCGCCTACTAGCGCGCCTGCCGGCACGGTGAGCAAGGCGACGAGCCCGATGACCTTGACAAACGCTTCGCGCAGCGCCCGAGGATCGTCTGCCAGCTTGGCATAGCCAGGGAACACGGCGCGTTGGATGGGCCAGACGAGCTCTGTTGTGGGAAGGTTGGCCAGTTCGAAAGACACTGAGTACAGCCCCAGCGCGCGCGCGCCGCTGAAGCGGCCGATGATGAAGTCGGTGCCACGATTGTTCAGGAAGATGAGCACGTTGTTCAGCAGCAACCACTTTGAGTAGTTGAAGAGCTCGCCTGCTGCGGCCATGCTGAAACGCGGCCGATAGGGGTGCATGCGATAGCTGAGAGCGATGCTGGTCAACCGGGTCGCCAAGGAGCCCGCGATTAGCGCCCAGTAGCTCTGCAGCGCAAAGGCCACGACCATCGTGACTGCGAAGCCCGCCAACTTCTTCCATAGTCCGAACCAGAACTCCTTGTGCAGTTCGAGGTCCTTCTGGAATGCGATGACGCCGACATTTTCGAAGCCCTGAATGCCCGTAACGACGGCCAAGGCGTACATCACCGCCTCGACACGCGGTTCCGAGAAGAACAAGGCCGCCGGTGCCGCCGCCATGCACATGCCAGCGGCCTTGAGCAGCCCGAACAAGACATCGAAGGTCCATGCCGTGTCGTAGTGCTTGCGCGTAGCGCTTTGATTCTGGATCAATGCCAGGTCGAAGCTGAAAGCACCCATCAACTCGAGCGCAGCCAGGATCGAGGTGGCCATGGCAATGAGGCCGAAGTCGTCTGGTACGAGCAGGCGAACCAGGATGAGGGTCGAAATCAACCCTATCCCGCGCTCTACCAGACGGAACATCACCAGCCACGCGGCGCCCCGCGCCATCCTGCCGTGAAGGGTCGTCATCTCCCAGCCGGCACCTGATACGAACGCACCCAAACATCGTCAGGCGAGCTCTGCTGAGGCATACGGGGCAAGGGTGAGATGCGCATCGAACTTTAGGTTCAGGGCAAGGAACTGAGCCGGTGTGTTGGGCGTCTCCCAACCGCACCGATGCGCGAGGCGGCTGTGGATTCTGCCCGTGGTGGGGTCACCGCCGGCATGGTCCGGCGTCGTTTCGAGCGGCCACAACGTGCGCTCCTTGACAAAGCATGCACTTGCGGGCGCTTTGGCGGTTGATCAGTTCAACCGCCTGGCTGCGACGCTGAGCCCACGGGCGACGGCGGCGGGTCAGCAGGTGGGTGGGGCACCCACTTGCCAGCGGTTTCCAGCTTCTGTTGCAGTTCGCGACGCGGGAACCCGAGTTCAGCCGCACGGTGTGCGTGCTTCAGCGCGCTTTCGTACGCACTCAACTCCGCATACATCAAGCCGAGGTTGTAGTGAGTGAATGGGTTGTCCTTCGCAAGCTCTTGTACCGCAGCCAGCTGAGCCAATGCGTCTGCACGGCGTTGGGACTTGTTCAAGTAGCCCGCATACAGCATGCGCGCAGTTCCGTCGTCGGGCCGGAACCGAACGGCGCGCTCGAAGTAGCACTCCACGGAGAAGGGCATCCCCGGAATCGTGACCAGCTTTGCGCGCTCGGCAAGCCGCGCCAGTGAGACCAGCGCGCGGTGATGATTCGGGAAAGCGCGCAGCACATAGTTCAAGTCTTGGGTCAGGCTGCCTGATTGGCCGGCGAACAGATTCTCCACTTTGCTCGTGAAGTGGAACTCTTCGACAAGCTGCAGCTTCTTGTCACGCTCAGTGCGGTAGTCGAAGGGGCCGTTTTGGCCATTGGACAGGTCGCCGCAGTTCATCGTGCCCTGCGCTCCCGCTGTGCCTATGGTGCAGGCCACGACGAGTGTCGCTAGAGCGACCCGCTCGAGTCGGCGCCAAGTGCGCATGCCGGGCGGAGGAACAACTTTCCTGTGCTTCGCGGTCATCGGGGAAGGCTCCATCTTCAGGGCTGGTTTCGGCTAAGCGCCAGTTCGTCAAGCAAACGCGCCAACTCTGCGGTGCGACCCAAGCGGGAGTGTTGATCGGCAGCACCGCGCTCGGCGCCGTGAGTCTCACCGCGACCCAGCGCCCCAAGGAACGCGGTCAATTGCGCAGCTATGTCGTTTGCGTCGGCAATGTTGCACAGCGTTCCGGTGCCCGAGGACCGGAGCACGGCAGCAGTGTCGCCAGAGGGGTCGGTCAAGGCAAAGATGGGGCGACCCGCACGCATGTACTCGTAGAGTTTTGCCGGAATCTGCTGGTTGCAGACGGCCGCTTGAAAGAGCAGCAGGCCGTCTGCGCTCAGCATCTCCTGCAGCGCCTCGCGGTAGGAAACCGATGCTGCCAAGCTGACGATGTCCTCGATGTCGAGCGCGCGCAGCATGGGCGCGTACAGCCCGTCGCTCCCTGTGGCGCGCAGCGTGATCCGTACAGTCTCGGCGCTCAGTGTCCCCTGCATCTTCAATCGGCGAACAGCCTCGAAAAAGGGGCGTGGATCGCGCTCTTGCGGGTAGAGGATGCCGCTGTGCACCAAGCGCAAGGGTCCTGGCCGTTGACTGTGCGCCCGCGCCGGGAGAGCGCGTTCGGCGGCAAGGAAGTTTTCCTCGTCGAAGCCGTTTTCAATCACCGCCCAACGGGACTCAGGAAGGGCCGGATATCGGGCAGCGTAACGGGCCATCGTGCCTCGTGTCGTGAAGACGGCCTTGCTGCAGCGATGGACAACTTCGGCTTCGAGGCGCTGGCTGCGACGACGAGTGCGGGGATCGCGCGGGTAGTCGGTGTCGGTCATGCCGTCGCGGAAGTCCGCCACCCACGGCAGGCCCGACAGACGCGCCAGTGTCTTGCCGATGAGATGCGCCGTGGCGATGGGGAAGGTGGACATGATCACCGATGGCCGATGCTGCCTGATCAGGCGCAAGCCGGACCACACACCCATCGGCCACCAGCTGACCCATCGGTCGGGCAGGGCAAGCGCCCGCGGGTAGCGTCCGGCGAGCGACAAGTGCCGTGCGGTGTCCAGTGCGAACGCACGCTCGACGGCGGCCCCCACGGGAACTTCCGCCAACTGCCCCGTGGTGACCTGCTCGTAGGCGCGCGGATCGACCGTCAGCACAAGGGGTTCCCAGCCAAACTGTCTGAGGTAGGCTGAAAACTTCAGCGTGCGCTGCACGCCGCTGCTGCCTGCGACGGGAGGGTAGTGGTAGGCGATCAGCAGCACGCTGCGCCGCCCGCCTTCTGGTGAGCCGGGAGGATTCACGAGATTGGACTTCGGGCTTGCGCCATGGTGCGCCGTACTCCGCTGCCAGTCATTGCTGGCTGGCGCCAACGGCCAAGACCGGGAATCTGGACTTGGAAAAGCATAAGGGCATCGGACAACCGGTGGGAAGTGCGCGGGGCCGGATTGCTTGACGGGGTGGGAGAAGTGACGTTCTGCACTAGACACGCCGATTGCCCGCAAAGGGCGCCGAGACCTGGTAGCGCACACGCGTTCCGGCGCGGCATGAGAAGTGTGCCCATGGGCTCAAGGAGGAGACGGCGAGTTGGCACCGACCCACCACCAGGAAGAGGGCCCACCCCACGGGTATGGCGCCGAGGCGTGCATGCGATCTCAGCGACAAAGGGTTGAAGCCGGAAATGCGGCTCAGCGACCAGCGCGCACCCTCTTCATGGAGTTGGGTGTCTACGGCCTTCCACAGTCGCGCCATGGTGCGGCCGAGGCGGAACCGCGGCTCGATGTACACGTCGAAGTCCCACACCGCGGTGGTCGGCGCGGTGATCTCGTAGGTACAGCGCACCTCGTCCTCGACGTAGTGCCCGCGGGCGATCCAGATGTGGCCGGCGAACACGCCTTTCACGGTGGCTGCGTAGCACGCAGCGCCGTCGGCAAAACGCTGGGCGGTCACCTCGGCTGGCCGCGGAAACGCCGCCAGGAGGGGGTCGTCGGGGCCGACGCGCCGCACCACGGTGCCCACATCGGCCTTCACGTCGGCCAGGGCCGGATTGCCGGTACGCTGCGCCACCATCAGGTAGGGCACGATCGCGGCACGACCGCCGCTGGCCTGCTGCAGCAACCGATGCAGCAGGTACAGCATCGCAACGCCAGCGTGGCCGTGTTCGGCCGACAGCGCGCGCCAGTGCGCCAGCGGGCTCATCGCGCTGCACCGGATGGGCCCAGCCCGCGCAGCCAGCGCAACGTGGCCGAGACCAGGGCGTCTTCGTTGGCGCGGGTCGAGAAGGTGTGGTCCGCGTCGGCAAAGTCCAGCCGCTCGGCCTGCGCGCGCCGCAGCACGGCCTGCCAGCGCGGCTCTTGCGCCGCCAGTTCCAGGAACTCCTTGGCCGTGTAGTCCTGCCCGCTCAGCACCCAAAGTACCGGGCCGCCGAAGCCTTCGGCGCCGTTCAGCATCCGCTCCTGGAAGGGTGGTGCCTGCACGGCCGCGGCAGCGGTCGCTGCGCCGCGCGCCGCGCGCAAGTTGCCCAGCAGGTCGTGCAACGCCTTCGACGCCACGCCGCCGCCGAGCAGCTTGCGCCAGAACTCCGGCTGTCGCAGCCGGTTCAAGTAGTAGTGCTTCACATGTGCGCGGGCCAGCGTCTCCGTCGAGCGCACCCATGGGTTCACCATCACCAGGCCGGCCACCCGCGGGTCGGCTTGCGCCTGCGTGTACATCAGCGCCGCCGAGGCGCCGTCGCACAGGCCCCACAGCACCATGCGCCGCACATTTGGCGAATGGGCTTGAAGTGCGCCTATGGCCGCGGCGATGTCGTCGTCGATGTGCTCGAACGCGTGAAGCGCACCGCTGCTGTCGCCCATGCCGCGCACGTCGAAGCGCAATGCCGGCAAGCCGGCAGCGCCCAGCGCGCGGCACAGCCGTGTGAACTGGCGGTGGCCGCCGGTGCGCACCTGTGGGCCACCGACGACGACCAGCACCGCCAGGTCAGAGGCCGTCCGAGCCGGCCGCGAGACGATGCCCACCAGGCGCTCGCCCTTGCAGTCGAAGGCCAGGACTTCCTCGTGCACGGCGGTGGCGTCGGTCATGAAGACATTGACTTCGTACTGGCCGCGACGAGCGCAGGCGCATCCTCGATCTCGGTGGTCTGCCAGAAGGCCGGCCCCGACACGGCTGAGGCGTCCACCGTCCAGCCGGCGGCGCGCCAGCGCTGCAGCGTCGCGTGGCTGGCGGGCATCAATTCTGGCACCTCGCCCGAGGCCACTTCAAGCCACACCGCATGCGCCGCTTGGCGGGGTGGGTCCAGCGTTGCGGCTTCCAGGCCGGCGGCCAGGGCCGGTTGCAGGCGGTAGCCGGCCACTTCTACCGTGTGGCCGGCAGCCAGTTCGCGCTTGAGCGTTTCGACCACGCCCTTGCCGCGGCCGTCCAGCATCTCTGCTGCGCTTTTCAGGCGAAGGAACTGCTGCAAGGCCGTCTTGCCGATGCCCGTGGGCTGCCACAGCAGCAGGTTGGGAGCGGCACCGGTAGCGGCGCCGATGCCGTCGGCCGCTTGGGCCACGAGCAGGGCACCCACGCGGTGGCCCCACAGCCACACCGGCGTGCCGGGTGGCGCGCTGGCACGGCGGCGCAGATGCATCGCAGCCCAGGCCACGTCGGCCAGCCAGCGCTGCCAGGTGGCGTCGCCGAAGTCTCCGGCGCTGTCGCCGCAGCCCAGCAGGTCGAACTGCAGCACTGCGAAGCCCGCCGCGCCCAGCGCGCTCGACTGCAGCGCGGCCATGCGGCGGCTCTTGTTCATCTCTTCGGCGAACGCATGCACGTGCAGCACCAGGCCGCGCGGCGTGCCGGCCGCGGGGTGGAAGATGCAAAAGCGTGCCGCGTCGGTGCGCGCCGTGGCGTCGAACGGGTCGTCGTGCTCCGGGTCGATGCTGGCGAAGTGCGGCTCGGCCGCCATGTGCAAGGTCGCGTCAGCCGAGCTTGGCGACGACCAAGTCAACCAGGCTGCCGACCGTGCCGAAGCTGGCACCGTCGATCTCGTCATCGTCGATCGTGATGCCAAGGCGCTCTTCCAGGCTCGTGATCAGCGTCACCACAGCCATCGAGTCCAACTCGGGCACGGCACCGAGCAGCGGTGTGTCACGTGTGAAGGCCATCGCGCGGCCGCCGAGGCTGAGCACGTCGTCTAGGGTGCGGAGCACGTCGGGGGTGGGGTCCATGCGCAGTTGCCGTATTGAGCGTCGAGCCCGCGATTCTAGAAGTCGTCTCGCGTCCACCTGTTGCGCCGGCTGTGGCGGATTTGGCTGGGCGCGCGGATTTGCGTGCACGCGCACCCGGGCCGTGCGGGCCCGCATGACATACTGGATTTCCAACCCTCGATCGCCAGAGGCAACGCAGCGTCCGCCCGCCGAGCCTGCCGACTCGCATGACAGATTCCGCGCTCCTGCACGAACTCGTGGCCTTCAGCGCTGCCCGCACGCCCGATGTCCACGCGCTGACGTACGGCCCGCACACGCTGCGCTATGACGAGCTTCAGGCGCAGGTGGGTGCCTTCGCGTCGGGCCTGCGTGCGCTTGGCCTGCGCCGCACCGAGCGAGTGGGCATCTACCTCGAAAAGCGCTTCGAGACCGTGGTGGCCAGCTTCGGCGCGCCGGCCGTCGGTGGGGTGTTCGTGCCGATGAACCCGCTTCTCAAAGCCGAGCAGGTGGCCTTCATCGCGCGCGACTGCAGCGTGCGCGTGCTGGTGACCACGCCCGAGCGGCTGGTGCAGCTGCTGCCGGTGCTGGCCGATTGCCCCGATCTACGCCATGTGGTGCTCACCAGCAAGGCGCCCGCCGACTGGGCGCTGCCCTTAGGCGTGGCGCTGCACACTTGGGCCGCGCTGCTGGACGCACCGGCCGCCACGGGCCACCGAGTGATTGATACCGACCTGGCGGCAATCCTGTACACCAGCGGCAGCACCGGCAAGCCCAAGGGCGTCGTGCTGAGCCACCGCAACATGGTGGCCGGTGCCAAGAGCGTGGCCAGCTACCTGGGCAACGGGCCGCACGATACCCTGTTGGCCGCGCTGCCGCTGTCCTTTGACGCCGGCTTCAGCCAGTTGACCACAGCCTTCCACAGTGGCGCCCGGGTCGTGCTGCTGAATTACCTGTTGCCGCGCGATGTGCTCAAGGCGCTGGATCGCGAGAAGGTCACCGGCCTGACCGCCGTGCCTCCGCTCTACATCCAACTGTCGCAACTGGAGTGGCCTGCAACCATTGGCGAGCACCTGCGCTACTTCGCCAATACCGGCGGGCGCATGCCGCGCGAAACCCTGTGGGCCCTGCGCACGAGAGTGCCCAAGGCCAAGCCCTTTCTGATGTACGGCCTGACCGAAGCCTTCCGCAGCACCTACCTGCCACCCGAGGAGGTCGACCGTCGGCCCGACAGCATCGGCAAGGCCATACCGAACGCCGAGATTCTGGTGCTGCGTGAAGACGGCACCGAGTGCGACGCCGATGAACCTGGTGAACTCGTGCACCGTGGTGCGCTCGTAGGACAGGGCTACTGGGGCGACGCCGAAAAGACTGCCGAGCGTTACAGACCGCTGCCGGCGGGGGTGGGCGGGCGGGAGGCCGGATTGCAGATCCCTGAATTGGCAGTCTTCTCAGGCGACACGGTACGTCGCGACGCCGAAGGCTTCCTGTACTTCATTGGTCGTCGAGACGAGATGATGAAGACCTCAGGCTACCGAGTCAGCCCGACGGAAGTCGAGGAGGTTCTCTATGCATCGAAGCTGGTGGGCGAGTGCGTGGCCTTTGGCACTGAACACGCGACACTGGGCCAGGCGATCCAGGTGATTGCTACGGCACCCGACGGCAGCACCGGGGTGGATCTGCCAGCATTGCAGGCGCATTGCCGGCGACACATGCCGGCCTACATGTTGCCGGCCGGCATCGAACCGATGGCCGGGCCGTTGCCGCGCAATCCGAACGGCAAAATTGACCGCAAGCTGCTGTCCACCGCTTGGCACGAACGCCAGACGACCTGACAGGCTGCCCTCATTGGGTGCGGCCGCCTGCAGGCCCGCCTTCTCCAGAAAGCAATGAATGAAGATCACCGTTTTCGGCGCAGGCTACGTAGGCCTCGTCACCGGCGCCTGCATGGCCGAGATGGGCAACCACGTACTCTGCGTCGACGTCGACCCGCGCAAGATCGACATGCTCAAGCGCGGCGAGGTGCCCATCCATGAACCAGGCCTGGACACCATGATCCAGCGCAACGCCGCCGCCGGCCGCCTGCAGTTCACCACCGACGCCGCCGCGGCCGTGGCCCACGGCACCATGCAGTTCATCGGCGTGGGCACGCCGCCCGACGAAGATGGCTCGGCCGACATGCGCTACGTGCTGGCCGTGGCCAAGACGATCGGCCAGCACATGACCGACTACAAGGTGGTGATCGACAAGAGCACGGTGCCGGTGGGTACGGCCGACAAGGTCCGCGCCACCATCGCCGCGCAACTGGCCGAGCGCGGCACGCCGATGAGCTATGCCGTCGTCAGCAACCCCGAGTTCCTGAAGGAAGGCGCGGCCATCGACGACTTCATGAAGCCCGACCGCATCGTCATCGGCAGCGACGACGAACGCGCCACGCTGCTGATGCGCGCCGTCTACGCGCCCTTCATGCGCAACAGCGACCGGCTGGTGATGATGGACGTGCGCAGCGCCGAGTTCACCAAGTACGCTGCCAACGCCATGCTGGCAACGCGCATCAGCTTCATGAACGAACTGGCCCGCCTGGCTGACGTGTTGGGCGCCGACATCGAGTGGGTGCGCAAGGGCATCGGCAGCGACCCGCGTATCGGCACACACTTCCTCTACCCGGGCACGGGCTACGGCGGTTCGTGTTTCCCGAAGGACGTGAAGGCCCTGGTCTACGCGGGCAAGGAAAACGGCGTGCGCCTGGGCGTGCTGGAAGCTGTGGAAGCAGCCAACGACCGCCAGAAGCGTGTGCTCGTCGACAAAATAGTGGCGCGCTATGGCGAAGACCTGCGAGGGCGCACTTTCGCCATGTGGGGCTTGGCCTTTAAGCCGAATACGGATGACATGCGGTATGCCCCCAGCCGTACCATCGTGGCCGAGCTTTCCGCCCGCGGTGCTGAGGTTCAGGCCTATGACCCGGTGGCGATGAAAGAGGCCGCCCGCGTGATGCCGGATGTCCCTGGGTTGCGCTTTGCCAGCGGCTGGATGTCCGCGCTTGAGGGCGCCGACGCGCTGCTGGTCGTTACGGAGTGGAAGGAGATTCGAAATCCCGACTTCGACGCGATCAAGTCGGCATTGAAAGACGCTGTGATCTTCGATGGACGCAACTTGTACGAGCCGGCACTGATGAAGAGCCTGGGCATTCACTACCAGGGCGTTGGGCGCGGTGAGCGCTAGGTAGGCTCTGCAAGACAGGCCATGACTTGCGTGCTGTGAGCCCATGACCGCCATGGGCGGCACAGTCCGACGCGGCAGGCCGACTCCGGCATGACGGTCTCGATGCGCTGGCGCACCGGTGCGTCCGGCCCGAGCAGGCCTTGCTGGCCCATCAGGCGCAGGAGGTTCATCGTCGCCGCGGCCAGCTTGCACACCAACGCGTGGGTGGCGAACTTGCCCGAGGGCAGCCTCGTGAAGTCCCGGTTCGTCCTGAACTCCGCTTGGGTCTGCCGGTGCGCACCATGGTCGGCATGCCGATCGATGATCTGTTGCGCGCCCAGCCGCGGCGGCAGCGTCGTCGTCCAGCCGTCGAGTTCGACCTCGGGCACGATCAGGTGCAAAGCGGCCGCGCTGACGGTGCGCTCGACAGGCCGCAGCACACGGCGCACCGGGCGGCTGACGCCTTCGATGCGAACGGCTGCTCCCACAGCGCCACGCGCTTGCCAGGACGGGGATGCTCCCGGCTCGCGGCGCCGCGATCACGGTCGCGCAGCCCGGCATCGATCTGCGCGGCCCGCTCGGCGCGGTCGGTGCTGCGCGGGCTCCACTTGTCCACGCCCGCGCAAGTGCGGTCCACGCCTGACTTGGCGGTGCCACCGGTGTCCATGGCAATGGTGTCGAAATCGCTCTGGGCCTGCATCAGCAGGCCCAGATAGCTGTGCTCGATGTCGCCGTTGCCCACGCCGGCGCGCACCGGCCGCGCGGCATCCACTCGCGCCAGCACCGGGCCAAGGTCTCGGGATGGCCGCCGACCCATGCCAAGCCCGCTACCGGGTTGAGGTCGTGCTTGAGCTGCGCGACTTCGATCGTGCGCATGACCGAATCGTCTTGGCGTGCGTGCGCTTCTTCAGCAATCGGCGTTAACCGCAGGGTATTCGGCCATAGAGGTGAGGTCGCGAACTCAGGAATACGACAACCCGAAGCGTCGACACCTCCGATTTCTCTGATTCAGTGCGCCAGTGGGTGGGTGCGAAGCGTATAAGGTCTGCATCAAGCTCCGCCCAGCAAATGCTCAAATTCCTGCAGGCTCGCAGCGCCAATTCCATGAGGCGTGCACTTCGCCGCCTGCTCTGGCATCTGCGCGAGCGTGGTCTCAGAGCGACCTTGGCGGTTGGCCTGAAGAACATTTGGGTCTTGTCAAGGAAGGCAATCGACCAGCGCTTCGATCGCCAGTTTGGCGTCAACACGTCCGGACGGGTCGAACTGACTGAGCTGACGATCGAGTGTGGAAGGCGCCAAAGTGGCGTCTATTACGAGCCCACGCCCCGGCGAACGTTTTTCCAGATTCTTCGCAGCCTGCACATCGAGTACAGCCGTTTTGACTTTGTCGACTTTGGATGCGGAAAGGGGCGGACTCTGCTGATGGCCTCACGCCTTCCCTTCAGGACCATCCATGGTGTGGAGTTTGCTCGTGAGTTGGCCGATGAGGCGCGCGGTAACGTGCAGCGGTTCGTGGATCCTCGGCGAGCTTGTTTTGACATTGCCGTCAGTTGTGCCGATGCAGCCAACTTTGCCATTCCCGACCGTCCGGTCCTGCTCTATCTCTTCAACCCTTTCGGCCCAGACGTGATGAAAGCCATCGTCGGCAACATCGAAGACGCGCTCGAGCGTGGCACTCCGGAAGTCCTCGTTGTCTACTACCACCCGCTCAGCCTCGACATCTTCGAGGCCTCCCCTTATCTCGAGTGTGTCGCGCGTCGGCGCCTCGTCTTCGACCTTGCTTCCCCTCAGTTGCGTGGCTATGCCGTGTTTCGCGGTCAACGGGCGCGCGCAGGCCGGCGGCCCTGCGCTTGAAGTTGCGGTTCAATCCCCGTCTGTCGTCCAATCACGTTCTTCCTTGTCAGCCACGACACTGTTTCAAACCACTCGACAACCGATGCCCCAATGAACTCACCTCCTCGAACGTTGCCGGCTCATGCGCCCATGGAGCAGTACCCCGTTCTCGAAGGGCAACTTGTAGTCGGCGGCCACAAGATCGTCCGGCTGGCTGCCCGTGTTGGTCAGACGCCGTTCTATGCCTACGACCGTGGCCTGTTGCAGGCTCGCGTAGCGCAGCTGCGTGGCGCGTTGCCGCCTGCGGTGAAGCTGCACTACGCAATGAAGGCCAACCCCATGCCTGCGCTGGTGGGGCTGATGGCCGGCCTGGTGGACGGCATAGACGTGGCCTCGGCCGGTGAGTTGAAGGTGGCGCTGGACGCTGGCGCCGATCCGGCCGAGATCAGCTTTGCCGGCCCCGGCAAGCGTGACCCGGAGCTCTGGCAGGCCGTGGCTGCCGGCGTGCTGGTGAACGTGGAGTCGATGCGTGAACTGCCGGTGCTTGCCGCGGCGCAGCAGGCGCTGGGCCTGCCTGCGCGCGTGGCCGTACGTGTCAACCCCGACTTCGAGCTCAAGGGCTCGGGCATGAAGATGGGAGGCGGGCCGAAGCAGTTCGGGCTGGACACGGAAGTGGTGCCCGAAGCGCTGGCGTGGATAGGGCGCGAGGGGCTGGCCTTCGAGGGTTTTCACCTCTTCGCCGGTTCGCAGAACCTGCGCGCCGAGAGCATCTGCGAGGCGCAGCAGAAGAGCTACGAACTGGCGTCGCGGCTGGCAGCTTCTGCGCCGTCACCCGTGAGGTTTCTGAACCTGGGTGGCGGCTTCGGCATCCCGTATTTTCCGGGGGAGCAGCGGCTGGACCTGGCGCCCATCGGCGCCAACCTGGCCGGCATCGTCGAGCGCGCGGCCAAGGAACTGCCCGAGGCGGGCATCGTCATCGAACTCGGGCGCTACTTCGTGGGCGAGGCGGGCCTTTACGTGGCGCGTGTGGTCGACCGCAAGGTGTCGCGTGGGCAGGTGTATCTGGTCACCGATGGTGGCCTGCACCACGCGCTGGCGGCCAGCGGCAACTTCGGGCAGGTGGTGCGCAAGAACTACCCGGTGACGGTGGCCAACCGCGCTGGCGCGACAGAACGTGAAGTGGCCTCGGTGGTGGGCCCGCTGTGTACGCCGCTGGATCTGCTGGCCGATCGGATGCACTTGCCCGTGGCGCAGGTCGGTGACCTCGTTGCCGTGTTCCAGAGTGGGGCTTACGGGCCCAGTGCCAGCCCGCAGGGTTTCCTGGGGCATCCGGCCGTGGTCGAGGTGCTGGTGTGACATGACCGGTGCGCCGGTCCGGGCGGTCCGGCTGCTGCCTGGTGTGTTTGCCTGCTTGGCCGCACTGGGCGCGGCTGCGCTGGCCGCGCACCATCCGCTGTCGCCGCTGTTGGCGCTGACGGCTTGCATCGCGATGGGCGTTTTCGCCTTTGCGCTGCCGGCGGCGTGGCCGCTCTTGGTGCTGCCGCTGATGCCCTTGATTGGGCTGATGCCCTGGTCGGGTTGGCTGCTGGTGGAGGAACTCGACCTCCTCGTGCTGGCTGCGGCCGCTGGGGGTTACGCGCGTTGGGCCTGGCGCAAGCCGCAGGCCGAAGCCCAGGCCCACCGGCACGCACCCTGGGCGTGGTTTTGGCTGCTGCCCTTGCTGGCGGTCACGGGGGTGGCCTTGCTGCGCGGCTTGGCCGATGCGACGCCCGCGCCCTGGCACTGGTGGCACGGCTACCGCGACCCGCTTAACAGCTTGCGCCTGGCCAAGCCTGTGCTGGCCACCCTGCTGATGCTGCCGTTGGTGCTGCAGCACTTCAGGCGACAGCCACAGGCCAGCACGCGTGCGTTCGCGCTGGGCATGGCCGGTCTGCTGGCCACGGTGGCCTGGGGCGTGTTCTGGGAGCGCTGGGCGAACACGGGGCTGCTCAATTTCAGCACCGATTACCGCGCCGTCGGCCTGTTCTGGGAAATGCACGTGGGCGGTGCGGCGCTCGATGCGGCGCTGGCCATGGGCTTGCCCTTTGGTGTCGCGGCCTTGGCCGCCGCGCGCACGCCGCGCGCCTGGGCCTTGGCCGCCGGCGTGGTGGCCCTGGGGGCTTATGCGGCGCTGACCACGTTCTCGCGCGTCGTGTACCTGGCGGCGCCCATGGCCGTGGCCCTGTGGTGGGGGCTCGACCGCAGGCGGCTCGGCCAGCGCATGGGGTCGGCCGGTCTGCGCGCGGGTCTCGTCGCTGGCGTGGTGACGTCGGGTCTGGCGGCGTGGCTGTTCTCGACGGGTGGGTACCGGTCTATGCTGGCGCTGATGGGGGCCCTGGCGCTGCTGCTGCCGATGGCGTCCGTGGCGCGACGGCTGCCGCCGCGGCCCTGGCTGTTCGGCCTGCTTGGAATCGTCGCTGGCAGCGCGCTGGCCGCCGGATCGCTGGTGCTGAACAAGGGCCCCTATCTGCTGTACGTCGCGGCCTGGCTGGCGACGGTGGCCGCCGGGTGGCGGGCCCGACATCGCCCTTCGCCGTCCGGCGCTTTCATGCTGGCTGGCTTCGGCGTGCTGCTGCCGGCCATGGTCGTCGTCGGCGTGGGCTGGCATGGCACCGCCGCAGCCCCAGCCGGGTTCGCGTCGGCCGTGGTGCTGGCTTTGACGCTGGTGGCGGCGTGCGCACGGCAGCGCCCGCTGTGGCCCGAGAACTGGCGTTGGCAGGCCACGTGGCTGGCGGTGATGGCCATGGGCGCCGTGGTCATCGGCGTGTTCGGCGGCGGTGCCTACATGAGCGAGCGCTTCACGACGAGTTCGGGCGACACCCGCGTGCGCCAGGACCACGTGTACAAGACGCTGTCTTGGTTGAGCGCCGAGGACTGGTGGCTGGGCAAGGGCCTCGGCCGCTTCGTCGACAACTACGCCCTGTCGGGCAAGATCGAAGACCAGGTGGGCGACTACAGACTCGTGGCTGCGGGCGGGCGTGGCGGCGGCCAGGCGCTGGTCATCACCAGCGGCAAGCACGTCCTGGGCTGGGGCGAGATCTTCCGCGTCTCGCAACGTGTGGCCGTGCCCGCGCCGGGGCCACTGGAGGTGCGGCTGGACGTGCGTGCGGTGCAAGCGCTCGTAGTGCATGTGGACATCTGTGAAAAGCACCTGCTCTACACCGGCAACTGTCGAACGCGCGAGATCGGCATCAAGGCCACCGAGGGCCGATGGCAGCCAGTGACGCTGACGCTGGAACCGCACAACCTGAGCCGCGGCTCGTGGTGGGCGCCGCGTTTCATCGTGTTTTCGGTGGCCCTGGGTTCGTCGGGGCATCGCATGGAGGTCGACCAGATCAGCCTGCGCGATGGCGCAGGCAACCAATTGCTGACCAACGGCGGCTTTGAGGACGGCATGGCGCGGTGGTTCTTCAGCAGCGATCGCCACCACATGCCCTGGCACGCCAAGAACATGGCTGTTCACGTGCTTTTCGAGCAAGGGCTGCTTGGTCTGGCGGCCTGGACGCTGGCACTGGCGGCGGCGATGTGGCGGGTGACGGCAGGTGCCGCAAGCCGTCATCCGCTGGCGCCTTCGCTGGCCTCTGCACTGCTGGGTGTGCTGGTGGTCGGACTCGTCGACAGCATCTTGGACATGCCGCGCATCGGCTGGCTGATGCTGACATTGATGGTCGTGGCGCTGGCCTTGCCGCGCAACCCCAGGGTCTGAGGGGCGGCGCCGGGCCCTAAAATGCGCGATTCGCCCGAGCCTCTCGGGCCTTGTGTCAACGCTCCACTTCAGGACGTCCTACCGTGTTCATCTCCACCGCCTTCGCCCAAACCGCCCCGGCCGCAGCCTCCAGCGGCACCGACACCCTCTTCAGCATGCTCCCCCTGGTGCTGATGTTCGTGGTGCTGTACTTCATCATGATCCGCCCGCAGATGAAGAAGCAGAAGGAGCACAAGGCCATGATCGAGGCGCTGGCCAAGGGTGACGAGGTCGTCATCGCCGGTGGCCTGCTGGGCCGCGTGGCCAAGCTGGGTGACAACTACCTCAACGTCGAGGTCGCCAACGGCGTCGAGCTGCAGGTGCAGCGCGGCGCGGTCGTCCAGGTGCTGCCCAAGGGCACGTTCAAGTAGTCGGTTGCAAGCTGCGCGCCGTGCCGTGACGCGGTTGTCGTGGCCTGTCCGATCCCGGTGACGCGGCCATGCCTGCGCCACCCGCCCTCAGGAATCCGTCATGAACCGCTACCCCCTGTGGAAGTACGCCATCCTCGGCGTCGTCTTGCTGATCGGCCTGCTCTACACCTTGCCGAACTTCTACGGCGAGGCGCCTGCGGTGCAGGTCTCGGGCAGCAAGTCGACGGTGCAGGTCGACGCCGGCATGGTGCAGCGCGTGCAGCAGACGCTCGCCGCGGCCCAGATCAAGGCCGACTTCGTGCGTTTCGACGGCAGTTCCGTGCGCGTGCGCTTCGACGACATCGACACCCAGATCAAGGCCAAGGACGCGCTGCTCAAGGCGCTGAACCCCGACGCGGCCGACGCGCGCTACATCGTCGCGCTGAACCTGGTCTCGCGCACCCCCGAGTGGCTGACCAAGCTGCACGCGCTGCCGATGTACCTGGGCCTGGACCTCAGAGGCGGCGTGCACTTTCTGATGCAGGTGGACATGCGCGGCGCGCTCAAGCAGGCCGTCGACACCTACAGCAGCGACGCGCGCAGCGCGCTGCGCGAGAAGCGCGTGCGCTTCACCGGCATCGCGCGCGAGCCCAACGGCGTGGTCGTGACGCTGCCCGACGGCACCGAGGCCACCAAGGCGCGCGACCTGCTGTTCGACCGCATGCCGGCACTGACCTGGACGCAGGAGACCGACGCCGGCGCCGTGCGCATCGTCGGTCGCCTGTCGCCCAAGGCCATCACCGACATCCAGACCCAGGCCGTGACGCAGAACATCGAGACGCTGCACAAGCGCGTCAACGAGCTGGGCGTGGCCGAGCCGGTGATCCAGAAGCAGGGCCTCGACCGCGTGGTCGTGCAGCTGCCCGGCGTGCAGGACCCGGCGCGAGCCAAGGACATCCTGGGCCGCACCGCGACGCTGCAGTTCCGTCTCGTCGAACCCGACACCGCCGCCGCAGCCGAGGTGGTGCCGACACGCCAGGGCACGAACGTCGGCCTGAAGCGCGACGTCATCGCCACCGGTGACCAGCTCAAGAACGCCTCGGCCACGATCGACAAGGACCAGCGCCCGGCGGTCAGCGTGCGCCTGGACGACATCGCCGGGCGCAACATGCGCAACGTCACGCGCGAGAACCTGGGCAAGCCCATGGCCATCGTGCTGTACGAGAAGGGCAAGGGCGAGGCGCTGTCGGTGGCCACCATTCAGGGCGAGTTCGGCACCGACTTCCAGATCACCGGCAACTTCACGCCGCAGGAAACCGCCGACCTGGCGCTGCTGACGCGTGCCGGCGCGCTGGCCGCGCCGATGGAGATCATCGAAGAGCGCACCATCGGCCCCAGCCTGGGCAAGGACAACATCGACAAGGGCTTCCAGAGCGTGCTGTGGGGCTTCATCGCCATTGCCGTCTTCATGTGCGCGTACTACGCGCTGTTCGGCGTGTTCTCGACGGTGGCGCTGTCCTTCAACCTGCTGTGCCTGGTGGCCGTGCTGTCGATGCTGCAGGCCACGCTGACGTTGCCGGGCATCGCGGCCATCGCGCTCACGCTGGGCATGGCCATCGACGCCAACGTGCTGATCAACGAACGCGTGCGCGAGGAGCTGCGCAATGGATTGCCGCCCCAGCAGGCCATTCACAAAGGCTACGAAATGGCCTGGGGCACCATCCTCGACAGCAACGTGACGACGATGATCGCCGGCCTGGCGCTGCTGACCTTCGGCTCGGGCCCGGTGCGCGGCTTCGCCGTGGTGCACTGCCTGGGCATCATGACCAGCATGTTCTCTGCGGTGATGTTCTCGCGCGGCCTCGTCAACCTCTGGTACGGCGGCAAGAAGCGCCTGAAGTCGGTGTCCATCGGGCAGATCTGGCGGCCTGACGGCAGCAAGCCGCCCGCCGTCGAAACCAACGAAGCCTGAGCGGGAGCAGCACCATGGAATTCTTCCGCATCAGAAAAGACATCCCCTTCATGCGCCACGTGCTGGTGCTGAACGCGGTGTCCTTCGTCACCTTCCTGCTCGCGGTGTTCTTCCTGACCACGCGCGGGCTGCACCTGAGCATCGAGTTCACAGGCGGCACGCTGATGGAGGTGGAGTACACGCAGACGGCCGACATCAACCGCGTGCGGACCTCGGTGGAGGCGCTGGGCTTCGGCGACGTGCAGGTGCAGAACTTCGGCACCTCGCGTGACGTGCTGATCCGCCTGCCGCTGCGTGGCGACATCAACCGGGGCGAAGTGTCCAGCCGCGTCTTCGGCGCGCTGTGCCAGGCTGAGAAAGGGGCGGTGGGCACGAAGCAGTACCTGTCGCCGCAGGGCGAGCAGGTCAGCCGGCCCTCGTGTGCCGTCGGTGACAGCGAGCCCTTCCTGCTCAAGCGCACCGAGGCCGTGGGCGCCAGCGTCGGCGCCGAGCTCTACGAGAACGGCGCGCTGGCGCTGCTGGTCACCATCCTGGGCATCATGGCCTACCTGTCAGTGCGCTTCGAATGGAAGTTCGCGGTCGCCGGCATCATCGCCAACCTGCACGACGTCATCATCATCCTGGGCTTCTTCGCCTTCTTCCAGTGGGAGTTCTCGCTCTCGGTGCTGGCGGCCATCCTGGCGGTGCTGGGCTACTCGGTGAACGAATCAGTGGTCATCTTCGACCGCATCCGCGAGACCTTTCGCAGGTTCCGCAAGATGACCACGCACGAGTCCATCGACCACGCCATCACCAGCACCATCAGCCGCACCGTCATCACCCACGGCAGCACGCAGATGATGGTGCTGAGCATGCTGATCTTCGGTGGGCCCACGCTGTTCTACTTCGCGCTGGCGCTGACCATCGGCATCCTGTTCGGCATCTACTCGTCGATCTTCGTCGCCGCCGGCATCGCGATGTGGCTGGGCGTCAAGCGCGAAGACCTCGTCAAGACAGGGGGGGGCAAGGAACAGGACCCCAACGACCCGAATGCCGGAGCGGTCGTGTAGAGTGTGACGATCCTCACACCGCACCAGGTCGCAATCTGACATGGCCACCAGCGCCTCGCCCGATCCTCTGGCTGGCCAGGCGCGCAGGCTCTACACCGAAGAGCTCGTCAAGGGCCTGGTGCCGCTGGTGCAGGCCGCCATCGACCAGGCCCGCACGCTGCTCGACAAGCCGGCCGAGCACACCGTCTTGCAGCGCCGCCGCGAGCTGTTGCAGGCCCTGACGGCCGGCGCGCAGGCCTGGCACAAGGGCATCGTCACCGGGCTGCGCGGCGCGCTGCTGCACGGCGTGTCGGCGTCACGGCCCGGCGACCTGCCGCTACCCGGCCACGGCCGCGAGACGCTCAGCCTGGTGCCCGACGACACCATCGAGCTCGAGATCGTCACCTCGCGTCTGGCGCTGGCCATCATGGACCGCGCCTCGTGGGAGTTCGCCGACCTGCGCTCGCGCGTCGCCCACCTCGAGGGACGCAGCGAACTCGATCCGCACGACATGCTGCGCGCCCATGTGCTGGCGCGCATCGTCTTCGACGCCTGGCGCGCGGCCGGGCAGTCGCTCGACGGCTGGCGCGAGCTGCAGTCGGTGCTGCACGACGAGTTCGCGCTGCTCGTCGAAGAGGCCTATCACGAGACCAACCGCTGGCTCGTCGATCACGGCGTGCTGGCCGAGGTCGACCTGCGGCCCTTCATCCGCCGCTCGCGCACGCACCCGAACGCGCCCACGGGCTGGCAGGCAGGCGCCGGTTTTGCCGATTCGCGCTCCGACGCCGTGCGCCTGGGTGGCGCCAGCGGCGGCTACGGCCCTTCTGCGGGGTTCGGCAGCCAGGGGCCGGGGGCATCGGGTGATGCGGGAGGCTACGGCGGCGGTTTCTCGGTTCCGTCGGGCGGCCGCGGCGGCGTCGGCGAAGAGACGCGCATGATGACGCGTGCCACGCCGCTGGCGCGCAGCCGCGAACACGCTGAGGCCGTGCTGGGCCGGCTGAACCGGCTCATCGGCCGCCACGTGCCCGAGTTCGGCCACTCCACGCGCTCGCAGGGCCTGCCGCCAGGTGCGCCGCAGCCCATGTCGCCGGGCCTGGCGCGCGCCATCGAGACCGCGCAGCAAGGCATCCGCCAGCGCCTGTCGACCACCATGCAGGGCGGCGGCGAGGCCGTCGTCACCGCACCGGTGATGCTCGAGGAACTGCACCAGCGCAAGCAGGCACTGAAGAAGGCGGCGGCGTCGCCCGAAGAGCGCGCCACCATCGAGATCGTGGCGCTGCTGTTCCAGAGCATCCTCACCGAAGACCGCATCCCCGCCGCCGTGCGCGTGTGGTTCGCGCGCCTGCAGATGCCGGTGCTGCGCGTGGCCGTCACCGAGCCCGACTTCTTCGCCACCATCGACCACCCGGCGCGGCGGCTGATCGACCGCATGGGCGCCTGCGTCATGGGTTTCGACAGCGCCGCCGCCAGCGTCGCCGGCACGCTGAACGAGACGCTGGAGCGCGAGGTCAAGCGCATCGTCCAGGTCGTCGAGGCCTACCCCGACACCGGGCGGCGCGTCTTCCAGACCGTGCTCACCGAGTTCGAGAAGTTTCTCGAGCACTACTTCAAGAACGAGAACGAGGCCACCAAGCGCGGCGTCTCGCTGGCCCAGCAGGTCGAGCAGCGCGAGACCATGGCCATCCAATACACGATCGAGCTGCGCAAGATGCTCAACGAGGTGCCGGTACAGGAGGGCGTGCGCCAGTTCCTGTTCCACGTCTGGGCCGACGTGCTGGCCACCACCGGCGTGCGCTACGGGCCGCAGAACACCCAGACCAAGGCCATGAAGCGCGCCGCCGCCGACCTGATCTGGAGCGCCAGCGCCAAGGTCACGCGCGAAGAACGCGCCGAGGTCATCCGCCGCTTGCCGCTGCTGCTGAAGAGCCTGCGCGAGGGCATGGCCTCGGCCGGCATGGACGTGTCCAAGCAGGACGAGCACATCCAGCAGCTCAACAATTCGCTGGCCGCGGCCTTCACGGCCAAGGCGGCGGTGATCCCCGACGACCGCCTGCGCGAGCTGATGGAGCGCCTGGAGACCTTGGAAGAGCTGTTGCCCGAGGCCGCGGAGGTCGAGATCGACGAGTCGATGGTGCTCGACCTGTCGGGCCACCAGAGCAGCGAGCTCGAGGTGGTGCTCGACGGCGGCAGCATGCCGACGCCGGCGATGCTGGCCTGGGCGCGTGAACTGCAGGTCGGCAGCTGGTACATGCTCGACCGCAATGGCCACAGCGAGGCCGTGCAACTGGCCTGGCACGGCCTGCGCAAGCAGCTCAGCCTGTTCGTTACGCCGCAGGGGCGCTGCGTGCTGTTCCAGCAGCAGCGCCTGGCCAGCTACCTGCAGGCCGGCCTGCTGCTGCCGGCGCAGGACGAGGCGCTGACGGTGCGCGCCACGCGCAGCGCGCTGGCCAAGCTGGACGTCGACGCGTCGCGCCTGCTGGCCTAGCGCGCGCTCAGTGGATGACCCGGTCGTCCGGGTCGACGAAAAGCTCGTCGAGCACCAGCGCGTCGGGTTCTTCGCCCAGGCTCCAGAAGACCATCAGCACGATGATCTTGAGGTCTTCCAGACCCATGGTCCCGTTGCCCACGGCCAGCGCACGGTCGATGACCATCTCGCGCAGCGGCGCGGCCAGCACGCCGGCTGATTCGAGGAAGGTGATGAAGCCCACGGCCTGCTCGTCCAGCACCTCGCGCTCGGCGTCGGTGTACAGGCGCATGCTGCCCGGCACCGGGCTGCCGGTGACCGACTCGGCGGTATGCGCCAGGCCGTCCAGCCAGCGCAGCGCATCCTGAATCTCGTCGGGCTCGAAGCCGACGGCCGAGAGTTTTCGCCGCAGCTGCTTGGGCTCGGGGCAGGCGTCGGGGCGCCAGTAGTTCTCGTAGAGATAGACCAGTACTTCGAACATCGACCCACTATACCCGAGGGGCCGAGGCCGGCCACGTGAGTCTTGTCCAACGAGGTATGAGCCTGGAGCCGGGCGCCACATTCCACTGAGGAGTGAGCCTGGCGGTCGCCTGAGGTCGTCGATTTGGTGGCAGGCAGACCGCCGGCGGCGCGAGTCGATCATCGAATCGATGGTGATCGACATGAACGAAGCCCAGGTGCGCACGCTGGAGCAGGTGCGTCAGGTGCTGGCGGGCACGCAGGTGATGGA
>PNKD01000012.1 GCA_013822265.1 Leptothrix sp. (in: b-proteobacteria)
TTTCAACGTCGAGATCCAGCCGCAGCTCGTGCTGCTGCAGAAGACGCTGCTCAACATCGAGGGCCTGGGCCGCGACCTCGACCCCGAGCTCGACCTGTGGACGACGGCCAAGCCCTTCCTCGAGCGCTGGATGAACGAGCAGGTGGGCTGGCGCGGCCTGCTGCGGCGGCTGGAACGCGAGGCGCCGGCCTACTCGAAAATGCTGCCGCAGCTGCCGCGCCTGGTGCACCGGGCGCTGCAGCGCCAGGGTGAACCTGGCGACAACCCGGCGTTGCTGGCGCTGCTGGCCGAACAGCGGCGCACCAACCGCCTGCTGCTGGCGGTGCTGCTGGCGCTGGGCGGCTTTGTGCTGGGCGTGGTGCTGGTGCGGTTCATCGTCGCCTGGCCGGGCTGAAGCCCGCGCCGGGACGAACCGGCGTGGGGGCGGGCTGTCGCTGCCGCGCCGGCGCGGCAACGCGCCCCACCCCGGGCGTCTACAATTCCACCTTTCTAATCAATGGTTTAGCCATGCCCATCTACGCCTACCGTTGCACCCGCTGCGGCCACGCGCAGGACGTGTTGCAGAAGATATCGGACCCGGTGCTCACCGTGTGCCCGACCTGCGGCGAGTCCAGCTTTGCCAAGCAGGTCACTGCGGCGGGTTTCCAACTCAAGGGTTCGGGCTGGTACGTCACCGACTTCCGCGGCGGCAACAAGCCCGAGGGTGACGCCGCCAAGGCCGGCGGCAAGCCGGGCGACGCGGCCGCTCCGTCCGCGCCCGTGGCCGAGACCCAGCCCGCGACGCCGGCTTCGCCTGTTGCCCCAGCCGCCGCCCCGGCGCCGGCCGCCCCGGCGCCGAGCCCGCGCCCGAGCGACTGAGAGCGTGAGAGGCTCTCGTTCATGCCCGCGTATCACACCAAAAAGCACCTGCTCGTCGTCGCAATTGCTCGACATGGCCCGAGCCATGTCTGCGCTTTGCGCCTAGATCAGGCGCCTTTTGGCGCGCTGCTCGGGCACGCCCGAAGAGCTCTCACGCTCTGACACCGCCCCCCTTCGACGCGCCGCCCCGAGCCGCTGCCCCCTTTGAAGAAATACCTCATCGCAGGCCTGCTGGTCTGGCTGCCCCTGGCCATCACGATCTGGGTGCTGTCGTGGCTGCTCGGCGCCATGGACGGCGTCTTCGGCTCGCTGCTCTCGGCCACCCAGGCGGTGCTGCCCGAATCGGCGCGCAACGGCATCGAGCGCCTGCGCAGCGTGCCCGGCCTCGGTGTGCTGGCGATGGTCGGCGGGCTGCTGCTCACCGGCGTGTTCGCGGCCAACATCGTGGGCCAGTGGTGGCTGCGCCAGTGGGACCGCCTGCTCGGCAAGATCCCCATCGTCAAGAGCATCTACAACTCGGTCAAGCAGGTCTCGGACACGCTGTTCTCGAGCAACGGCAACGCCTTCCGCGAAGCCGTGCTGGTGCAGTACCCGCGCCAGGGCTCGTGGACCATCGCCTTCGTCACCGGCCGTCCCGGCGGCGAGGTCGCCGAGCGCCTGCCCGGCGAATACGTCAGCGTCTACGTGCCGACCACGCCCAACCCGACCTCGGGCTTCTTCCTGATGATGCCGCGCGCCGACATCCTCGAGCTGAAGATGAGCGTCGACGAGGCGCTGAAGTACGTCATTTCGATGGGCGTGGTGGGCCCCGGCGCGGCCTCGGTCGCGCCCGCCGGTGCCCCCCGAAATTGACCGGGCTGGCACGGTCTCGCAGCCGGCCAGCCCTGTGGCACCGCACCGCGCACGGCGGGGCGGCCGCCGACAAGAGCGCCAACCCCATTCCCAGGCATCCCAAGAATCCCACGAATCTCCCGCTGGAGTGAAACGATGAGAACCACCTACTGTGGCCTGGTCAGCGAAGCGCTGATGGACCAGACCGTCACCCTCATGGGCTGGGCCCACCGCCGCCGCGACCACGGCGGCGTCATCTTCATCGACCTGCGCGACCGCGAAGGCCTGGTGCAGATCGTCTGCGATCCCGACCGTGCCGAGATGTTCAAGGTCGCCGAAGGTGTGCGCAACGAGTTCTGCCTGCAGGTCGTGGGCAAGGTGCGCGCGCGGCCCGAGGGCACCGACAACGCCAACCTCACCAGCGGCAAGGTCGAGGTGCTGTGCCATGAGCTGACCGTGCTCAACGCCAGCGTCACGCCGCCGTTCCCGCTCGACGACGAGAACCTGAGCGAGACCGTGCGCCTGACGCACCGCGTGCTCGACCTGCGCCGCCCCGAGATGCAGAAGAACCTGCGCCTGCGCTACCGCGTGGCCATCGAGGTGCGCAAGTTCCTCGACGAGCAGGGTTTCATCGACATCGAGACGCCCATGCTCACCAAGAGCACGCCCGAGGGCGCGCGCGACTACCTCGTGCCCAGCCGCGTGCACGACGGCCACTTCTTCGCGCTGCCGCAGAGCCCGCAGCTCTTCAAGCAGCTGCTGATGGTGGCCGGCTTCGACCGCTACTACCAGATCACCAAGTGCTTCCGCGACGAGGACCTGCGCGCCGACCGCCAGCCCGAGTTCACGCAGATCGACATCGAAACCTCGTTCCTGGGCGAGGACGAGATCCGTGCCGTCACCGAGGCCATGATCCGCACCGTCTTCCGCAAGACCATGGGCGTGGAGCTGCCGGTCTACGCGCAGATGAGCTACGCCGAGGCCATGCACAGGTACGGCAGCGACAAGCCCGACCTGCGCGTGAAGCTCGAGTTCACCGAGCTCACCGAGGTGATGAAGACGGTGGACTTCAAGGTCTTCAGCGGCCCCGCGACGACGCCGGGCGGCCGTGTCGTGGCGCTGCGCGTGCCGGGCGGCGCCGAGATGAGCCGCGGCGAGATCGACGCCTACACCGAGTTCGTCAAGATCTACGGTGCCAAGGGCCTGGCCTGGATCAAGGTCAACGACGCCGGCAAGGGCCGCGAAGGGCTGCAGAGCCCGGTGGTGAAGAACCTGCACGACGCCGCCATCGCAGAGATCATCGCGCGCACCGGCGCCTGCAACGGCGACCTGCTGTTCTTCGGCGCCGACAAGGCCAAGGTGGTCAACGACGCCATCGGCGCGCTGCGCCTGAAGGTGGGCTTGAGCGAGTTCGGCCGCAACCACGGCCTCTTCGAGGACAAGTGGGCGCCGATGTGGGTGGTCGACTTCCCGATGTTCGAGTACGACGAGGATGCCAAGCGCTGGAACGCCGTGCACCACCCGTTCACGGCGCCCAAGGACGGCCACGACGAGCTGATGAAGACCGACCCCGGGGCCTGCATCGCCAAGGCCTACGACATGGTGCTCAACGGCTGGGAGATCGGCGGCGGCTCGGTGCGTATCCACCGTGCCGACGTGCAGGCGCGTGTCTTCGAGGCGCTGAACATCACGCCGCAGGAGCAGCGTGTGAAGTTCGGCTTCCTGCTCGACGCGCTGCAGTACGGCGCGCCGCCGCACGGCGGCCTGGCCTTCGGCCTCGACCGCATCGCCACGCTGATGACCGGCGCCGAGAGCATCCGCGACGTCATCGCCTTCCCGAAGACGCAGCGCGCGCAGTGCCTGCTGACGGGCGCGCCGAGCTTCGTCGACGAAGGGCAGTTGCGCGAGCTGCATATCCGGTTGCGCAACCCGACGCCGGTGGCCTGACGGGCAGGGCGGTCGAATCGCCCTGCGGCAGAATCAAAGGGCGCAATTTGCGCCCTTTGTCCTTGTTGCCGACGTGAACGAGCCCCGCCCCTCCAAGATTCCGCGTTCGGTGCTGGTGGTCATCCACACGCCGGCGCTCGAGGTGCTGCTGATCGAGCGCGCCGACAGGCCCGGCTACTGGCAAAGCGTCACCGGCTCGCTGGATGCCGAGGATGAACCCCTGGAAACCACCGCGCGGCGCGAGGTGCTGGAGGAAACGGGCATCGATGTCGACGCCGTCGGCGGCGTGCTGCGCGACTGGCGGCAGCACAACGTCTACGAGATCTATCCCACCTGGCGCCACCGCTACGCGGCTGACGTCACCCACAACACCGAGCACGTGTTCGGCCTCACGGTGCCCGCCGGCACGCCGGTGGCGCTGAACCCGCGCGAACACCTGTCCCATGCCTGGCTGCCCTGGGCCGAAGCCGCCGCGCGCTGCTTTTCGCCCAGCAACGCCGAGGCCATCCGCCGTCTGCCCGTGACGGCACGCCCATGACGCTGAACCCGCTGAACTCCTCGCAGCTGCCGCCGCACACCGGCTTCGCCGGCCTGCGCGTGGCCACCTACAACATCCACAAGGGCGTGCGCGGCGTCGGCCCGCGCAAGCGGCTGGAGATCCACAACCTCGGGATGGCCGTCGAGGCGCTCGACGCCGACCTCGTGTTCCTGCAGGAAGTGCGCGCCTTTCACACGCGCGAGGCGCGCCGCTTCGAGCGCACCAGCTTCGGCTGGCCGACGCAGGGCCAGGCCGAGTTCCTGGCGCCCGACGGCTACGAGGTGGCCTACCGCAGCAACGCCGTGACGCGCCACGGCGAGCACGGCAATGCGCTGCTGTCGCGCTGGCCCATGGGTGACGTCGGCCACCACGACGTCAGCGACCACCGCTTCGAGCAGCGCGGCCTGCTGCACGTGCCGGTGTCGTGGAACGGCGCCACCGTGCACGCCGTGGTCGTGCACTTCGGCCTCGTGCACCGCAGCCGCGTGCGCCAGGTGCAGCGCCTGGCGCGCTTCATCGAGTCGGCCGTGCCGGCCGGCGAGATGGTGGTGGTGGCCGGCGACTTCAACGACTGGGGCGAGCGCCTGGACGAGCCGATGGCCGAACTCGGGCTGCATCGCGCCGCGGCGCCGGGCGCGCGCCGCGGCGAGAGCTGCACCTTCCCGTCGCTGGCGCCGGTGTTCGCGCTCGACCGCTTCTACGTGCGCGGCCTGGCCTGCCGCTCGACCATGGTGCCGCGCGGCAGCACCTGGGCGCGCATGTCCGACCACCTGCCGCTGGTGGCCGAGCTCGTGCTGGCCGGGCACCACGCAGCGCACGGCGGCCTGCCGTGAAGCCTCTGGCCGACGTGGGCCGCCTGCGAGGCTGGGCCGCCGTGCCCGCGCCGCGCTACGTCGGCGGCAACCAGGTCGACCTGCTGCAGGGCGGCGACGAGCTCTTTCCGCGCATGCGCGCGGCCATCGCGCTGGCCACGCGCGAGGTCTGGATGGCCACCTACATCTTCCACGACGACCCGGCGTCGACGACGCTGGCCGTGGCGCTGAAGGAGGCCGCCGGCCGCGGCGTCGCGGTGCACCTCGTCGTCGACGGCTTCGGCACCATGGCCGCGCTGCCGCGCGTGCGCGCGCTGTTCGCCGACAGCGGCGTGCGGCTCGAGGTCTTCCGGCCGCTGGACCGCTGGTACGCCTGGCTGCAGCCCGGGCAGTTGCGCCGCCTGCACCAGAAGCTGTGCGTGTGCGACGAGCGGCTGGCCTTCGTCGGCGGCATCAACATCATCGACGACCGCCACGACCTCCACCACGGCTGGACCGACACGCCGCGGCTGGACTACGCGGTCGCGCTGCAGGGCCCGGTGGCCGAGCACGTGCATGCCACGGCGCGCGCGATGTGGGCGCGCGCCCACCTGTGGC
The DNA here is from genome assembly GCA_013822265.1 of Leptothrix sp. (in: b-proteobacteria). Taxonomy (GTDB): domain Bacteria; phylum Pseudomonadota; class Gammaproteobacteria; order Burkholderiales; family Burkholderiaceae_C; genus Rubrivivax. Next base: position 5,584 of record PNKD01000012.1, read on the forward strand.
GGGGCTGGCGCGACGAGGTCAGGGAACTGGCGCGCAGCCCGCAGCCGGTGAAGAAGGCGATGACCATCGTGCGCGAACTGCGCGGCCAGGTGCCGACGCAGTCGCAGTCGCAGTCGCAGTCGCAGTCGCAGTCGCAGCCGCAGTCGCAGTTGCAGTTGCAGTTGCAGGAGGGGCCGGGCGAGGCCGCCCCCGCCGAGGCCGCCGGCCGCGTCACCGCCGCCTTCCTGGTGCGCGACAACCTGCGCCAGCGCCGCGCCATCGAGCGCAGCTACGTCGAGGCCATCCGCCATTCGCGCCGCCGTGTCGACCTCGCCGTGCCCTACTTCTACCCGGGCCGCGCCTTCCGCCGCGCGCTGCGCCAGGCGGCGCGGCGCGGCGTGCAGGTGCGGCTGCTGCTGCAGGGCAAGGTCGACTACCGCATCGCCGCGCTGGCCGCGCGTGCGCTGTACGACGAGCTGCGCACGCACGGCGTGCGCATCTACGAGTACACGCCGGCCTTCCTGCACGCCAAGGTGGCGGTGGTCGACGACGACTGGGCCACCGTGGGCAGCAGCAACATCGACCCGCTGAGCCTGCTGCTCAACCTCGAGGCCAATGTCGTGGTGCGCGACGCCGGATTTGCCGCCGCACTGGCGCAGCGCCTGCAGCAGGCCTTCGACCTCTCGCAAGAGGTGGTGGGTGCGCCGGTGCGCACCGGCTGGCGCCACTGGCTGCACCGCGGCGTGGTGGCCTGGATCGCCCACCTCTACCTGCGCCTGGCCGGCATCACCGGCCGGTATTGATGGCCCACCCCCGAAGCGGCTACGCCGCTCCCCCTCGAGGGGGCGGCGCCTGCGGCCCGGCGGAGCCGGTTCCGCAGCACCCGCTCGATCGGCCGCGCTGCTGGCGCCCCATGGGCCTTGGTCATGGTTGACGACTTGATCGTGCAGCGGCCCGAGGGGCTGTACTGCCCGCCCGGCAACTTCCACATCGACCCCTGGCGGCCGGTGGCGCGCGCCGTGGTCACCCATGCCCACGCCGACCACGCGCGGCGCGGCCATGGCGCCTGCCTGGCCACCGCCGTCAGTGCCGGCGTGCTGCGCGCGCGGCTGGGCTACAGCTTGGGCAAGGCGCAGCGGCTGCCGGCCGGCGTGCGGGCGGGTGTAGACGCCGGCATCGGCCCGATCGTCGTGCACGGTGCGGTCGAGCCGCTGAACCAGGCCTACCGTGCCGCCGGTGTGGCGTTGCCGCCACCGCCGCCTGAACGCCAGCGGTTCCAGCCCAGCGCGGCCAGCGTCAGCAGCGCAAACGCGGCACCGGCACCGAAGGTCCAGGCCGAGCCCAGGCGGTCCCACAGCAGGCCGGCGATGACGCTGGCCAGCAGCATCGCCACGCCGCTGGCGAGGTTGAACAGGCCGAAGGCGGTGCCGCGCAACTCGGCCGGCGCCTGCTGCGCCACCATGGCCGCCAGCAGGCCCTGTGTCATGCCCATGTGCATGCCCCACAGCGCCACGCCCAGCAGCAGCGTGGGCCAGCCATCGGCCATGGCCAGTGCCGCGTCGGCCGCCACCAGCACGGCCAGGCCGCCGGCCAGCAGCTTGCCGTGGCTCACCGTGTCGGACAGCTTGCCGAAGGGATAGGCCGATGCGGCGTAGACGAGGTTCATCGCCACCATCACCAGCGGCACCCAGGCCATGGCTACGCCCAGCTGCTGCGCACGCAGCACCAGGAAGGCCTCGCTGAAGCGCGCCAGCGTGAACACCGCGCCGATGGCGACGACACGCCAGTAGGCCGCGGGCAGGCGTGCCAGCGCCTCGCGGCGGATGGGGCTCACTGCCACGCGGTGTGCGGGCAGCGGCGGCTCGTGCACGCCGAAGAACAGCAGCGCCACGGCCAGCGCGCCCGGCACCACCGCCACCCAGAACACGGCGCGGAAGTCGTTGGCCCACAGCAGCATCAGCGCGGTGGCCAGCAGCGGGCCGAGGAAAGCGCCCACGGTGTCCAGCGACTGGCGCAGCCCGTAGGCCGCGCCGCGCACCGCCGCGGGCGTGATGTCGGCCAGCAGCGCGTCGCGCGGCGCGCCGCGGATGCCCTTGCCGACGCGGTCGACAAGACGCGCCGCCGCCACCACGCCCACGCCGCCGGCGATGGCGAAGAAGGGCTTGCTGAAGGCCCCCATCGCGTAGCCCAGCACCGTCAGTCCCTTGCGCCGGCCCAGCCAGTCGCTGAGCATGCCCGAGAAGACCTTGACCACCAGCGCCGTCGCCTCGGCGATGCCCTCGATCACGCCGACCAGGAACACGCTGATGCCCAGCGTGCCGACCAGGAACATCGGCAGCAGGCTGTGCACCATCTCCGACGACAGGTCCATCAGCATGCTGACGAAACCCAGCACCCACACGCCGGCAGGCAGGGCGGGGCGGGCGCCCGCGGCTGGGGATCTCATGTCAGCGCCACCACGCCGCTGCGCCCAGGCACGGTTGCTCAGTCGTTGGCCGGGCGGCCGATCAGCTGCACGTCGAGCCGCGGCTCGGTGAGCTTGGGGTCGACCCGGCTCTCGACGAAGATGCGCTTGGGGTCGATGCCGCGGTCGGTGAGGTAGCTGCGCAGCGCCTGCAGCCGCGCCGGCGTGAGGTCGCGTTCACCCTGGCCGCTGCCGTCGATCTGCCACGGCCCCACCGGCACCAGCAGCGCCACCTCGACCTGCAGGCCCAGCGCGTTGAGGATGAGGTCGGTGAGCTGCGCGCGTGCGCTGTCGGTGAGCTGGTCGCCCTTGAACAGCCCGCGTGCCGGCAGCGAGACGGTGCGCGTCTTTTCCTTGTCGTCGGCCAGCGGCTTGGGCAGGGGCGCCACCGGCTTGTCGCCCGGCGCTGCCCCGACCCGGCCCGCGCCCAGCAGCAGCGCGCACGCGAGCAGTGCGGGGGCCAACAGCGCGGCGTGCACGGTGGCGTCGGCGGTTCCGAGCCTCGGGACGGCAGGCTTGAGCATGCGGCTTCCTTTCAGACGAGAGGGCATTGTGGCGGTTCCGGCGCGCGCCTGCGCGGCAGGCATCATGCCGCCAGGCGCCGCTTTGCCGAGCTCTATCAGGCCCTCGACGCCAGCACGGCCACCTCGGCCGAAGTGGCGGCGCTGCGCGGCTGCTTCAGCCAGGCGCCGGCGGCCGACGCCGCCTGGGCGGTGTACTTCCTGGCCCATGCGCTGCAGGCCGCGCCCGAGACCTTGGCCGCGACGCTGGGCGCGCCGGCCGAGTGGCTGGTGGAGTGCAAGTACGACGGCATGCGCGCCCAGGGCGTCAAGCGCCGGGGCCGCGTGTGGATCTGGTCGCGCGGCGAAGAGCTGGTGAGCGATCGCTTCCCCAAGGTGGTGCAGCAGGCCCCGAGCTGGCCCGACGGCACGGCGGTCGATGGCGAGCTGCTGGTGTGGCTGCCCGGCAGCGCCAAGCCGGCGCCCTTCAACCGGTTGCAACCGCGGCTGAACCGCAAGACGCTGCCGCGCAAGCTGCTTGCCGAAGCCCTGACGGCCCTGGCCGCGGCGCACGGCCTGCACCTGGCGCCGGTGGTGGTGGCGCCCGACTGGCCGGCCTGCGCGCGGCCGCGCGACGGCGCACGCGAGCGCAGTGTCGAGGGCCTCATGCTCAAGCACCGGGGCGCGGCTTACGGCATCGGCCGCGCGCGTAGCGAGCTCGCCTGGTGGAAGTGGAAGGTCGACGCGCTGAGCGTCGACGCCGTGCTCGTCTACGCCCAGGCCGGGCACGGCCGGCGCGCCGGCGTCTACACCGACTACACCTTTGCCGTCTGGAGCCGCCCGCCGGCCAGCGCGGCCAAGGCGCAGGCCGTGGTGGAGGCCATCGCGCGGCGCGAGCCGACGCCGCCGCGCGACAGCGAGACGCTGCAGCTGCTGCCCTTCGCCAAGGCCTACTCGGGCTCGAGCGACGAGGAGTTCAAGGCCGTCGACCGCATCGTGCGGGCCACCACGCTGGAGAAGTTCGGCCCCGTGCGCAGCGTGCGGCCCACCCGGGTGTTCGAGATCGCCTTCGAGGGCCTGAACGCCAGCCCGCGCCGCAGGAGCGGCGTGGCGGTGCGGCCCCCCATGCAGCGCCTGCGCCACGACAAGCCGCTGCACGAGGCCGCCACGCTGGCCAGCGCCGCTGGCGCTGGCCCCGGGGGCTTGACCGGCGGTCGTCGTCGCAAGCGCCATCGCCGCGCTCAAGCCCCGATCTGGCGGGTCTAGGCCCCGCTATTGCCGCCTTGGCGCGGCGCCCCGCTGCCTAGCATGGCAAGGACGCCCAACCGAGGAGCTGCGTGGACTCCGCCCTTGCCCAAAAACCGCCCGTGGCTCCGGCCGCGGCCCTCACACCCATTGCCGCGGCCGCTGCATCCGTCGCGGCCGTGCCGGCCGCGTCGGCGGCACCCGCCGACGCGTTGCAGCAGGCCGCGCGCAGCGGCGCCATGCCGCTGCCCGAGCTGCTGGACCGTGCCAGCACGCTGCAAGCCGCCGGCGAGGCCGAACGCGCCGCCGCGCTCTACGACGCTTGGCTGGCGAACACGGCTTCGCCGCTGCGCCACGTGGCCGGCTTCAACTGGGGTGCACTGCTGTCGCAGTTGGGCCGCAACACCGAGGCCGAGGCCGCCTACGCCTTGGCGCTGCAAGCCCAGCCCGGCTTTGCGCCGGCGTTGCTCAACCTGGGCCACCTGTGCGAGCGCCGCGGCGACGTCGAGGCCGCGCTGGCCCACTGGCACGCTGTGTTCGATGCCGCGCCGCCGCCCACGCTCGAGCATCGGCTGCATGCGCTGAACAACGCCGCGCGGCTGCTCGAAGTGCAGCGCCGCTATCCCGAAGCCGAGGCGCTGATGCGCCGCAGCCTCGAGCTCAAGGCCGAGCAGAACGACGTCATCCAGCACTACGTGCACATCCGCCAGAAGCAGTGCGCCTGGCCGCACTACCTGCCGGTGGGCGAGGTCTCGCCCAACCAGCTGCTGATGGGCACCTCGCTGCTGGCGACCATGGGCCTGTCGGACGACCCGGCGCTGCAGCTGCTGTCGTCGGTGCGTTTCGTGCACGAGAAGGTACCGAAGGCCCCGCCCGTGGCGCTGCACACGCAGATGCCGCCGCGCAGCGGCAAGGTGAAGATCGGCTACCTCAGCGGCGACCTGCACATGCACGCCGTGGGCCTGCTCACGCCCGAACTCTTCGAGCTGCACGACCGCAGCCGCTTCGAGGTCTGGGCCTTCTGCTGGACGCCCGAATCGGCGCAACCCGTGTTCCAGCGCCAGCGCCAGCGCATCCTGAAGGCGATGGACCACCACGTGCGCCTGGCCGGTGTCGACGACACGACCGCCGCGCGGCTGATCGCGCAGGCGGGCATCGACGTGCTCGTCGACCTGCAGGGCCTGACCAGCGGCGCGCGCCCGGCCATCCTGGGCCTCCGCGCCGCACCCGTGCAGGTGAGCTACCTCGGCCTGCCCGGCACCAGCGCGCTGCCCGGCGTCGACTGGATGCTGGCCGACCGCTTCGTGATGCCACCCGAGCTGCTGCCCTACTGCACCGAAAAACCCATCTACCTGCCGCACTGCTACCAGGTCAGCGACCGTCAGCGCGAGGTCGCGCCCATGCCCACGCGCGCCCAGTACGGCCTGCCCGAGGGCGCCTTCGTCTTTGGCAGCTTCAACAACAACCACAAGTTCACGCCCGAAATGTTCGGCGCCTGGATGCGCATCCTGGCGCAGGTGCCGGGCAGTGTGCTGTGGCTGCTGGCCGACAACGACACCGCGCGCGACAACATGCGCGCTGCCGCCGCGGCGCAGGGTGTCGCACCCGAGCGGCTGATCTTCGCGCCGCGCGTGGCGCCGCCCGAGTACCTGGCGCGCTTCCAGCTCATCGATCTGATGCTCGACACCTTCCCGTTCAATGCCGGCACCACGGCCAGCGACGCACTGTGGATGGGCACGCCCATGGTCACGCGCGCCGGCCGCACCTACATCAGCCGCATGGCCGGCAGCCTGCTCAATGCCATCGGCCTGCCCGATCTGGTGACCGAGACCCTGGCCGACTACGAAAGCCTGGCCGTCACGCTGGGCCGCCAGCCGGCGCGTGTGGCCTCGATACGCCGCTACCTCGCCGAGCACGGCCGCAGCAGCGCGCTGTTCGACCTGCCGCAGCTCGTGCGCGACATCGAGTCCGAGTTCGAGCGTCTGGCGCTGGCGGCCCGCGCGGCCTGATCCGCGGCCCGACGACCCGAGATGAGCGACACCCCGGCATCCCCGATGGCAGGCGCGGCGTCACCGCCGCCGCCGCCGGCCGCCTGGGACCTGGACCACGACGCGCTGGCGCACGCCATCTCGTGGCTGACGCGCCACCACGGCCGCGAACGCACGGCCGAGTCGCTGCTGGCGCACCTGCCGCTGGCCGGCCCGGTGGGCCCCGACCAGGCCGTGCGCGCACTGCGCGAGGCCGGCTACAGCGCCGGCCTGATGCAGCGCGCCGTGGGCGAGATGCACGCGCTGCTGCTGCCGGCGGTGCTGCTGCTCAAGGGCGGCGACGCCTGCATCGTCGTCGCGCGCCGCGAAGAGCCCTCGCTGCAAGGCGGCAGCTACGACATCGTGATGCCCGGGCGCGAGGCCGTGGCCTGCACGGCCACCGAGGCCGAGCTCGAGGTCGAGTACACCGGCATCGCGCTGGTGGCCACGCCATTGCCGAGCGAGCACGAGGGCCCCGGCGGCGCCAACCGCCACGGCCAGGAAGCCACCTTGATGCGTCACCCCGGCAGCCACTGGCTGTGGGGCACGGTGCGGCGCTTCGTCCCCTACTACCGCGGCGCGCTGCTGGCAGCGATGCTCAGCAACCTGCTGATGCTGGTGACGGCGCTGTCCACCAGCGTCATCTACGACAAGGTCATCCCGCACCAGGCCTACGTCACGCTGTGGACGCTGGCCGCGGCCAGCGGCCTCGCGCTGGCCTTCGACATGATGGCGCGCCAGCTGCGCGCCTACCTCATCGACATGGCCGGCCGCAAGGCCGACCTCATCGTCGGCAGCATGCTGTTCCGCCAGACGCTGGCGCTGCGCATGGAGCACCGCCCCGAGTCGGCGGGCGCCTATGCGCACACGCTGGCGCAGGTCGAGCAGATGCGCGACTTCTTCGCCTCGGCCACGCTGTCGGCGATCTCCGACCTGCCGTTCATCTTCATCTTCGTGGCCATGGTGTTTGCCATCGGCGGGCCGCTGGGCTGGGTGCTGGTGGTGACGATTCCGGTGCTGCTGCTGGTCTCGGTGCTGATCCAGGCTTCGCTGCGCCGCGCGATGAGCAGCAACATGCAGCAGCTGGCCGACCTCAACGGCGTGCTCGTCGAAGCCGTGGACGGGCTCGAGGACGTGAAGGCCGCCGGCGCGCAGGGCCGCTTCCTGCGCCGCTACGAAGAAAGCACCGCCGGCGCGGCGGCCGCGGCGCTCAAGTCGCGCACCATCACCTCGTGGACCATGAACCTGTCGTCGGTGACGCAGCAGTTCGTGAGCATGGTCATGCTGGTGTGGGGCGTGTACCTCATCGAGGACAAGGTGATCTCCGGCGGCGCGCTCTTCGGTGCCGTGATGCTGGCCTCGCGCGCCGTGGCGCCGCTGGCCAGCGTGACCTCGCTGGCCACGCGCTACCAGGGCGCCCGCGCCGCGATGCGCGCGCTCGAACAGGTGATGAACAAGCCCATCGAGCGCGACGGCGGCAAGGTCTACGTGCCCAAGCGCGAGCTCAGCGGGCGCATCGCGCTGCACGAGGTGGGCTTTGCCTACCCGGCGCCGGCCAGCGTGCCGGGTGCCACCGGCGGTGGCGAAGGGCCGCGCGTGCTCAAGGGCGTGACGCTGCGCTTCGAGCCCGGCGAGCGCGTGGCCATCCTGGGCCGCATCGGCAGCGGCAAGAGCACCGTGCTGCGCCTGCTGGCGGGCCTGTACCTGCCCTGCGAAGGCCAGGTGGTGGTCGACGGCATCGACCTGCGCCAGATCGACCCCGCCGACTTCCGCGCCCGCGTCGGCTTCGTCTCGCAGGACCCGCGCCTGTTCCACGGCACGCTGCGCGACAACGTGCTGCTCGACCGGCCCACCGCCGACCCCGCACGGCTGGCCGACGTGGCCCGGCTCACCGGCCTGGAGCGCCTGATCACCAGCCACCCGCAGGGCTGGGAGCTGCCGGTGGGCGAGGCCGGCGCGCTGCTCTCGGGCGGCCAGCGCCAGCTCGTGGCGCTGGCGCGCTGCCTGGTGACGCAGCCGCGCATCCTGCTCATGGACGAACCCACGAGTTCGATGGACGCGCAGAGCGAGGTCGCCTTCCTGCGTCAGCTCAAGGAGGCCTGCGGCGACTGCACGCTGGTCATGGTCACCCACCGCCCGGCAGTGCTCGAGCTGGTGGGCCGCGTGCTCGTCGTCGACGGCGGCAAGCTGGTGATGGACGGCCCCAAGAACCAGGTGCTGGCGGCGCTCAGCGGCGCCCGCCCCGCGCCGGCCCCGCAGGCCGGCACGCCAGCCACCAACGTGCACATGCACCCCAGTGCCCGCCCCGACGAGCGCGAGGCCACGGTGTGAGCGTGACGTCGATGTTCAGGCGCAAGCGCGGCCCCGAGCTGCAGCGCGGCGACGTGCCCTACCTCAACGCCGTGCAGGCGGCGCAGGTGATGGACCCGGCGCCGGCGGCGATGTGGGCGGTCTACCTGCTGCTGCTGGCCATCGCCGTGGCCGTGGGCTGGGCCTCGATGGCACAGGTGGACATCGTCGCCACGGCCACCGGCCGCGTCGTGCCCGACGGCCGCGAGCAGGTCATCGCCAGCCTGGAAGGCGGCATCCTGCGCGAGATGCTGGTGCGCGAGGGCCAGGAGGTGGCGCAGGGCCAGGCCCTGGCGACGCTGGACCCGACACGCTTCGAGTCGCAGCAGGCCGAGGGCACGGCGCGCAAGCTCGCCTTGCAGGGCACGCTGGCGCGTCTGCACGCCGAGGCCAACGGCTCGCGCTTGCAGTTCCCCGACGGCCTGCCCGCGGCCGTGGTGGACGGCGAGACCGAGAGCCACGAGGCGCGCCAGCGCGTGCTCAACGAAGCCGTCGAGACCAGCCGGCGCAGCGCCGCGCTGCTGGCGCGCGAACTGGCCATGGCCGAAAGCATGTCGGCCAAGGGCCTGATGAGCGAGGTCGAGGTGATGCGCGTGCGTCGCCAGGTCAACGACCTGCAGCTGCAGACGCAGGAACGCATCAACCGCGCGCGCCAGGAGGCCGCGGGCGAGATGGTGCGCGTGCGCAACGAGCTCGCGCTGCTCGCCGAACAGATGGTGGTGCGCGACGACGCGCTGCGCCGCACGACGCTGGTGTCGCCCGTGCGGGGTGTCGTCAAGACCGTGCGCGCCAACACCGTGGGCGGCGTCATCGCCCCGGGCGCGCCGGTGATGGAACTGCTGCCCATCGGCCCGCGCGTGCTGGTGGAGGCGCGCGTCAAGCCCGCCGACATCGGCTTCGTGAAGACCGGGCAGCCGGTGAAGGTCAAGCTCAGCGCCTACGAGTACGCCGTCTACGGCGCGCTCGAAGGCGCCGTGGTCTCGATCAGCCCCGACGCCATGGGCGACCCCGAAAAGGCCGCCCAGCCCGAAGGCACCTGGTACCGTGCGATGGTGCGCGCCGACCCCGCCGGGCTGCGCAAGGGCGACAAGCCGTTGCCGGTGCTGCCGGGCATGACCGGCAGCGTCGAGATCCGCACCGGCCAGCGCAGCGTGCTGGGTTTCCTGCTGCGGCCGATGATGAAGTCTCAGGAAGCCTTCCGCGAGCGCTGACGCGCGGCGCCGGCGCCTTCAGCCGGCACGCTGACGCAGGCGCTGCGCGAAGGCCAGCACGGCCGCTGGCGCTGCGACCGCAGGCCGTTCGTCCAGCACCGCGTCCAGCACACGCTGCAGCGTCCCGCGCTGCGGCGCCAGCGGCCCGGCGAAGTGCACCTGCTGCGGGCCCACGACCACCAGGGTCGGGAAGGTCTCGATGTCCAGATCCCCCAGCAGGTCGGCCTCGTCCTCGATGTCCAGCCAGTGTGTCTGCAGACCGGGGTGCCGCTCGCGCAGCGTGGCGGTGACCTGTTCGAACACCGGCGCGTAGTCGTCGCACAGCCGGCACCAGGCGGCGCACAGGCAGGCCACGTGCAGGGGGACTGCGGGCGAAGCAGGGGTGGGGCGGGCGCTCAAGCTGTCGAGCATGGCACGGTGGTGCGCCGAGCCCGGCCCTGGCCGTGGCGGCGCCGCGACGCCCGCTCAGCGGAACAGGCCCAGGCGCTGCGCTTCGAGCGCCGCCTCGGCGCGCGAGCTCACGTTGAGCTTGCGGTAGATCTGCTTGACGTAGTCGGCGATGGTGTGCCGGCTCAGGCCCAGCTGCACGCCGATCTCGGGCAGCGTGTAGCCCTTGGCCACGCGCAGCAGCACCTCGCTCTCGCGGTCGGTCAGGTTGACCGCCGGGATCGCGTTGGCCGTCAAGGCCGGTTTGGCCTTGGCGCTGAAGTGGGCCATCACGCGGCGCGCGATCGAGGGCGACAACGGCGGCTCGCCCTGGCTGATGCGGTGCAGCTGCTCGGTGATGAGCTCGCGCGGCTGTTCCTTCAGGATGTAGCCGAAGGCACCGGCCTGCAGCGCGGGGAAGAGGTGTTCGTCGTCGTCGTGGATGGTGACGACCACGCTCTGCGCCTCGGGCTGCAGGTCGCGCAGCTTGGTCACCACGTCGACGCCGCTGCCATCGGGCAGGCCGAGGTCGATCAGCGCGAGGTCGAACTTCACCGCCTTGACGAGCTCGATGGCATCGTGAACGCGCGCGCTCTCGGAGATCATGGCATCAGGAAAGACCTGCATCACGAGCTTGCGCATCCAGACCCGGATTTCGGGCAGGTCTTCGAGCAGCAGGATGGTCTTCATGGTCGGGTGCGTGGGGGTCGATCCGATGTTATCGGCCGCGCGCGGCCGTCATGAAGCCTGGGTCGCGCGATCCAGTGGAACCGTGAGCCGTATCACGGTTCCATAGCCCGGGGCGCTCTCGACCAGGCACTGCCCCTGCAACTGCTTGGCGCGGTTCTTCATGCTGGCCAGGCCGTGGCCGCGGTCGAGCCGGCCGTCGATCTCGCTCGAGATGCCGTTGCCGTTGTCCTGCACGACGAACTCCAGGTCGGTGCCGGCGATGCCGGCCTTCACCGTGCACCGGGTCGCGCCGCTGTGCTTGATGATGTTGCTCGTGGCCTCGCGCAGTATGCGTGTCGTTTGCACGTAAGCCCGTGCGCTCAGCGTCTGCGGCAGGTCTTCGGGCGCGCTCCAATCGCCCTCGATGCCGGCCTGCCCGAGCCGCGAGACGACCTCGGCGCGCCAGTCGCCCAGGGCGTCGGCCAGCCTGACCGGCCGGCCGGTGAGGCCGCGCACGCTCAAGCGCATTTCCTCGAGCGCCTCGCGTGCCAGCGTGCTGATGCGTTCGCTTTCGCTGGTATGCACGATGGTCAGCAGCTTGGCGCCCAGGTCGTCGTGCAGGTCGGCGGCGATGCGTTTGCGCTCGCGCTCGGTCACCTGCTCGACACGCAGCTCGGCCATCTGGCGGAAGTTGCGCTCGATCTCCACCGTGGCCTCGCGCACGCGCTGCTCGAGAGCGGCCTTGTCCTGCTCGGCATGCTGCAGCGCACGGCCGTGCTGCTGCACCAGGCGCAGGCCCACCAGCACGAAAAGCAGGGGCACCCCAAGCTGCAGCACGTGCGAGGCCCGCGTCAGCGCCGACGGCAACTCGCCCAGCCATTGGGCGGCAAACTCGATCGCGCCGACCAGCATCACCAGCGCCATCACGCCGCCCATCGCCCAGCGGGCGCGAGCCCGGCGCTGGTGGTGCAGGTGCCAACCCAGCGCGGCCAGCATCTCGGCCGCCAGCAGCACGTACCAGGCGTTGACCACGGCATGCAGCCGCTGCGGGCCGGCCAGCACCAGCGACACCGCCAGCAGCGCGCATTGCAGCGGCAGGCCGACATCGGCGACGCGGTGGCGAAGCCCGGCATGGCGCAGCACGAACTGCACTGCGGCCCAGGCGATGAAGCCGAGCATCGCGCTGACCAGGAACTCGGTCTCCGAGTGCCCCAGCGGCATGCTGCGCAGCCACAGCCGGCCACTCACCAGCGCCCAGCCCACGCACAGCGCGCCGAAGTAGGCGAGGTGGCTCTCGCGTCGGTTCACGAATCCCAGCACGAACATGAAGCCGCCCATCAGCAGCAGCGTGGCACTCACCGCCTGCGGCGCCCAGACCTGCAGCGCCGTCAGCCGTGCGTGGCGCGCCGCCAGCACCGACTGCGGGCCGACGGTCATGGCCGACAGGCTGCCGGCGCGCAGGCGCGAACCGACCTCTTCCAGTGGGTGGCCGACGAGCTTGATGTCGAGCACGTTGCCGGTGCTGCGCAGCAGCGCCGCCGGCAGCGCCACCAGCTGCGGGTGGTTGCAGTTGTGCGCGTAGGGCGGGCTCATGCGGCCGCCGCTGTGCAGCTTCTCGCCGTTGAGGAAGACCTCGAGGCTGCTGCACACGTGTTCGATGAACAGCGCGTGCGGGTCGTCGGCGTCGCCCGGCAGGGCCGGCAGTTCGGCGCGGTACCACACCGGCCCGCGCCGGCCCTGGCGGGTGCGGTCCCATTCGTCGGGCAGCGCCACGCGCAGTGCCGGCGCCGAAGCCGGGTAGGCCGGCGCCGCCCCATAGGCCCGCTGCGCGACGTCGATCTGCCAGGTCCGGGCCTGGCTGGGGATGCACCACAGGGCGACCAGGAGGGCGAACAGCGGCCCCCACAGCGCGCCGATGGCAGCGCGCCACTGGCACGCCGGCACAGCCGACGGTCCCCGCGCGTGCCGGCCGCACCTTGCGTCGTGGTGCGGGCTGGGGGCTGCAGCGGGCCGGGCAGGTGTGAGGATCATGGCGCGCGGCATTGTGCATGGCGCCCCGTGGCCGCCCGCACTGCGACAATGCGCTGCCTGTGCGCCAGTGCCCCGATGACCGGCGCACCGCACGGCCTGCCCACTGGCCCTGCCCGCCGCGGCACCCCACTTCGAGAGCGCCACCGCCCCGTGATCCGTCGCCACGCCTTCGACAACGCCGACAACCGCCGCCTCGCCCACCTGTGCGGGCCGCTGGACACGCACCTGCGCAGCATCGAGGGCGCGCTGGGCGTGACGCTGGTGCGCCGCGACGCGAGCTTTCGCATCGAGGGCCCGCGTGACGGCGTCGAGCGCGCGGTGCGGCTGCTCGACGCGCTGTACACCAGCGCCGCGCACCCGATAGGCGAGCGCACGCTGCAGCTGGCGCTGCTGAAGTACGCGGCCACCGTGCCCGGCGCGCCGCAGGCGCCCACGGCCGATGGCCACGGTGACCTCGTGCTGCACACGCGCCACGCCGAGCTGCGCGGCCGCACGCCCAACCAGATGCAGTACCTGCAGCAGATCCTGGCCCACGACATCAGCCTGGGCATAGGCCCGGCCGGCACCGGCAAGACCTACCTGGCCGTGGCCTGTGCGGTCGACGCGCTCGAGCGCCACGGCGTGCAGCGCATCGTGCTCACGCGCCCGGCGGTCGAGGCCGGCGAGCGTCTCGGGTTCCTGCCCGGTGACCTGGCGCAGAAGGTCGACCCCTACCTGCGGCCGCTGTACGACGCGCTCTACGACCTGATGGGCTTCGACCGCGTGGCCAAGGCCTTCGACAAGGGCCAGATCGAGGTCGCGCCGCTGGCCTTCATGCGCGGGCGCACGCTGAACCACGCCTTCGTCATCCTCGACGAGGCGCAGAACAGCACACGCGAGCAGATGAAGATGTTCCTCACCCGCATCGGTTTCGGCAGCAAGTGCGTGATCACCGGCGACGTGAGCCAGATCGACCTGCCCAAGGGCGTGGCCAGCGGCCTCGTCGATGCCCACCGCGTGCTGCGTGGCGTCGAGGGCATCGCGGTCACCGAATTCACCGCCGCCGACGTCGTGCGCCACCCGCTGGTGGCGCGCATCGTCGAGGCCTACGAACGCCACCGCAGCGGCGACGACGAACGATGAAACGCGCCTTGGCCACGCCGCCCGATGCCGCGCCGCGCCGCGCGCGGCCGCCGCTGTCGCTGTCGCTGCAGTTCGCCGACCGGCGCCACCGCGCGCTGCTGCCGCGCCACCGCGTGGCGCGCTGGGTGCGCGCGGCGCTGCAGGCGGCCGGCGAGATCACGGTGCGCATCGTCGACGCCGAGGAAGGCCGGGCGCTGAACCGCGACTACCGCGGCAAGGACTACGCCACCAACGTGCTGACCTTCGACTACGCCCACGACCCCGTGGTCGTGGCCGACCTGGTGATCTGCGCGCCGGTGGTCGAGGCCGAGGCGCTGGCGCAGGGCCTCACGCTCGAGGCCCATTACGCCCACCTGCTCGTGCACGGCACGCTGCACGCGCAGGGTTACGAGCACGACGACGTGCCCGAAGCCGAGGCGGCGGCGATGGAGGCACTGGAGACGGCCGTGCTGGCCGGCCTGGGCGTCGCCGACCCGTACAAGCGCCGAGGCACCTGACCAAGCTTCCCGCCACGGATCCGGCTCCGCCGGGCCGTCGGCGGAGCATCCCCCTCGGGGGGTAGCGAGCGCCAGCGAGCTTGGGGGCCCTATTTCGTGCCGAACAGACGGTCGCCCGCGTCGCCCAGCCCCGGCACGATGTAGCCGTGGTCGTTGAGCTCGCGGTCGATGGCGGCGGTGAAGATGGGCACGTCGGGGTGGTGGCGCTGCATGTTGTCTACGCCCTCGGGCGCGGCCACCAGCGAGACGAAGCGTATGGACTTCGGCCGCGTCTCCTTGAGCCGGTCGACCGCGGCCACCGCCGAGTTGCCGGTGGCCAGCATGGGGTCGAGCACGATGGCATCGCGCTCGTCCATGTCGTGCGGCATCTTGAAGTAGTACTCCACCGCCACCAGCGTCTTGGGGTCGCGGTACAGGCCGATGTGGCCCACGCGCGCGCCGGGCACCACTTCGAGCATGCCGTCGAGAAAACCGCTGCCGGCGCGCATCACGACCACGAACACCGTCTTGCGGCCCTCGATCACCGGCGACTGCATCTTCTCGAGCGGGGTCTCGATCTCGATCATCTGCGTCGGCATGTCGCGCGTGACCTCGTAGGCCATCAGCATGCTGATCTCGTGCAGCAGGCGGCGGAAGCTGCTGGTCGACAGGTCCTTCTTGCGCAGCAGCGTGAGCTTGTGCTGCACCAGCGGGTGGTCGACGACGTGAACGGGGGCGGGGGAGGTCATCGGTGCGTCTCTTGCGTAGGGGTGGGGTCTAGAAGATCGTGCCGTCGCTGTCGATCTTCAGCGGTGGCGAGCCGTCGGCACGCAGTTCCCGTGCGAGCTCGCGCCCGGCGGCCCAGGTGCCGCCTTCGAGGATGCAGGCCAGCGGCAGTTCGTCGGCGGTCTTGCCGAGCTGCTCGCGCACCAGCGCGGCGAGCTCGTCGAGCAGCGCCACGGTCAGCGCCCGCCACTCGACGATGAAGTCGTCCTGCGGCTTCCAGGTGCGCGCCAGCAGGCGCGCATCGCGCGGCACGATGACGCCGCCGTCGATCAGCAGGCCGCCGTTGCGGTACTCGGGCAGGCCGGTCAGTGCGTCCAGGCCGGTGACGCGCACGCCGGCCCACTGCAGCGGCTCGATCAGCGAGTAGCTCAGCCACTGGCTGAGCTTGTGGAAGGGCACCCAGCCGCCGGTGGTGGGGTCGCGCAGCGGCAGCGGGCCGCTGCCGGTGAGGTCGCCGGCCCAGCGGTGCGGCCAGACATCACCCGCCGGCAGGCCCTGCACGCGGCTGCCCGAGGTCCAGATCGGGCTCAGCACGCGCAGCACCTCACCCAGCACCGCCGTGGCGGTGACTTCGGTGCGTGTGCCGCCGTCGGTGAGGCGGTCGAACAGCAGGCCGGGGCGGGCGCTGCCGCCGCCGCGTGCCGCTTCGTCGCGCAGTGCCGCGCCCAGCCGCAACAGCAGCCCGGCGCGGCCCTCCAGGCCGACCAGCGGGTTGGACGGGCTGGACTGGAAGATCGTGCGCAGCGCGCCGGCGTCCACGCGCTCCAGCGCCGCGGCATCGGCGCGCAGCGGGTCGGCGGCGGTGGCCGAGAAGCTGCCGTTGAGGAAGGCGTGCCAGGTGGCCACGCCCAGGCCCTCCGAGCGCTGCAGCACGCTCTCGGGGCGGCCGTCGGTGCGCTCGGCATCCGCGGCGCCAGCGCCGCGGCCTTCTGCGTAGCGCCAGGCCGGGCCGGCGCCGGCGTCCAGCAGCACGCTCACCACGCTGAGGTCGAAGCGCGCGCGCGCCGCTTCGGCGCTGCCGCGGCCGGCCAGCAGGGCGTCGAGCAGCGGCTTGCGATCGACGCCGCCGGCCTCGAAGTGGCGCCAGCGGCTGTGGTACGGGATGCGCAGGTCCGGGAAGCGCTTCAGCGTCAGCGCCACCACGCGCGCGGCCAGCGCCGGCAAGGCGCCGCGCTGCACGGTGAAGTACTCGCTGACGTTGGCGTCGGCGGCACGCAGGATGGCGGCGCAGCGCAGGCGGATGGTGCCGGGGTCGCGCAGCAGCGCCAGCGGGTGGCGCGAGTCGGGCGCGGTCGATTGCGGGGCCAGGCCGGTCTCGCTCAAAGTGCTCGCCCCTTGACCTGGGCGAGCTCGGCGCCGGTGGGCGCCACGCCGTCGGTGAAGTAGCCGGCGGCCACCTTGGCCTCCATCTCCACGCGCGCGTCGGCCGGGATCAGCGCGTCGGGGATCTTCACGCGTTCGCCCACTTCGATGCCGCTGCCGGTGATGGCGTCGTACTTGTCGTTGCTCATGCTCACCAGGCGGTGGATCTTGCGCACGCCCAGCCAGTGCAGCACGTCGGGCATCAGTTCCTGGAAGCGCATGTCCTGCACGCCGGCCACGCACTCGGTGCGCAGGAAGTACTTGTCGGCGCTGTCGCCGCCGACTTGGCGCTTGCGCGCGTTGTAGACCAGGAACTTGGTGACCTCGCCCAGGGCCCGGCCTTCCTTGCGGCTGTAGGCGATGAGCCCCACGCCGCCGGCCTGCGCGCCGCGCAGGCATTCCTCGATGGCGTGCGTGAGGTAGGGCCGGCAGGTGCAGATGTCGCTGCCGAAGACATCGCTGCCGTTGCACTCGTCGTGCACGCGCGCGGTCAGTGTCACCTGCGGGTCAGCCAGGTCGCGGATGTCGCCGAAGACGTACAACGTCTGCCCGCCGATGGGCGGCAGGAAGACCTCGAGGTCGCTGCGCGTGACGAGCTCGGGGTACATGCCGCCGGTTTCCTCGAACAGGGCGCGGCGCAGGTCGGCTTCCTTGACCTTGAAACGCTCGGCCACGCCGGGCAGCCACCACACCGGCTCCACCGCCACCTTGGTGACGGTGGCCGAAGCGTCGTCGAGCAGGATGCGCCCGTCCACCGCCAGGCGCTGGAAGGCCAGCGCCTGCTTGATCTCGGGCAGGTGGATGTGGGCCTTGGTGACGGCGATGGTGGGCCGGATGTCGTAGCCCTGCGCCAGGTGGTCGGCGAACACCGACTGCACGCTGGCGCCCCAGGGGTCGATGCTGACGATGCGGCCCGCCTCACTCCACTGTGGGTAGGGGCCGATGAGGTCGGTGGGCGCGGTGTCGGTGAGGTCGGCGCGGTGGCCGCGCGTCAGGTTGCCTGCGGCTACCGCCAGCGCGCGGTAGACGCCGTAGCTGCCGCTGTGCGTGCCGATCACGTTGCGCTGGCTGCGGTTGGTGGTGCTGCCCACCACCGGGCCGCGGGCCAGCGCGTCGGCCGCGCCCCAGACGATGGCCGGCGCGCCGGCGCTGCCCTGCCCGGGGTGAGAGGTCAGGCGGATGTGGCGGGTGGTGGGTGGGGTGGTCATGGCGGCCTGAGTGCGGAAGGTGCGGAAGATACGCTACCGGAGATGCCCGGAACGCGACGGTGTCCGCGCGATCGGCGATCAGGCCAGGCCGCGCACCGGCAGCGCGGCGCTGCGCTGCAGCCAGTTCTCGGGCGCGTAGGCGGCCGTGCCGTCGGTGACGTGCAGCGTGTAGGCCAGCCGGCTCTTCGCGCTGCGGTTGGGCGGGCTGTAGTGCGGCAGCAGCCCCGGGAAGACGACCAGCGTGCCCGCCGCCACGGGCAGCGCGCGCGCCTGCGCCGCGGTGGGCCAGGGCGTGGCGTGCAGCGGCTTCATCACCAGGCGCGGCGGTGCACCCGCGGGGCGCTCGCACACGTACTGCTCGCGCAGCACGCTGCCCGGGCCGCGGTGGCCGCCGGGCTGCACCCACAGGCAGCCGTTGTCCAGCGTGGCGTCTTCGAGCGCGAACCAGAACGTCAGCACCGTCTGCGGCGTGGTGACGAAGAAGCTGGCGTCCTGGTGCCAGCCGACCTCGCCGCCGATGTGCGGCTGCTTGAAGATGACCTGGCTCTGCCATACCTGCGGCCGGACGAGGCCGAGTGCGGACGCCAGCGCCGCCAGTTCGGCGCCGTGCGAGAAGGCGTCGAACACCGCGTCGCGGTCGTGCAGCGCGTGGCCGATCTTGTTGATGCTGCGGTCCTTGGGCACGCACAGGCGGCCTTCGCCGTCGAGCGCCTCTTCCTCGAAGAAGCAGTGCACCGCCTCGGCCGAGTCCAGCAGCGCGGCGTCGGCCAGCTTGCTGCGGTCGCGCGTGGAGAAGCGGCTGCTCGTCGCGCCGGGGTCGAAGGCGGCGACGATCTCCCGCGCGCGCCGGCAGGCGGCATCGGTCTCCGCGGCCGGCTTGAAGCCGGGCAGCACCAGACAGCCGTCGTGTTGCCAGGCCTGTCGTTGATCGGGGGTCAGCATGTGTTGCGTGCAGGCGTCGAAGCGGCGGGTGAATGTGCGGCCGCGGGCGCGTTTTCACCAAGTTGGACCCGGCTCGGCGGCATCATCCCATGCTATCCGCCCGCCACGAACGGGCGCCGCGCCGCGCGCGGGCGTGCCGTCGCAGGCATGGCGATGACCCCAACCATCCCGTCCAAACACCCAGGAGTACTGCCCATGTCCACTGCCCGCGCCGCCCGCCGCCTGCCCGCCCTCCCCTCACATCACGCGCTGGCCGCTGCCGCGCTGGTGCTGCTGAGCGGCGGCGCCGCCGCCCAGGCCAGCGGCGGCCAGCTGCAGACCATCACCGTGACCGCCGAGCGCCGGCTCGAGAACATCCGCGACGTGCCCAGCTCGGTGAGCGCGCTGCAGGGCGAGATGCTCGAGGTGCTGAACAGCGGCGGGCAGGACATCCGCCTGCTGGCCGGCCGGGCGCCCAGCCTGAACATCGAGTCGTCGTTCGGCCGCGCCTTCCCGCGCTTCTACATCCGCGGCATCGGCAACACCGACTTCGACCTCAACGCCTCGCAGCCCGTCAGCCTGGTCTACGACGACGTGGTGCAGGAGAACCCCATCCTCAAGGGCTTCCCGATCTTCGACATGGAGCGCATCGAGGTGCTCAACGGCCCGCAGGGCACGCTGTTCGGCCGCAACTCGCCGGCCGGCGTCGTGAAGTTCGAGTCGGTCAAGCCCGGCAAGAAGTTCGAGGGTTATGCACTGGCCTCGCTGGGCCGCTTCTCGGCGCTGAACCTCGAGGGCGCGGTGAACGTGCCGCTGTCGCCCACGGTGTCGCTGCGCGTGGCCGCGCAGTCGCAGAACCGCGACGACTGGGTGAAGAACGGCTACCCGGCAGGCCCGACGCGCGAGCTCGAGGGTTACAACGACAACGCCGCCCGCGTGCAGCTGCTGTGGTCGCCGAGCAAGGAATTCAGCGCGCTGGCCAACCTGCACACGCGCGATCTCAAGGGTTCGGCGCGCGTGTTCCGCGCCAACATCATCCAGCCCGGCACCAACAACCTGGTGGCCGGCTTCGACAAGGCCAAGGTCTACCAGGACGGCATCAACAGCCAGGACGTCAGCAACACCGGCGGCAGCCTGCGCCTGCGCTGGGATCTGGGCAACGGCATGGCGCTGAACAGCATCACCGGCTACGAGACGGTGGATTCGCTGAGCCGCGGCGACATCGACGGTGGCTACGGCAATGCCGGTGCACCGGCGCCCATCGGCAAGCCCTTCGGCCCTGGCTTCATCCCCTTCGACGCCGAGTCGGCCGACGGCATGCCCAAGCACAAGCAGTTCACGCAGGAGTTCCGCCTCGAAAGCACCGGCAGCGGCGCGCTGCAGTGGCTGGCCGGCGTCTACTACTTCGACGAGCAGCTGAAGATCGACAGCTTCAACTACAGCAGCCTGGGCGGCAACACGCTCAACGGGCTGGCCAAGCAGGACCAGCAGAACAAGGCCTGGGCGGTGTTCGGCAGCGTCAACCTCGAGGTCAGCCCGCAGCTCAAGCTGCGTGGCGGCCTGCGCTACACGCAGGACGACAAGGACTTCTTCGCCGACCGCCTGATCGCGCCGCCGTTCAGCCCCACCTTCATCGGCCGCCGCACCGCCGCCACCAGCGCCAGCAACGTCAGCGGCGACTTCAGCGCCAGCTACGCGCTGGACAAGACGACCAACGTCTACGGCCGCGTGGCCACGGGCTTCCGCGCGCCGGCCATCCAGGGCCGGCTGCTGTTCGGCGACACGCTCTCGGTGGCCAGGAGCGAGAAGGTCACCTCCTACG
Organism: Leptothrix sp. (in: b-proteobacteria); assembly: GCA_013822265.1. GTDB lineage: Bacteria > Pseudomonadota > Gammaproteobacteria > Burkholderiales > Burkholderiaceae_C > Rubrivivax. The sequence goes on from PNKD01000012.1 coordinate 26,182, forward strand.
AAGCCGGCGTGAAGGCCGACCTGATGAACGGCCGCGCACGCGTCTCGGCCGCCGTATTCAGCTACATCATCAAGGACCAGCAGCTCACCGCGGTGGGTGGCGCGGCCAACTTCAACCAGCTTGTCAACGCCGACAAGACCGCCGGCCAGGGCTTCGAGTTCAACACCCAGTGGCTGGTCACCGAGCGCCTGCTGCTCACGCTGGGCGGCAGCTACAACAGCACCAAGATCAAGGACCCCGGGCTGCGTGTCGACGCCTGCGGCAGCGGCTGCACGGTGAAAGACCCCATCACCGCGCCGATCAACCCGGCGATCGGCAAGTTCGCGCCCACGGTGTCGATAGACGGCAACCCCTTGCCCCAGGCGCCCAAGCAGACGCTGAACTTCACCGCCCGCTACAGCATGCCCATCCAGGGCGGCGACCTGGTGCTGCTGACCGACGTGGTCTACCGCAGCAAGATCAACTTCTTCCTCTACGAGAGCACCGAGTTCACCGGCAAGTCGCTGACCGAGGTCGGCGTGCGCGCCGGCTACAACTTCGGCAACGGCAAGTACGAGGCTGCGGCCTTCGTGCGCAACCTGACCGACACCACCCGCGTGGTGGGCGGCATCGACTTCAACAACCTCACCGGCTTCATCAACGAGCCGCGCACCTACGGCGTGTCGTTCAAGGCGAACTTCTGACCCCCCCCGAAGCGCCTTCGGCGCTCCCCCCCGGGGGGGCGAGGCGAGCGGCCCGGCGGAGCCGGTTCCGCGGCGTCCGCTTGGTGTTGCTGGCCGCTGGCGCGGCAGCGTGTCTGGCGCATGCCACCGGGTACGCGCAGCCGGCGATCATCTTCGAGCTCGGCGGCAAGAACGACAAGAGTTTCGGCCAGGCCGCCTGGGAAGGCGCCGAGCGCTGGAAGAAGGCCACCGGCCGGCCCTACCTCGAGTTCGAGATCGCGGGCGCCGCGCAGCGCGAGCAGGCGGCGCGCCGCTTCGCACAGCGCGGCGCCAGCCCCATCGTCGGTGTCGGCTTTCCGCAGGCCAGCAGCATCGAGGCGGTGGCGCGCGAGTTCCCCAAGACCCGCTTCGCCATCGTCGACACGGTGGTGGCGCTGCCCAACGTGCAGAGCTTCGTCTACCGCGAGCACGAGGGCGCCTTCCTGGCCGGGCAGCTGGCGGCATTGGCCAGCAAGACCGGCAAGCTGGGTTTCGTCGGCGGCCAGGACATCCCGCTCGTGCGCAAGGTGCTCTGCGGCTACGAGCAGGGAGCCCGGTACGCGAACCCGAGGGTGCAGGTGATCAGCGCCATGACCGGCACCACCAACGCCGCCTGGACCGACCCCGCGCGTGGCGCCGAGCTCACGCGCATGCAGGCCGCGCAGGGCGCCGATGTCATCTTCGCCGCGGCCGGCACCACCGGCCTGGGCGTGCTGCAGGCCGCGGCCGACCTGGGGCTGCTGGGCATAGGCGTCGACAGCAACCAGAACGGCCTGCACCCCGGGCGCATGCTGACGTCGATGCTCAAGCGCACCGATGTCGCGGTGTTCCAGGCCTTCAGCGGCGTGCGGCCCGGCATCACGGCGCTGGGGCTGAAGGAGGGCGGGCTGGACCTCGCCTACGACGAGCACAACGCGCAGCTCGTGACGCCCGCGATGCGCGCCAGCGTCGAGGCGGCCAAGGCCGAGATCGTGGCCGGCCGGCTCAAGGTCATCGACTACACGGCGGCGATGGCCTGCCGGTGAGGTGCGCTGCACCGGCGCTGCGGCCGCCGAGACTCTAGACTGCGCGCCGATGCGCATCCTGTGCCTGGGCCGCCGCCCCTACGCCGAGACCGAGGCCGCGATGCGCGCCTTCACCGCCGCGCGCACGCCCGACACCGAAGACGAGCTCTGGCTCGTCGAGCACGACCCCGTCTTCACGCAGGGCGTCGCCGGCCGCGAGGCGCACGTGCTGGCCGCCGGCGACATCCCCGTCGTGCGCACCGATCGCGGCGGCCAGGTCACCTTTCACGGCCCCGGCCAGGTCGTGGCCTACCCGCTGCTGGATCTGCGTCGCCTGGGCATCTACGTCAAGGAATACGTCTACCGCATCGAAGAAGCGGTGATCGACACGCTGTGGGCCACCGGCGGCGTGGTCGGCCACCGCGTGCGCAGCGCGCCGGGCATCTACGTGCGCTGGGCCGATCCGTTCTCGCATGCGCGCCTCACCGAGCAAAGCCTGAGCCCCTTCCTGGGCCTGGGCAAGATCGCCGCCCTGGGCATCAAGGTCAGCCAGCACCGCAGCTACCACGGCGTGGCGCTGAACGTGGCGATGGACCTGGAACCCTTCACGCGCATCGACCCCTGCGGCTACGCCGGCCTGCGCACGCTGGACCTGCGCAGCCTGGGCGTGCACGCCGCCTGGGACGAGGTGGCGCAGCGCCTGGCGCAGCAGCTGCAGCTGCGGCTGTCGCCCTGAGGGCGGCGAGGGCCCTGGCCGGCGGCGCACGGCAGGCGCCCGCCGAGCCCGCGGCCCGGGATGCGTCGCTTCGGATTGCGCCTGCTCACCGGCGCCGCGGCGCCACCTGCGGATACTGGCCCGCAGCCTGCCCACCATTCGCCCGAGGCTTGGCCCCGGGCGCCAGGAACGAACGACTTGACGAGCGACGATGCGTGAGCCCTTTGCGGCCGAAATGCTGTCACTTGCCGCCAGCGTGACTGACGACATGCGCTGGCGAGTGGCGCTGCAAAGGCTGGCCGGCTGGCTGGGCGCAAGCGGCTTGGCCGTGATCAGCCGCCACCGCGGCGATGTCGCCTGGGTCGGCCATGCCGTGCCCGATGCCGACGTGCGGGCCACGCGGCAACGGCTGACGGCGGGCAACGCACCTTTGCCGGTGCCAGCGCGTGGTCCGCGGCCCGACGCCGGGCCCGCATCCGGCGCGGCCTGCCTGCATGAACCCGCCGCATCGGGTGGCACCAGCCATGTCGTGCTGATGCAGGACGACGGCCAGGTGCAGGCCGCCGTGCACCTGCATGTCGTGCCCGGCGCGCCCGCGCTGGGTGAAGCGGCGCAACACGAGTTTGTCGGGCTGGCCCCGCATCTCACGGCGCTGCACGCGCTGGCGCTGCGCATCGCGACCATGGAAGCCGGAGAGCGCCGCGCCGCCCACCTGGGCCTGGCCGACGGCCACGCCTGGGTGCTGCTCGACGCCGGGGCGGCCATCGTCGACCTCAACGACGGCGCACGCGACATCCTGGCCGCGCGTGATGGCCTGCGCGAGGACGCGTCGAGGATCCACGTGATGTCGGCCCGCGACGCCGGCCGATGGAGTCGCGCCCTGAAGCAGCAGCTGGAGGGTGACTTGCCGAAGGCCTCTACGCTGGTGCGCGTCGGCCGACCCACCGGCCGCAAGCCCTATGCGCTGTTCATCGACCGCGTGCCGGGCGGCCCTGGCGGCCTGCTGCCCGCGGCACCCCTGGTGCATGTGCGCATCGTCGACCTGGAGGCCGAGCCGCTGGTGCCGCACGCGCTGCTGAGGCAGCTGCACGGCCTCACGGCGGCCGAGGCGCAGGTGGTGGCGCGCCTTGCCGGCGGCGACACCTCGGAGAGCGCGGCGCAACGGCTCGGCATCTCGCCCCACACCGTGCGCCACCATCTCGAGCGGATATTCGCCAAGACGGGTGTTCACCGGCAGTCCGACCTGGTGCGGCTGGTGTACGCGCCGTTCGTCGCCGCCGACTTCCGCGCGCCACCGGCCTGAAGCGCCCCAGGCCTGAGGCGGCAACGGCGCGAGCCGCCGGGCCTTGGCCGGCGTCAGCAAGGGGCAGGGGGCGGCCGCTAAACTCGGCGCCCTCCCGCTTCATCTGGCCCCGGGGCACGCGCCCCGCGGCGACCGCCCCATGAGCACCCCCCCGCCGGCCGTCTACGACCCCACCGCGAAGCAGAAGTCGCAGGCCAAGACCTCGCGCATCCCGATCAAGGTGGTGGCGGCCGAGGTGCTGAAGAAGCCCGAGTGGATTCGCGTCAAGGCCGGCAGCCCGAGCACGCGCTTCTACGAGATCAAGAACGTGCTGCGCCAGCACAAGCTGCACACGGTGTGCGAGGAGGCCAGCTGCCCCAACATCGGCGAGTGCTTCGGCAAGGGCACGGCCACCTTCATGATCATGGGCGACAAGTGCACGCGGCGCTGCCCCTTCTGCGACGTCGGCCACGGCCGGCCCGACCCGCTGGACGCCGGCGAGCCCGAGAACCTGGCCAAGACCATCGCGGCGCTGAAGCTGCAGTACGTGGTCATCACCAGCGTCGACCGCGACGACCTGCGCGACGGCGGCGCCGGCCACTTCGTCGACTGCATACGCAAGACGCGTGAACTGTCGCCGGCCACGCGCATCGAGGTGCTGGTGCCCGACTTCCGCGGCCGCGACGACCGGGCCCTGTCCATCCTGCGCGAGGCACCGCCCGACGTGATGAACCACAACCTCGAGACCGCGCCGCGCCTGTACAAGGAGGCGCGCCCGGGTTCGGACTACCGGTTCAGCCTGAACCTGCTGAAGAAGTTCAAGGAACAGGTGCCCGGCGTGCCGACCAAGAGCGGCGTCATGGTCGGCCTGGGCGAGACCGACGAAGAGATCCTGCAGGTGATGCGCGACATGCGCGAGCACCGGATCGACATGCTCACCATCGGCCAGTACCTGGCGCCCAGCGGCCACCACCTGCCGGTGCGGCGCTACGTGCACCCCGACACCTTCAGGATGTTCGAGCGCGAGGCCGCGGCCATGGGCTTCAGCCATGCCGCCGTGGGCGCGATGGTGCGCAGCAGCTACCACGCCGACCAGCAGGCGCATGCCGCCGGCGTGGCCGACGCGGTGCGCTGAAGCGCGGGCACCCGGGAACGATGGCCATGAGCACGCCCACCCCCCTCGACCACCGCCTGCGTGCACTGCTGTGCACGATGCCCAAGGCCGAGCTGCACATCCACATCGAAGGCTCGCTCGAGCCCGAGCTGATCTTCGCGCTGGCGCGGCGCAACGGCGTCGCGTTGCCCTACGCCAGCGTCGACGCCCTGCGCGCCGCCTACGCCTTCACCGACCTGCAGAGCTTTCTCGACATCTACTACGCCGGCGCCAGCGTGCTGCTGAAGGAAGACGATTTCCACGACATGGCGTGGGCCTACTTCCAGCGCGCCGCCGCCGATCGCGTGGTGCACGCCGAGCTCTTCTTCGACCCGCAGACCCACACCGACCGCGGCGTGCCGTTCGCGGTCGTCATCCAGGGCCTGGCGCGGGCCTGCGCGCGCGCGCGGGCCGAACTGGGCATCAGCAGCCGGCTCATCCTGTGCTTCCTGCGCCATCTCAGCGAAGAGGCGGCCTTCGCGACGCTGGAGCAGGCGCTGCCTTTCCGCCAGCACTTCATCGGCGTGGGCCTGGACAGCAGCGAGCGCGGGCACCCGCCGGAGAAGTTCGCGCGGGTGTTTGCGCGCTGCCGCGAACTGGGCCTGCTTGCCGTGGCGCATGCCGGCGAAGAAGGCCCGCCGGCCTACATCTGGAACGCGCTGGACGTGCTGCACGTGCAACGCATCGATCACGGTGTGCGCTGCCTCGAAGACCCCGCGCTCGTGCAGCGCCTGGCGGTCGTTGGTGTGCCGCTCACGGTCTGCCCACTGTCCAACGTCAAGCTGCGCGTGTTCAAGACCTTGGCCGACCACAACCTGCCGGCGCTGCTGGCCGCTGGCCTGTGCGCCACCGTCAACAGCGACGACCCGGCCTACTTCGGCGGCTACATCAACGAGAACTTCGTCCAGACCTTCGCGGCGTTGCCACAGCTGACGCGCCAGCACGCCTACACGCTGGCGCGCAACAGCTTCAAGGCCAGCTTCGCACCGCCCGAGGACAAGGCGCGTTGGATGACGGCACTGGACGCCGCTTTCGCCGCCCGGCCACCCGCCTGATGCGAGGGCCGGCGCCAGCGCGCCGGCCGTTGCCATCAGGCACAGCAGCAAGGGTCTTGCTGTGGACAGGGGTTTCATGATCGTCTCCGCCGCCGCCGCCGCCGCCGCCGCCGCCCAGGCCCTGGCGCCTAAGCGGGATTCGTGGTGCCGGGCAGCCGGACACGAGATCAGTCCGCGCCGCCGCGGTGGCGCCGCATTGACTGCCGTCCACCGCCGTGCACGCGTGCGGCCATGCCCGGCCGGTGGACCGCCGCACCAGGGGGCCGCGGCCGCGGCCGCAGCGGGCCGGCGACGCATCGGTTAACTTCGCCGTATGACGACCTCGAGCGCCCCCTCCCTGCGCATGCTGGCCTGGCGCCAGACCTTGCGTGACTTCCGTGCCGGCGAGCTGCGTTTGCTGGCGGTGGCCGTGACGCTGGCCGTGGCCGCGCTGACGGCGGTGGGCTTCTTCGCCGACCGCTTGGCCAGCGGCCTGCAGCGCGACGCCCGCCAGCTGCTGGGCGGCGACGCCGTCGTCAGCAGCGACCAGCCGACGCCGCCCGAGCTGGTGGCCCGGGCGCAGGCGCTGGGGCTGCGCGTGTCGCAGAACGTCGGTTTCCCGAGCATGGCGCGCGCCGCCGATGCCCAGGGCGGCGCGACGCGGCTGGTGGCCGTGAAGGCCGTGGGCCCGGCCTACCCGCTGCGCGGCCGGCTGCAGCTGCGCGAGGCGCCGGCGGGCCCCGAGGCCGCCGTGGCCGCCGCGCCCGAGCCCGGCACGGCCTGGGTCGACCCGGCGCTGCTCGACGCGCTGCAGCTGCGCGTGGGCGACCCGCTGCTGCTGGGTGACGCGACGCTGAAGATCACGCGCCTGATCGTGCTCGAACCCGACCGCGGCGCGGGCTTCTCCAGCTTCTCGCCGCGCGTCATGCTGGCCGCGGCCGACCTGCCGGCCACCGGCCTGGTGCAGCCGGCCAGCCGCGTGAACTACCGCCTGGCGGTGGCCGCGCCGGCAACGATGGACGCCGCACGCGGCGACGCCGTGGTGCGCCAGTTCGTGCAGTTCGTCGAGGCCCGCGTCAAGAGCGTGCCGCTGCGCGGCGTGCGCCTGGACACGGTGGAAAGCGGCCGCCCGGAGATGCAGCAGACGCTGGCGCGGGCCGAGAAGTTCCTCAACCTGGTGGCGCTGCTGGCGGCGCTGCTGGCCGCCGTGGCGGTGGGCATCGCGGCGCGCGAGTTCGCGTCGCGCCACCTCGACGACTGCGCCATGCTGCGCGTGCTGGGCCTGAGCCAGCGGCGCATCGCCGGGGCCTACACGCTGGAGTTCGCGCTCGTCGGCCTGGCCGCCAGCGTGGCGGGCGTGCTGATCGGGCTGGCCGTGCACAACGTCTTCGTCTGGCTGCTGGCCGGGCTGCTGAAGGTGGCGCTGCCGGCGCCGGGCTGGGGGCCGGCGCTGTTCGGCGTCGGCGTCGGCATGACGCTGCTGCTGGGCTTCGGCCTGCCGCCGGTGCTGCAGCTGGCGCGTGTGCCGCCGCTGCGCGTCATCCGCCGCGACGTCGGCGCGCTCAAGGCCAGTTCGCTGGGCGTGCTGGCGGCGGGCGCAGCCGGGTTCGTGACGCTGCTGCTGGCGGCCTCGGCCGACGCGAAGCTGGGCCTCATCGCGGTGGGCGGCTTCGCGGTGGCCATCGCGCTGTTCGCGGCACTGTCGTACGGCGCCGTCAGGCTGCTCAGGCGCGCCGTGCCCGATTCGCGCGCGCCGCGCTGGCTGGTGCTGGCGACGCGGCAGATCGCGGCGCGGCCGGCGTTTGCCGTGCTGCAGGTGTCGGCGCTGGCCGTCGGCCTGCTGGCGCTGATGCTGCTGGTGCTGCTGCGCACCGACCTCATCGCCAGCTGGCGGCAGGCGACACCGCCCGACGCCCCCAACCGCTTCGTCATCAACATCCAGCCCGACCAGGCCGAGGCCTTTCGCGGCACGCTGAAGCAGGCCGGCGTGAAGGACTACGACTGGTACCCGATGATTCGCGGCCGCCTGGTGGCCATCAACGGCCGCCCCACCGGCGCCGCCCAGTACAGCGACGAACGCGCCAGCCGCCTGGTCGAGCGCGAGTTCAACCTCAGCCACAGCGACGCGCTGCCGCGCGGCAACCTCGTCGAGGCCGGGCGCTGGGTGGCCGACGAGGCCGACGGCCTGTCGGTCGAGGTCGGGCTGGCGCGGCAGCTGGGCCTGAAGTTGGGCGACCGCCTGCGTTTCGACATCGCCGGGCAGATCAAGGAGGCCCGCATCACCAGCCTGCGCCAGGTCGACTGGGGCTCGATGCGCGTCAATTTCTTCGTCGTCTTCCCGCAGGCCCGCATGGCCGACGTGCCGCTGACCTACATCAGTGCCTTGCGCGCCCCCGCGGCGCCGGCCGATGCGGCGCCCGGCACGCCCAGCTTCGACAGTGCGCTGAGCCGCGCCTTCCCGAACATCACCAACATCGACGTCTCGGCCAGCATCGCGCAGGTGCAGCGTGTGCTCGACCAGGTGATCCGCGCGGTGGAGTTCCTGTTCGGCTTCACGCTGGTGGCCGGGCTGGTGGTGCTGTTCGCGGCCATCTCCGCCACGCGCGAGGCACGTGCGCGCGAGTTCGCGATCATGCGCGCCATGGGCGCCGGCAGCCGCCTGCTGGCGCAGGTGCAGCGCACCGAGCTGCTGGGCGTGGGCGCACTGGCCGGCCTGCTGGCCTCGGTGGTGGCGATGGGGCTGGGCTGGCTGCTGGCGCGCTACGCGTTCGAGTTCACCTGGACGCCGTCACCCTGGGTGCCGCTGGCCGGCACGCTGGCCGGCGCGCTGCTGGCCCTGGCCGCGGGCTGGTGGGGGCTGCGCGAGGTGCTGCGCCGGCCGGTGCTCGAGACGCTGCGGCGCACGGGCGCGGTGTAGCCGCGACGGGGCCCAGCGCGGCCCGGCCCGTCGCCGTTCAGTTGCCGATGAGGCCCATGTCGGCGCTGCTCATCAGGCCCTCGATGTCCATCAGGATGAGCATGCGCTCGGTGCCCTTCTCGCCCTGGGCGTTGGTCACCGCACCGATGCCGGTGATGTAGGACGCGTCGATGCTCGAGTTCATCTCGGGCGCGGGCTTGATCTCTTCCTTGCCGAGCTCCAGCACGTCGGACACCGAGTCGACCACCGCGCCGACGACGCGGCCGCGAACGTTCAGCACCACGACCACGGTGAAGGTGTTGTATTCGGCGCTGTCGCATCCCAGCTTCAGACGCAGGTCGATGATGGGCACGATCACGCCGCGCAGGTTGACCACGCCCTTGATGAACGAGGGCGCGTTGGCGATGCGCGTCGGCGGCTCGTAGGAGCGGATCTCCTGCACGCGCAGGATGTCGATGCCGTACTCCTCGGCGCCCAGGCGGAAGGTCAGGAACTCACCGCCCTGCGAGGTGCGGCCGTTCGAGCCGGCGGCGCTGGCCGCGGCGGCGGCGTGGGCACGCGCTGCCTCGTGACGTGCGACCTGGCTGGCTTCGGCAATCATTTCCATGGCGTTTCCTTGCGAAATTCGAAGATGTGGAGGTTTATCGGCCGCCGCGGGCGTCGACTGAAGGGCGGGTCAGAATGTTTCCCAGTCGTCGCTGCCGGCGGCGGCCGGTGCCGGCGCAGCGGGCTTGGAAGCAGCCTTGGCGGCGACAGTCGGGGCAGCCTTAGGGTTGAGCTTAGGGATGAGCTTGGGCGCGGCGGCCTTGGGCGCGGCCTTGGCAGCCGGCTGCTGCGGCGCCGGGCCGGCATTGACGCTGGCGCTGGCGCCTGCGCGGGCAATCGCCGCGTGCGCGGCGCCGGCCGGGCGTGAGTTCTCGCCGCTGACCTGGAAGGTCGCCACCAGTTCGACCAGTCGCAGCGCCTGCTCCTTCAGCGAGCCGGCGGCGGCGGCGCTCTCTTCCACCAGCGCGGCGTTCTGCTGCGTGCTCTGGTCGAGTTCGTTGACGGCCTGGTTGACCTGCCCGATGCCGGCGCTTTGTTCACCCGAGGCGGTGCTGATCTCGCCGATGATGTCGGCCACGCGCTGCACGCTGGCCACGATCTCCGACATCGTGTCGCCGGCATCGGCCACCAGCCGGGTGCCGGCCTCGACCTTGTCGACGCTGGTGCCGATGAGGGCCTTGATCTCGCGCGCCGCCTCGGCGCTGCGCTGCGCCAGGCTGCGCACTTCGCTGGCCACGACCGCGAAGCCACGGCCCTGCTCGCCGGCACGGGCCGCTTCCACCGCGGCGTTGAGCGCCAGGATGTTGGTCTGGAAGGCGATGCCGTCGATGGTGCCGATGATGTCGGAGATCTTCTTGCTGCTGCCGTTGATGTCGCTCATGGTGGCGACCACCTGCGAGACGACGCTGCCGCCGCGCTGTGCGACCTGGGCAGCCGAGGCCGCGAGGTCCTTGGCCTGCACCGCCGACTCGGCGCTGTGGCGAACCGTGGTGTTGAGCTGCTCCATCGAGCTGGCCGTCTGCTGCAGCGAGCTGGCGGCGTTTTCGGTGCGCTGGCTGAGGTCGAGGTTGCCGCTGGCGATCTCCGCCGTCGCGGTGGTGATGGACTCGGCGCTGGAGCGCACGGCGCTGATCGTCGACTCGACGCGATGCAGGGCCTGCTGCAGCTGACGTGCGGCAGGAGTGTTCACGCGGCCGTGGGTCGTGGTGAAGTCGACGGTGCCGTCGGCCGAGACCAGCTGGGCGACGAGACCCGTCAGTTCCTCGGAGGCGGCGAAGTCGGCGCGGGTACGCTTGGTCAGCAGAACCAGCAGCACCGATTCGGCGACCACGTACGCCCCATGCTCCACCACGCGCATGAACCCGGGCTCGGTGAAGCTGATCGGACCCCAGCCCCACTGCTGGAAGAGGTTGAAGCTGAGATGGTGCACGGCGATCGTCGCGGCGGCGGCGACCACGGGCATCCAGTGGCGGTAGACCACCGTGCAGGCGAGGAAGGCGAACACCGCGAAGTGCGCCTCGGGTCGGCCGCGCGCGACGTGGATCAGCAGGCCCACCATGCACATGCCCAGCACCGGCAGCGCCACGCGGCTGAGCGCAGCGCCCTGGCCGGCCAGCGCCGTCACCGCCGCGGCCGCGAAGATCGCGCCGCCCAGCAGCATTGGCAGCATCACGCCGCCGTCGTTCGCGCCATAGGCCAGCGCTGCGGCCAGCAGCACGCCTATCGCGGTGAGCATGTTCTTGTCGTTGGCGTTGAAGGTGGTCATCGTCGACCCTTTCGATGGGAGGCGTTGCAATTCGATGGGGGGGGGGAGGCGCGGCCGGCGGTGCAGGGTGCTGCACTCAGGCCGCGCGGACGCGGAATGTCGAGACGAGCCGCGTCATCCGCGTCGTCTGCTCGCTCAGGCTCTCGGCGGCCGCAGCGCTCTGTTCCACCAGCGCGGCGTTCTGCTGCGTCATCTGGTCGAGGCCGGCGACGGCCTCGTTGACCTGGCGCAGGCCGGTGCTCTGCTCGCTGGCGGCGGCGCTGATCTCGCCGATGACGTCGGTGACGCGGCGCACGCCGCCCACGATGTCGTCCATCGCGGTGCCGGCGTCGCGCACCAGGCGTGTGCCGGTGTCGACCTTCTCGACGCTGGCCTGGATCAGGCTCTTGATCTCGCGCGCGGCCTCGGCGCTGCGCTGCGCCAGGCTGCGTACCTCGCTGGCCACCACCGCGAAGCCGCGGCCCTGCTCGCCGGCGCGGGCCGCTTCCACCGCGGCGTTGAGCGCCAGGATGTTGGTCTGGAAGGCGATGCCGTCGATGGTGCCGATGATGTCGGCGATGCGACGGCTGCTGACGTTGATGTCTTCCATCGTCGATACCACCTGCGCGACGACGGCGCCGCCGCGCTCGGCCGCACTGCTGGCCGACGAGGCCAGCTGGTTGGCGGTGCGTGCGCTGTCGGCCGTCTGGCTGACGGTGCCCGTGAGCTCTTCGAGGCTGCTGGCCGCCTGCTGCAGGCTGCTGGCCGTCTGCTCGGTGCGGCCCGAGAGGTCCTGGTTGCCGGTGGCGATCTGCGCGCTGGCAGTGCCAATGGACTCGCTGCCCGCCATGATGTCGCTCACCAGCCGGCGCAGCGCCTCCTGCATGTTCACCAGCGCGCGCTGCATGTCGGCCATCTCGTCGCGGCCCTCGGCGTGGATGACCTGTACCAGGTTGCCGCCGGCGATGCGCTGAGTGGCTTGCACGGTGCGTTGCAGCGGCACCGTCACCGACCGGGTGATGGCGCGGCCGAAGCCGATGGCCAGCACGACGGCGGCGGCCAGCGCGACGACGAGCATCAGCTGGGCCTGGCGCAGGTCGGCGGTCATGACCTCGGCACCTTGCACCACGCGCTCGCTCTGGTAGCGGGCGATGGCGTCGATGGCTTCGACGTAGGCCGCGGTGGCGGGCATCATCTTCGCGTCCAGCAGGGCCTGGGCATTGGCGGCATCGCCTTCCTTGAACATCTTCAGCACCTCGGCGCGTGCGGTGACGTAGGCCTCACGCTGGACGCCGATGTGCTGCAGCAGGGACTTGCCGCGCTCGGTGTCGACGAGTTCGGTGAGTTCCTTCTGCAGCTTCGAGATCTCGGCGCTGGTGGCCTTCATCTGCGGCTCGAAGAAGGCGTCCACGGCGGCGTCGCCACCTGCCCTGGCGATGGCCAGCGCGCGCGCGGCGTTCAGGTTGACGTGGCCGCGCCACTGCTCGGCCATCGCCGCGCGCTGTTGGACCTTCAACCCATGGGCGGCGTCGGCCCCTAGACGATCGAGGCTGCTCATCATCAGCGCGGCCATGGCCGCCATCAGACCGACGCCGACGCCGAAGCCGAGTGCCAGGCGCGGCCCCAACTTCATCTGATTGAGCTTCATCCGAGTGTCTCCTTCATGCATCTCTGCAGGTGTCTTGGAGCCTGCGCCGGCGTGCGGGGCGAAAGCCGAGGCACTGCCCGGGCAAGGTGGCGGTTCAATGGCGCGAACGGCGCACCAGCGAACCGACGTCGAGAATCAGCGCGACGCGGCCGTCGCCCATGATCGTGGCGCCCGAGACGTCCTCGACGCGGCGGTAGTTGCTCTCGAGGTTCTTGACGACGACCTGCTGCTGGCCGAGCAGCTCGTCCACCAGCAGCGCCACGCGGCCGCCTTCGGCCTCGACGACGACCATGATGTTGCTGACGTGCTCGAAGTCGAAGCGCGGCACGTCGAAGACCTTCTCGAGGTCCAGCACCGGCATGTACTCGTCGCGCACTTCCACGACACGGCCGCTGCCGCCTATGGTCTTGACCGTGCCGGCCTGCACCTGGAAGCTCTCGACGACGCTGTTCAGCGGCAGGATGTAGCACTCGTCGCCCACGCCCACCGACATGCCGTCCATGATGGCCAGCGTCAGCGGCAGGCGCACACGCACCGTCATGCCGTAGCCCTCGGCACTGTCGATCTCGACCGTGCCGCCCAGCGCGGTGATGTTCTTCTTCACCACGTCCATGCCGACGCCGCGGCCGGAGACGTCGGTGACGACCTCGGCGGTGCTGAAACCGGGTGCGAAGATGAGGCCGTAGACGTCCTGGTCGCTGAGCGTGTCGGGGGCGTCGAGGCCGCGTTCGCGGGCCTTGTCCAGCAGCTTGGCGCGGTTCAGGCCCTTGCCGTCGTCGCGCACCTCGATGACGATGCTGCCGCCCTGGTGGCTGGCGATCAGCGTGATGGTGCCGTGCTCGGGCTTGCCCTTGGCCAGGCGTTCGGCAGGCAGTTCGATGCCGTGGTCGCAGCTGTTGCGCACCAGGTGGGTCAGCGGGTCGGTGATCTTCTCGACCAGGCCCTTGTCGAGCTCGGTGGCCTCGCCGACCTGCACCATCTCGACCCGCTTGCCGAGCTTGGCGGCCAGGTCGCGCAGCATGCGCGGGAACCGGTTGAAGACCAACGACATCGGGATCATGCGGATCGACATCACCGCTTCTTGCAGGTCGCGGGTGTTGCGTTCCAGATCGGTCAGGCCGGCGGCGAGCTGCTGGTAGAGCGCGGCGTCCACGCCCTTGCCGGTCTGCGCCAGCATGGCCTGGGTGATGACGAGTTCGCCCACCAGGTTGATGAGCTGGTCGACCTTGTCGACCGAGACGCGCAGCGTGCTCGACTCGGCCGCCGTGGCGGCCTTCTCGACGCGCGCGGCGGGCGGCTTGACCGGCGTGGCGGCCAGGCCCGGGGTCGGCGCCGAAACGGCGGCAGCCTCGGCAGGCGCCACCGACTCGGAGGGTGCGCCGGGAGCGTCGTCGAAGAAGCCGTAGCCCAGTTCCGCGGGCTTGGCTTCATGCGCCGGCGCGCCGGGCGCGCCCTCGTGGAAGCCATAGCCGGCGCCCAAGGGACTGAGCGCGATCTGTTCGCGCGCGACGTGGAAGCCGAAGAGGTCGATGAGGTCGTTGTCGCTGGAGGCCGTGACGACCTTGAAGCGGCGCATGCCGTCGGCGGCGTGCCCCGCGTCCAGCGGTACGATGGTGCCGAGGTCGGTGATTTCGTTGAACAGGTCGACCAGGTTGTCGGCCACCGCGGGGTCGCCCAGCGGGCCCACGGTCAGTTCGAGTTCGCGCACGCCCGGCTTGGCCGGCGCCGTTGCGACCGCGGCCGTGGACGCAGGGGCCGTGGGCGCAGGGGCCGGTGCGGCAACCGCCACCGGCGCGGCAGTGCGCGGCGGCGGCGCCGCGGGGGCCGAGCGGCCCTCGACGCAGCGGCGCACGCCGGCGAGCAGTTCGGACGTGTCGATGGGGTCGGCGCCGTTGCCCTGGTGGCGCGCCAGCTGGGCCTTGAGCGCGTCGCCCGAAGCCAGCAGCACGTCGACCATCTCGGTGGTCGGGGTCAGTTCGTGGCGGCGCAGCTTGTCCAGCAGCGTCTCCATCTGGTGCGTCAGTTCGGCCACGTCGGAAAAACCGAAGGTGGCCGCGCCACCCTTGACCGAGTGCGCACAGCGAAAGATGGCGTTGAGCTCCTCGTCGTCGGCGTGGTCGATGTCCAGCGCGAGCAGCATCTGCTCCATGGACTCGAGGTTCTCGCCAGCCTCCTCGAAGAAGACCTGGAAGAACTGGCTCAGATCGATGCCGGCGGCCTGGCTCGCGGCGTCGTGGTTCATATCACCCATCGCGGGGACTCCTGCAGTTTGCGGCGGCGGGTTGCCGGGGCGCTCGGACGATTCAACGGATCACCTTGCCGATGACCTCGACCAGCTTGGCCGGGTCGAAGGGCTTGACCAGCCAGCCGGTGGCGCCGGCGGCGCGACCGGCCTGCTTCATCTGGTCGGAGCTTTCCGTGGTCAGGATCAGGATGGGCGTGTTCTTGAACTTGGGGTTCTCGCGCAGCTTCTTCGTCAGGCTGATGCCGTCCATGCGGGGCATGTTCTGGTCGGTCAGCACGAGGTTGAAGTCGCGGCTGTTGGCCTTCTCGTAGGCGTCCTGGCCGTCGACGGCCTCCACCACGTTGAAGCCAGCGTTCTTCAGCGTGAAGGACACCATCTGGCGCATCGAGGCGCTGTCGTCTACGGCAAGGATCGAGTGCATTTGGGGCTCTCCGGGAAGTCTCTTGGGTCGCGGTAGTGAAGGCTGGAAGCGGCTGGCGGCGCTCAGAACAGGTCGATGGAGCCAGCGTCCATCTCGTCCTGCGTCACCGGGTTGGGGCGCAAGGGTGCGGCTTCGACGACGGCCACGCCGTCCTCGTCGTCGCCCATGGTGTCTGCGGCCAGGCGATCGGCGCAGTTGCGCAGCCGGCGCGTGGTGTGGTCGACGAGTTGCGAGGCCATGTCCTGGAACTGCATCGCCGTGATGGCCGCGGCCATGTGCTGCATGGCGGCGTGCAGTTCGGGGGCCTCGACCTCGGGATGCGCGGCAATGCGGCGCAGCATCGTGCGCAGTTCGCTGTTGGCGCCATAGAAGCTGACCATCAGCGTCTCGCAGGCATCGACGAGCAGGCGCTGCAGGCGGTCCATGTCGTTGCTGGCCACCATCAGTTGGTCCTGCAGGTCCGCCGCAGCGAGCAAGGGCATGGCGCCGCTCATCGGGCTGCCACCGGTCGGATCGGTCTGCGGTGAGGAGTCTTCCTGAGCGAGCATCGGGGCTCCATGGGCTGGTGGTCTGCGCAGGACCACCCCGGGGCAACGGCCGGGCACAGGTCCTACAAGTCATTGTCGGCAGCTCCGCGGCCAACATTGAGCGAAAGATGAGTGCGTTCCGCCGCCATTTCGGAGCGGCAGGTCGGCCGGCAGGGTGTGGCGGGGGTGGCCTTTGCGATACTGACCCCATGAACGGCCCGCCCGCGCCCACCCCGACCCCCGGCCCCGACGCCGGTGCGGCGGGACGTGCCTGGCGCGTGCTGCACCTGGAGGACAGCGAGCCCGATCACGCGCTGGCGTTGGCGCATCTCGGCCGCGGCGGCATGCGTGTGCAGGCCTTGCGCGTCGAGACGCGTGCCGAGTTCATGGCCGCGCTTCACCAGCCCTGGGACGTCGTTCTTTCCGACTACCACCTGCCGGGCCTCACCGGCCTGGACGCGCTGCAGCTGCTGCGCGAGCACGCGATGGCCGGCGGCGCCGACCCGCCTTTCATCCTGGTGTCGGGCCAGATCGGCGAAGACACCGCCGTGGAGGCCATGCGCACCGGCGCTGCCGACTACCTGCTGAAGGCCAACCTGGCGCGGCTGGCGCCGGCGGTCGAACATGCCGTGGCCGCCAGCCGCACGCAGCGCGCGCGCATCGCCGCCGACCGCGAGCTGCAGGCCTCGCGAAAACGCCTGTCCGAACTCGCGCAGCACCTGCAGACCAGCGTCGAGGCCGAGCGCCAGGCCATCGCGCGCGAGATCCACGACGACGTCGGCGGCTCGTTGACGGCGCTGAAGTTCGAGCTCGACTGGATACGCCGCCATGCCGACAGCGACCCCGTGCGGCAGCGCGCGCTGTCGGCGCTGGAGACCGTGACCGGCGCCATCGAGGCCAGCCAGCGCATCATGCAGAACCTGCGCCCGGCCATCCTCGAGCAGGGCCTGGTGGCGGCGCTGCAGTGGATGACCAGCCGTTTCGAGAAGCGCACCGCCATCGAGTGCGAGTTCCGCACCCCCGAGGCCAACCTGGCCGGCCCGCTGGCGCTGCCTGCCGGCGTGCCGCTGGTGGCCTACCGCACCGCGCAGGAGGCGTTGACCAACGTCGGCAAGCACGCCCACGCGACGCGCGTGGTGGTCGACCTGTCGCTCACCGGCGGCGTGCTGTCGCTCGAGGTCAGCGACAACGGCCGCGGCCTGGCCAGCGCCGACCTCGCCAAGGCCGCGAGCTTCGGCATCCGCGGTCTGCACGAGCGCGCCTCCACCGTGGGCGGCTGGGTCGACCTGAGCAGCAGCGCCCGAGGCACCACGCTAATCCTGTCGGTGCCCATCGACGCCGGCTTCGGCCGGCACGGCGCGCCGCCCGATGGCCGTGTCGACCCCGACGACGCCGAGAACTCGGCCTGGACGGCGCTCTGAGCACCGACGGTCGACTCGCTGCGCCCCTTCATCGCCCCACACAGCCCGAGTCCAAGACATGATCGATGTGCTTCTTTGCGACGACCACGCGCTGATCCGCCGCGGCATCCGCGACACGCTGTCCGACGCGCCCGACATCCGCGTCGTCGGTGAGGCGGGCGACTACGGCGAACTGCGCGCGCTGATGCGCACGCTGGGCCAGGACCCGGCGCGCGAGGGCCACCGCAACGGCGCCTGCGACGTGCTGGTGCTGGACATCAACCTGCCCGGCCGCAGCGGCCTCGACGCGCTGCACGCGCTGAAGGACGAGGGCTCGCCGGTCAAGGTGCTGGTGGTCAGCATGTACCCCGAAGACCAGTACGCCATCCGCGCGCTGCGCGCCGGCGCCTACGGCTACGTCAACAAGGGCGGCGACCCGCAGCTGCTGGTGCAGGCCGTGCGCACGGTGGCGCAGGGGCGCAAGTACGTCACGCCCGAGATCGCGCAGATGCTGGTGGAGAGCCTGACCACGCCGGTCACCGAGAACCCGCACCAGAAGCTGAGCGACCGCGAACTGCAGACGCTGGTGATGATCGCCAGCGGCAAGCGCCTGGCCGACATTGCCGAAGAGCTGATGCTCAGCCCCAAGACCGTCTCGGTCTACCGCGCCCGCGTGCTCGAGAAGCTGCAACTGGCCAACAACTCGGAGCTGACGGTGTATGCCATCCGCAGCGGGTTGGTCGGGCAGTAGCCGGGCCGGCGGCGCCGGCGCGCCGGCCCGGCGCGAACTCGACGATGCGCACGGCGTGCGCCACGCCGGCGCAGAGCTGCTGTCGCTGGCGCTCATCGACAGCCGCAACCACCTGCTGCAGGCGCTGGGCGAGGACGAAACACCCGATACGCTGCGGCTGGCCGCCCACGCCGGCTGGTTTCAGGAGTACTGGATCGCGCGCCACGTGCAGCGCCAGCGCGGCGAAGCCTGCGCCGCCGGTGGCGTGCGCCTGGCGAGCATCGAGCCGCGCATCGACCGGTGGCTGGCGCCCGACGGTGCGGCGCCCGATCCCGAGGCGCTGCGCGACTACCTCGTCGGCACGCTGGAGATCACGCTCGAACTGCTGGCCGGGTTGCCCGCGTCGGCACAGACGGACGCTGCCCTCCATCACTACCGCTGCAGCCTGCTGCACGAGGACCGGCTGGGCGAACTGCTGGCCGTGCGCCTGAACCTGGGCGCGCCGCCCGCGCGTGCCGACCGGCCGGCGCTGGCGCTGCCGGCGCAGCGCTTCATGATGGGCACGCCACGCGGCGGCGGGCTGGTGCCGCACAACGAACGCTGGGCCTTCGAGGTGGCGGTGCCCGAGTTCGAGATCGACGCCGTGCCCGTGAGCTGGGCGCGCTATGTCGAGTTCGTTGCCGACGGGGGCTACGACCGTGCCGGCCTCTGGACCGAGGCCGGCTGGGCCTGGGTGCAGGCCGTGGGCCGGCGGGCGCCGGGCCGTGTCGAGCAGCTCGCGGGCGGCGTGCTGGTGGTGCGGGGCCGCGGGCGCACGGCGGCACTGCAGCGCGCCAGCGGCGCGCAGCCGGCGCTGCACGTCACGCGGTACGAGGCCGAGGCCTGGTGCCGCTGGGCCGGGCGCCGCCTGCCCACCGAGCCCGAGTGGGAGCTGGCGGCCCGCGTCGGCGGCGGGCTGGGTTTCGTCTGGGGTGATGTCTTCGAGTGGGTGGCCGGCAGCGCGCGGCCCTGGCCCGACGCGGGCGTGCCGGCACCGGGCGCGCTGGACGCCTTGCCCGTCCGGGCCGGCGTCGGCGTGCTGCGCGGCGGCTCGTTCGCGACGCGGCGACGCTGGTGCCATCCCCGGGCGCGGCGCTTCGCGGCGCCCGAGCGCGACGACCTGTACAGCGGCTTTCGCAGCTGCGCGCTCTAGCGACGCGGGCACTTCTTCACGCCGGCCCTGCGGCGCGGCGTTCACAAGTGCTTGCAAGTCGAGCACACTGCCGCCACTCGACCCTCACAGGGGTGGCCATGCGGCCGACTGTGAGCCGGCCGGGTAACGCGGGGGCGGCCAGCAGGCCGGTCGCGGCGCGAGGGGCAGGCGGACGTCGGTTCGCAGCATCCAGGACACGTCGCATGAGAGCCCGCATGATCACCCGTTCCACGGCGGCGGCCAAGGCCGATCGCCACCACCCGTTCGAGACTTTCGCCGCCCCGCCGAGCGCGGCGTCGCGGCCCGTGGCCGCCGCCTTCCTGCGCCGGCGCGCTCCGCAGGGTCCGGCGCGCGCATCGAGCGGAAGTGCTCAAGACCGGCCTGGCGTCGTCGAAAACCGCTGAGTGCCCATGAGCTTCGAACCTCGATGACCCCCGACGTCGCATCGCCACCGGCGCCGCCGTGGGTATGGTTGCATCAGACATTGATGCCTGACTACAACCGGCCCGCCACGATCTACTGGTGGACAGTGGTCATGCTCGGCCTGGCCGCAGTGGTGTATTCGGCCATTGCCGTGGCCGGCATGCCCCTGTCGACGCTGCTGCAGGTGCTGGGTGGCATGGCGGTGGCGATGCTGGCGGGCTTCTTCCCGGTGCGCGTCGGGCGTTCCACGAGTTCGTTTGCCGCCGGCGAGGTCTTCATCTTCCTGCTGCTGCTGATGCACGGGCCCGAGGCGGCCACGCTGGCCGCGGCCTGCGAGACCCTGGTCGGCGCGATGCGCATGTCCAAGCGCTGGACCAGCCGCATCGCCAGCCCGATGCTGTCGGCCCTGGCCATGTTCTGCGCCGGCTCGCTGCTGGAGGCCATGCTGCACGGCCTGGAGCAGCGCAATATGACCAACGCCGGTCTGACCGTCGTCGCGGCGATGCTGTTCTCGCTGCTCTACTTCAGCGCCCACGGCCTGCTGATGTCGACCATCCTGCGCCTCAAGCGCGGCGAAGGCCCGAAGCTCGAGGACATGCTGGGCGTGTTCGGCTGGGTGGGCATCGCCATGGCCGGCAGTGCCGCGGTGGCCGCGCTGCTGTTCATCACCTTCAAGCAGTCGGGCTTCGGTGTGCTGGCCGCGGTGGTGCCCATCATGGCCATGCTGCTGGCCACGCTGCATTACTACAACCGCCAGCAAGAGGCCAGCGAGGCCATGCGCCTGGCCACCGAAGAGGCTGCCGCGCGCGAGGCCGAGGCGGCCGCGCGTGCAGCGGCGCGCGAGGCCGAGGTCGCGGCGCACCACCTGCAGCAGCTCAGGGACAGCGAACGGCGCTTTCACAGTGCCTTCACGCATGCCTCGATAGGCATGGCGCTGCTGTCCTTCGAGGGCCGCATCCTGCAGGCCAACGACGCGCTGCGCGAACTGCTGGGGGTCGACAACACCGGGCTGATCGACCGTGCGTTCAAGGGCTTCGTGATCGAAGCCGACCACGACGCGCTCGACGCCCAGATGGCGCTGGTCAGCGAACCCGGCTTCGAGGACTTCTTCGTCGAACTTCGCTGCCGCAACGCCGAACAGGCCGAGGCCTGGGTTTCGCTGCACGGCAGCATGTTCACCGAGCCCGGCGCCACCGCGCCCTGCCTGATCCTGCAGGCCCACGACGTCACCGCGCGCCGCAACGCCGAGGCCGGCCTGCACCACATCGCCTTCCACGACAGCCTGACCGGCCTGCCCAACCGGCGCCGTTTCGCTGACCTGCTCGCGCAGGAGGTGGCCAGGGCCGTCGAAGACCCCAGGCAGGGCTACGCGGTGATGTTCCTCGACTTCGACAGCTTCAAGCACATCAACGACAGCATGGGCCACGCCGCGGGCGACGAGTTTCTCGTCGGCGTCGCGCAGCGCATCCGCCACACCGTTCGCCCCGACGACGTGGTGGCCCGGCTGGGGGGCGACGAGTTCGCCGTGCTGCTGCACCGCGTCGAGCACGAGGCCAGCGTGATCATGATGGCCGAGCGCCTGCTCAAGGCCTTGCGCCAGCCGATGGACGTGTCGGGCTCGACCCTGCGCTCCAGCGCCAGCATCGGCATCACCACCAGCGTCATCGGCTATGCGCAGCCCGAAGACGTGCTGCGCGACGCCGACATCGCGATGTACCGCGCCAAGGCCAACGGCAAGGACCGCTACGCCCTCTTCGACAGCACGCTGCACACCGAGGTGACGCGCCGCGTGCAACTGGAAGGCGACCTGCGGCGCGACATCGCCGAGGGACTGCTCTCGCTGGTCTACCAGCCGCTGTACAACCTGCACGACTCGCGCCTGGTCGGCTTCGAGGCGCTGGCGCGCTGGGCGCATCCCGAGCACGGCACCATCGGCCCCGACGTGTTCATCCCGATCGCCGAGGAGACCGGGCTCATCGTGCAGCTCACCGAGTTCGTGCTCAACAAGGCCAGCGCCGAGCTGCGGCAATGGCAGCAGCTCGACCCCGCGTTCGCCGAGCTGACGATGAACGTCAACATCTCGGCCAAGGACCTCGCGCAGGGCGGGCTGGTGGCGCGCATCACGCGGGCGCTGGTGGCCGCCCGGCTGGAGCCGCAGTACCTGCAGGTCGAGCTGACCGAGAACATCCTGATGGACCAGCTCAAGCTCGCCTTGCCGCTGCTCGAGGACCTGCGCACCCTGGGCGTGGGCCTCAGCGTCGACGACTTCGGCACCGGCTACTCGTCGCTGTCGCACCTGTCCAGCCTGCCCGTCGACTGCCTGAAGATCGACCGCTCTTTCATCAACGGCATGCGCGCGGGTTCCAACGAAGCGGCGGTGGTGCGCGCGGTGGTCAATCTCGGCCAGTCGCTGCGCAAGCGCGTGGTCGCCGAAGGCATAGAGACCGAGTCGCAGTTCGCGCAGCTGCGCGACATGGGCTGCCAGGCGGGCCAGGGCTATCACATGTCGCGCCCGCTCACGGCGATGGCGGTGCAGAGTCTGCTGGCACGCGAGCTGGCGGCGCGGAGCCCGGTCGCGGCCTCGGCGCCGGCGCCGGCGTTCACTGCGCTCAACTCGCTGCACTGAAGGGCGGCAGGGCCGGTGCCGCGGGTTGCGGCGCCTCCAGGTTCAGGGGCGTGACGGTCGCCCCGTGCAGTGCGCCGCCCAGCCCGACCGGGTGCGCACTTCGCGGCGCCGGACGGCCAGGCCGGCGACAGGGCCGCCAAGGCTGCAATCGATCACGGTATAGGCCGATACATCTTGTATCCGACGCCGGGCTTCCGAGCACAATGCAGTCATTCGCAAGGCGCGGGGGCGGCTCACCAGCCGACCGCAGCCGGCGCGGATCTCGCAGGGGTGGCGTGAGGCCGGCTGCGACGACATGCAAGTGAATCCGGCCGTGGGCCGTCCAACTTTCTTAGTCCGTCGAGGCTCCGTATGACCCTGTCTCAGCACCTCAATATTTCACTGGGCCGAATCGCCCGCACCCTGAGTGCCACGGCACTGCTGGCAGCGCTGCTCGGCTTGGCGCCGGCCGCGCACGCGGCCCCTTCAGCCAAAGTCTCCGCCGACCTGGCGGCCGTGCTGGCCACGCCTGCCGGCATCACGCCCAGCGTGACCTGGGCGCGCCGGATCAACGGTGTGCTGCACGTCAAGCTGCTCGTCAACGCCAGCAGCGCCGACCCCGAACTGACCGCGCTGCGCAAGGACATCATCGCGCGCGGCGGCTCGGTCACCTACAACTACCTCTCGGTGCGCGCGCTCTCGGCGATGCTGCCGGCTTCCGCGGTCAACGTGGTGGCCGCGCGCACGGACGTGCTGGGCATCGCGCCGAACCGGGCGGTGTCGCGCCATGCCACGACGGTGGTCAAGACGACAACGACCACCACGACCTCGTTGAGTCAGACCTCGCTCAGTGCACTGTCGACCGACGCCGTGGTGGCATCCGTCGCGGCACCTGCCGCGGTGGGCATCGCCATCCTCGACACCGGCATCGACTGGCAGCATCGCGACCTGCTCGGCGCCGACGGCGTCTCGCGCGTGCGCGCCGTCGTCGACATGCCCGCCGCGATGCAGTCGCTCGGCCTGGTCGGCTGGATCAAGGGCGTGGACTTCTCGCCCATCGTCAAGGCCATCCTGGACGGCAGCAAGTACACGGTGACGAGCACGGCCACCCAGCCGTCCTTCGGCCGCTCCGACCCCAATGGCCACGGCACGCACGTGGCCTCGATGGCCGCGGGCAGCAACGCCGCCGGCGCCTACCGCGGCGTCGCACCCACCGCCGACCTCTACGACGTGCGGGTGCTCGACGAGCGCGGCGTCGGCAACATGGCCGACGTGCTGGCCGGCATCGACTGGGTGATCCAGCGCTCGCGGCTGGCCAACATCCGCGTCATGAACATGAGCCTGGGCGCCGCGTCGACCGACTCCTTCCTGGCCGACCCGCTGGCGCGCGCCGTGCGCAGCGCCACCGCCGCCGGCATCGTGGTGGTGGCCGCGGCGGGTAATGCGGGCAAGAACGCCGCTGGGCAGAAGGTCTACGGCACGGTGTCTTCGCCGGGCCACGAGCCCTCGGCGATCACGGTGGGAGCCATCAACACCTTCGGCACGGCCGGGCGCAGCGACGACCTGGTGACGGGGTTCAGCTCGCGCGGCCCGACGCGCGGCAGCTTTCTCTATGCCAGCGGCAAGCACAAGGTCGACAACCTGATCAAACCCGACCTCGTCGCGCCGGGCAATCGCATGGTGGGGGCCGCTGCCAGCCTCACGAACAATGGCGTGTCGACGTGGAACGCGCTGCTCGTCGGCTACCCGCAGCTGCTGGCTTCACCCGGCGCCTCGCCGGCGACGCACACGGCCCTGATGACCTTGAGTGGCACTTCGGTGGCGGCGCCCGCCGTGGCCGGCGCCGCGGCGCTGCTGCTGCAGGCCAACCCCGGCCTGACGCCGCCGCTGGTCAAGGCCATCCTGCAATACACCGCGCTGCCGCTGGCGCAGGGCAGCCTGCTCGAGCAAGGCACCGGCGCGCTGAACGTCGATGGCGCGCTGCGCCTGGCGGCCGCGCTGCGTACCGATGCCGGGCCCGCGCTGGCCGCCGGGACGCTGAAGGCCGGTGACCCGCTGCTGGCGGCCGGCAAGGTGTTGCCCGTGCCCAGAACCGTGGTCGACGGCCAGGCCGTGCCCTGGAGCCGCATCGTGCTGGCCGGGGGCACGCGCCTGGTGGGCGGCGAGGTGTTGTTCACACGCTGGCAGCCCATCTACGACCCCCGCCTGACCTGGGCGCACGAAGTGCTGACGCGCCACACCGTCGCCTATCTCAGCCTCAGCCGCCTGCCCGTGAACTCCGTGCCCACAGCCATCGTCGAAAGCAACGCCAGCCCGCAGCCGCTGCTGACGGCCGGCGTGCGCCTGCTCGACGCGATGGCCTCGAGCGCGAGCGCCGCGGCGAGCGCCCTGACGGGGCCGCTCGTCACCCTCGTCACGCGCGCTGCGGCCGGCTCGGGGCTGACCTTGCAGCTGGGCTTCACGGGCGGCAACGGCGCCATCGGCGGCGAGGGCTTCACGTTGTCGCAGGGCTTCCTGCTCACCGAGGGCTTCCTGCTCACCGAAGGCTTCCTTCTGACCGAGGGTTTCCTGCTCACCGAAGGTTTCTTGCTGACCGAAGGTTTCCTGTTGACCGAAGGTTTCCTGCTGACCGAAGGTTTCCTGTTGACCGAGGGCTTCCTGCTGACCGAAGGTTTTCTGTTGACCGAGTCACTGACGGACCCGGCCGCGGCGACCGACCGCGCCTTCCTGGCCGAATAACGGTTGCTCGCGTAACGGCTGGCCGAGCAGCGGCTGGCCGCGCCGCGATCGGGTTGCTGTCCATTCGGGTGGCCGGGCCTCAAGTACCCGGCGACAGGGCCGATGTCTATGTAGCGGGTCAGCATCGGGCGAATGGTTCCCCGGTGCAGTCGCCTGCGGCCCGACATAGGCATGACAAGCCCCACGATTGCCAGCGAGAAGTCGACCCGGAACGCCTGGCGGGCCTTCGTTCGCCTGCATCTCTTCGACTATCCGCCGCGCGCGCGCGCGGCCTGGCTGGCCATCAGCTGCGCCGGGCTGGCCGCGCTGGGCTGGGCGCTTTGGCGCGTCGCCGCGCTGCCGGGCACGGCGGTGGCGCCGCTGCTGCTCGCTGCGGGCCTGGTGACGGTGGCGTCGTCGCTGTCGCTCAGGCTGCCGCGCACGGCGTACTCGCTGAGCGTCTCCGACGTGTTCGTCTTCGGCGTGCTGGCCGCGCTGGGCCCGGCCCCCGCCGTGCTGGCGTCGGGCATCGACGGCGTGGTCGGCACGCTGCGCAACTCCAAGCGGTTGAGCAGCCACATCTCGACCCCTGCCGCGGCGATGGCGGCCATGGCCGTCTGCGGGCTGGCCTTCGAATGGTTGAAGGTGCAGCTGCCGGTGCTGGGTGTCGAGGCCGAGGTGGCCGCGATGGCGGCGCTGCCGCTGGTGGCCTTGCTGCCCTTCGCGCTGACGACGCTGCCCCTGATGGCGATGATGGCGCTCAAGCGCGGGCTGCGCATGACGCCCTCGGCCTGGTTGGCCGACTCGGGATGGATGGCTGCCGTGTACCTCGGCTCGGCGCTGGTGGCCGGGCTGGTGCACCTGAACGCGCTGCGTTTCGGCCAGGTCGTGCTGGTGGTCTCGGCCCTGTCGGCGGTGGGCATCCTGCTGCTGCTGCGCATGACCCTGTTGCGCCAGGAGGCCGAGCGCCAGCGCCACGAGGAGAAGATGGCCGCCGCCCGCCGCGACGTCGCGATGAACCAGCAGCGGCTGTCGGCGTCGTTCAGCCACGCCGCCATCGGCATGGTCATCGTCAAGCCCGATGGCCGCATCCTGCAGGCCAACGAGGCCTTTTGCGAGCTGCTGGTGCTCGAGCCCGGCGAACTGCTGGGCCAGCGCTTCGAAACCCTGCTGGGCGGCGAAGACGTGCCGCTGCTGCACAAGCGCGCGGCGGCCGCGCTGGCCTCGGCCGACGCCGCTTTCGCGATGGAGATCCAGGTCGCCCGCTCCAACGGCCAGGCGGTCTGGGTGGCGGTCAACTGCAGCCAGTACGAGGATCCGAGCGGCAACGGCCGCTGCCTGATCTACCAGGTGCAGGACATCCATGCGCGCCGCCTGGCGGAGAGCCGGCTGCGCCACATCGCCCACCACGACGGGCTCACCGACCTGGCCAACCGCCACGCCTTCCACGAGCGGCTGGCACAGGCCGTAGACAGGGCGAGCGCCGATGCCGAACAGCGCTTCGCGGTGCTCTACCTCGACCTCGACCGCTTCAAGATGGTCAACGACAGCCTGGGCCACGCCGCCGGCAACGAGTTGCTGCGCGAGGTGGCCGCGCGGCTGCGCACCTGCGTGCGCACCGGCGACATGGTGGCGCGGCTGGGCGGCGACGAGTTCGCCGTGCTCGTGCAGTCCACGCAGGATGCGCAGGTCGGCCTGCGCCTGGCCGATCGTGTGCTCGACGAGCTGTCGCGGCCGATGACGCTGGCCGGTGCCGAGGTCGCCCCCGGCGCCAGCGTCGGCATCACCTTCAGTGACCTCGGCCCGCGCAGCGTCGAAGAGGTGCTTCGCGACGCCGACCTGGCGATGTACGAAGCCAAGGCCGGTGGCCGTGGCCGCGTGGTGGTGTTCGACCGTTCGATGCACGAGAAGGTCGCCGACAAGATGGCGCTGGAGAACGACCTGCGCCGCGCCATCGGTGAAGGCCAGCTGAGCCTGCACTTCCAGCCCATCTACCGCCTCGACGGCGCGGTGCTGTGCGGCTTCGAGGCCCTGGCGCGCTGGGTGCATCCGCAGCGCGGGCCCGTCAGCCCGGCGCTGTTCATCACCTTGGCCGAAGAGTCGGGCCACATCGAGGTGCTGACCGACTGGGTTCTCGAACACGCCGTGGCGCAGCTGGCGGCCTGGCAACAGGCGTCCCCGGCAGCGCGAACGCTGGGCATGCACGTCAACATCTCCGGCCGCGACCTCGCGCGCATCGGCCTCGTGACGCAGGTCAGGCAGGTGCTGCAGCGCCACCGCGTGACGCCGGGCACGCTGACGCTGGAGATCACCGAGACCACGCTGATGGGCCGGCTGGACGTGGCGCTGCGCACGATGGCGCTGCTGCGCGAACAAGACGTGCACTTCTCTGTCGACGACTTCGGCACCGGGTTTTCGTCGCTGGCCTACCTGGGCACCTTGCCCATAGACAGCCTGAAGATCGACCGCTCGTTCGTGATGGGCCTGCAGGAGAAGCCGCACAACGTGGAGATCGTCAAGGCGGTGCTGACCCTGGCGAAGTCGCTGGACCGCAAGGTCATTGCCGAGGGCATAGAGACCGGCGAGCAGCTGGCGCTGCTGCGCCAGTTGGGCGTGCAAGAAGGGCAGGGCTACCTGCTGTCGCGCCCGTTGCGTGCCGAGCAGGTGCGTGAGCTGTTGGCGCCGCCGCCGCCGGCAATGCCTGTGCAGCCGCCCAGGGTCGCCGAGGCCGCGGCCCCGCTCAGCCACCCCCGCGTTGCGTGAACAGGTCGAAGTAGCGCATGAACTCGCGCCGCGCCGCGGCGTCGACCCCTTCGAACCGGTAGCGCACCGCCAGGCGCGGCAGGCTCAGCAGCGCGATGCGGCGCGGTGGCAGCGCCGTCCACTGCAGGTCCAGCCGGCCCCCGCCCTGCGCCATCGTGACGACGGCCCGGCCCGGCGCGGGCAGGGCCAGAGGGTGTGCGCCCACCGCACCCGGCAGGCAGCGCTGCCAGTCGCTGTCGCTGAAACCCTGCTCGCGCTCGAAGGCCTCGCGTGGCGGCGGCGTCAGGCCCGCGTTCACGGCCTCTCAACCGCCGGCGATGGGCGGCCAGATGGCCAGCACGTCGCCATCGGCGAGCGCGCGCGTGGCGCGATCCTCGGGCGCCACGTAGGCGCCATTGACGAGCACCAGGTGCACCAGCTTCATCGGCAGCTGGAAAGGTTCGATGGCCTGCAGGATGGTCGTGCCGGCGGGCAGTGCCAGCGGCATCGAATTGCCCTGGCGCTTGTCTTGCGGCAGGTGCTCGCCCAGGCTGGCGTAGAGCTTGAAGGTGATCTGCATGCGGGGGGCCGATGTTGACGTCAGGCCGGCACCAGCGCGTGCGCGTGCTGCGCCTGTGCGCAGGCCAGGTAGGCTTGCATCAGCAGGGTGGGGTCGGCCAGCAGTTTGTCCTTCCACGCGCCCAGCTTCACCTGGCCTTCGACCAGGCCGCGCATCACGCCGACGTGGTTCGTCCAGCCGACGGCGTTGCAGCCCACCAGCACGTCGCCGCTGAACTGCAGGCTGAGATGGCGGCCGGCGGCCTCGTCGGTGAGCGCCACCTGCTGGCCGCCGGGCACGCCGTCCCACAGGCCGAAGCTGGCGCTGACGAGGCCCAGCGTGTCGAGCACGTTGATCTGCGTGACGCCGCGAAGCGCGGTCGGCCTGCCGGCCATGTTCAGCGCCGCCACGCGCGCCTGCTCGGCGGCGTTGGGCTGGATGGCGCTGACGATGGTCTTGCCCGACACCTTGTCCAAAGCCTCGGCGCAGTCGCCCGCGGCGTAGATGCCGGGCACGTTGGTCTGCAGGTGCTCGTCGGTCAGCACGCCCAACAGGCAGCGCACGCCGCTGCCATCCAGGAAGCCGATGTTGGGCTTGACGCCGGTGGCGCTGATGACGAGGTCGGCCGCCATCACCGCGCCGGTGGACAGCCGCACCTTCATCACCGGCGTGGCGTCGCGCGCTATGGCGTCGACCCGCGCGCCGGTGTGCACGGCCACGCCCTTGGCCTCGCACCAGGCCTTGATCATGCCGCCGGCGGTGGGGCCCATCATGCGCGGCACCATGCGGTCGCCCATCTCGACGACGGTCAGCTGCACACCGCGCGCGGCCAGCGCCTCCAGGATGATGCAGCCGATGAAACCCGCGCCCATCTGCAGCACGCGCGCACCGGGTTGGGCGAGTGCCGCGATGGCGCGCGCATCGGCCAGCGTCCAGCAGGCGTGCACGCCTGGCCCGGCGATGCCCGGGATGGGCGGCGTGGCCGGGCTGGAGCCGGTGGCGATGAGCAGGCGATCGAAGCCGTGCACGCCGCCGTCGTCCATGGTCACGGTCTTCGCCGCGGCGTCCACGCGCACCGCGCGGTTGCGCTTGAGCTGTATGCCTGAAGCGTCGTAGTGGTTGGGGGCGTGGCGCAGGTGGGTGCCGCTCTCGCCTATGCTGCCGTGCAGCAGGTAGGGGATGGCCATGCGCGAGTAGGGCGCTTCGGGTTCGTCACCGACGAGGTAGACCTCGTCCTGCGGGGCGTGCTTGCGGATCGTCTCGGCGGCGATGACGCCGGCCGGGCCGGCGCCGAGGATGATGTGTCGCATAAGGGGGGCCTCAAACGGAAAGGGCGGTCCGAGAACCGCCCTGTGTCGGGATGGCGGGCGGCCTAGAGACCGAGCCGCGCGCGTGTGTCGGCCTTGAGCTGGCCGTCGGCGTCCCAGCCACGCAGCGCGTAGTACTTGGGCAGCATCTCGGGCAGCTTGTTCACCAGGCCCTTGGCCGGGCCGGTCTTGGCCGGCTCGTTCAGCAGCCGCGGCGGCAGCGTGTCGTCCTGGCTGGTGAAGCCGGCACGGTTGTTGAAGTCGCGCTCCATGTTCCAGATGCGCTCGCCGATCTTGCTCAGGTTCTCGAGCGTGAACTC